>JAAANZ010000098.1 GCA_009909065.1 Alphaproteobacteria bacterium | reverse complement strand
GTACAGACCGCGAACCGCCGCGCGCCGCCGGGCCGTCAGCCACCGAAGAGACGGTCGACTGGCCGGCGACCGGGGCGCCGGATACCCCCGGCGACACGCCGGAACCGGACACGTCCACGCCAGCGGCATCCGACGTGCCGCCGGCCGGGTCGCAGACCGGACCTGTTGCGCGCAGCGCCGATCAGGATGATGCCGCGGAGATGTTCGCCCGGCTGAGAAGCAAGGTCGAGGAAGCCAACAAGCGTGACGGCGACACCTGAGCCAGCCCGGTTGGTCGATGCAGGCTTCGGCCGCTTCGCCGCCATGCCTGCGGAGTGGTCAGAGGATCAGCTGGCAGTGTCGGCGGGAGGGTCGAAGATGACCGAAACGCGATAACGCCCTGCGGCACGGCGCCTCGTCATTTCACCGCCGAGCTGGCGGACAAAGCCGTTGATCAGTTGCCGGCCCATGCCCGATGCAGCGTCCTCGACCGTGTCCGGACCGGCGGCATCATCATTCGACACGTCCAGCCTGACCTGCCCGTGAACCGATCGGATTTCCACACGCACCGGCCGGCAACCGGGGGCACCGCCATGCTTGACCGCATTGGTCAGCAACTCGTTCAAAAGCAGCGCAAAGGCGATTCCCGGATCCGTCGGCAGCTCGAAATCATCCCCGTCCCATTCGATCTGTGCGCCTTTCCCGC
The DNA here is from genome assembly GCA_009909065.1 of Alphaproteobacteria bacterium. GTDB lineage: Bacteria > Pseudomonadota > Alphaproteobacteria > Caulobacterales > Hyphomonadaceae > UBA5336. The sequence goes on along the minus strand of JAAANZ010000098.1, from coordinate 5,546 downwards.
CGGCGCCAAGGGATTGCCGGGCGGAATTGATGATCAGTTCGACCAGCGGATATGTGGCAATCCGTGTGACCGAACCGCCGGAATAGAGGCCGGCATGGACATCGGCGATCGCCTCGATGCGCGAATTGGACAATTCGAGGATCTGCTTGAGATAGCGGTCAGATGCCCGTCTGGCCTCCGCACGCAGCATGGACGTGGCAAGCTGCAGCGAATTCTTGACGCGGTGATTGACTTCCAGGAGCAGCCGGTCCTTTTCCGTGATCGCCTGCTCCAGGCGGGCGCGCGTGCGCTCGGTATCGGTCATGTCGACAAAGACGCCGACCAGCTTGCGCCTCTGGTCGGCCGGATCGATCACCATCGCGCCGCGCGCGCGCATATGGTTCGGCTCCTCGCGCCCGGGCACATCGACCCGGTAGTCGAAGCTTGCAAGCGTGCCGAGGGGTTCCGTTTCGATGCGTTCCAGTTCTGCGTAGACCTCGACCAGATCGTCTTCGTACACCCGCTCGAAAAAGGGGCGCGCGGTAGGGCCGGCCTCATGCGGTTTGAACCCGAAAGCCTCGTCCACGCTCGGCGCCCTGAGGAATTCGTCGGTGCCGGTATCGTAGCTGAAATAGGAAAGCGCCGCCGCGGCGGAGGCGGCCAGCTTCTGGGCCTGACCATGTTCCGACTCGAGGCGTTGATGCGTGATATCCTCGGAGGTCTGGAGGAAGGCCGTCAATTCGCCCTCGACGAGGATCGGCGACTGGGTCACGCGCCAGAAATGGCGTTGCCAGCGCCCCTGTGCATTCTTGAGGCCATGCTCCTGGATCGCAAGTGTGTGCGGCTGTCCTGAGCGTTGGATCTGCGCAATAGACTCGTAAATGGCTTTCTCGGCACTGGGGGATTGGCGACCGGGCGGCGGCGGGAAGGCATCGAACATATAGTGCCCGACGGTCTCGCGTCGCCGCGATCCGGTCATCTCCTCGTGTGCCGTGTTCTGCGCCCGGATAATCAGTTTCCGGTCGAAGATGAGCGCGGCCGTCGGCAGGGCATCGAGCAGCTCGCTCCAGCTTCCGCGATCCCGGCCACCGATCACAAGCATGCCATCAACTGCAGAATGCACGCGGGAAACCCCTCTTTGCGGCCTCCTATCGTTAACGCTTAGGAAAGTCTTGGCAAGGCGCAGCCGCCTTCATGACAGGATTGAAATGCACAATACGGAGTGAGCGGTAGGGACAAGGCGGTTCGGAAAATTCCGGCGCGACGATACCCGGCGGTTCCTCGACCGGCTCGTTCACTCCGCAACAACGCGATTGCCCTTGAGAGGTATGTCGATCTCCAGACCGAACCCCTCTCCGGTTCCTGTGTCGCGGATCGTCGCACCGAGCTGTTTCTCCAGCCCCCTGACAAGCAACCGACCGAGGCCCTGCGCACCTGTCTGGGAAAACGGATCCACCGGGCCGGCGCCATTGTCGCTATAGCTGAGCCGCAGGGACGTTTCGCCGGTCGAAACGCTCACCGCGATCTGCGGCTCGGGGGTTTGCGCGAACGCATGCTGGAGCGAATTGAGCACCAGTTCGTTGAGCACAAGCGACAAGGATGTCGCTTTCTCGATGGGCAGGATGCAGGCGCCGTCAATGTCCACCTGCAATCGCGCCCCGCAGCTCTCGGCCAGCGGCGCCACATAGCGCCGGCAGAGCCGGCCGATATAGGCGACAACCTCGATACTGTCGGTTTCGCCCGCCTCGTAGAGCGCGCGATGAATATCGGCAATGACGTCGATGCGCGCGGAAAGATCGCGCAGGGCATTACGGGCATGCCGGTCCTCGGTCTTGCGCCCCTGCAGGCTGAGCAGCGAGGACACAAGCTGCAGATTGTTCTTCACGCGGTGATGAACCTCGTGCAGCAAAAGCTCCTTCATCTCGAGGGCCGCGTTCAGCGCCTGTCGCTCGGCCACCCGCGCGGTCTCGTCATGCATGGTCAGGACCGCGCCGACCTGCTGGCCATCGGCGTCGAACACCGGACGGGCCTTGCCCAGCGCCACCAGGATCTCGCCATCGGGACGGGCAATTTTCCAGTAGCAGTCCTCGCTGCTCTCGGCGTGGAGCACGGCGCGCGTGAGCGGCAGCCGCTCGCCGGAATAGGGCTCACCGTCCATGGTGAGCAGGCCGAACGTCCCGGCATATTCGCCGGGGCCGGTCCCGAGCGCCTTCTTGCCATGGATCCGGACGGCGGCCGCGTTCATGAAAACAATCCGGCCGACTGAATCGGTGACAATAACTCCCTCGCCCAGCTGATCGAAAGCGGCCGACAGCCGGCGCGAAGTCTTGTCCTCAGGCTTTTGTGCATCGCTCATGGCCACGATTGACGCTTAACTGACAGGTCAGGCCGAATAAATCCCCGGCGGCCGCAAACGGTTCCGAGCAGCGGCTGCACGCAAACCCACCCGAAGGTCAGGCGCTTGCGCCATTGAAGAACAGGGCCTGCGCGACAGCAGCTTTGACGCCGTTTGGCTGGAAGGGCTTGGTGATCAGGTAGGCCGGCTCGCGCCGCTCGCCCGTCAGCAATCTTTCGGGAAACGCCGTGATGAAAATGACCGGGACATCGAATGATTCGAGAATTTCTTCGGCCGCCTCCAGGCCCGAGGAATCATCGGCAAGCTGGATATCGCACAGCACGAGTCCGGGCGGCTGGCGCTCGGCAAGGCGGACCGCCTCGTCATGCGTGGTGGCATGGCCCGTGACCGAATGGCCCAGCTCGCCGACAATGGCTTCGAGGTCGGCGGCAATGATCGGCTCATCCTCGATGATCAGGACGCGCGTGACCAGATCCTCCTCGATTTCCTTGTGGGCCTGCACGATCAACTGCTCGATTTCTTCGACCGTCGACTCCAGGATCGCGCCCGCTTCGGCTGTCGAGAACCCCTCCATTGCCGTGAGGAGGAAAGCCTGCCTCTGGCGCGGCGCGAGAGACTGGAGCCGCTTGTCGGGCAGGTCTTCGCCCGAGCGGCCGGCCAGCCGGCCACCGCTGCTTGCCCAGATACCGTGACAGAAGCGGTAGAGTGCTGTTCGCTCGCTCATATCCGCCTGGGTTTCGATCGCCTCCGGGGCTTCGGCGAGGGCGGCCAGCGACGCCCTCACATAGGCATCACCGCTTTCCTGGGACCCGGTCAGCGCCCGCGCATACCGGCGCAGACAGGGCAGATGGGGGGCGAACCGCTCGACAAGGCTCATTGGACACACTCCTTTGATATATTAACGCGAGGCATGTTCGAGGGTTCCCGGCTTGCGGTGCAGGAAATTGACCGCAAGCGGGAACCCGTTGAACCCGGGGTCGTTGATACCGCACCGGCTCGCAAGAGGAGAGCAGTCTCGCCAATGAATGACAGGACGAAAAACCCGGAAAGACCGGACGGCGGCCTTGCGAAGAGCCATGACCGGATCGGGGACCAGCTGCGCCGCTTGTATGATGATGTCGCCAATGAGCCGATACCGGAGGAATTCCTCAAACTCCTCGAGGAGGCGGACACCGATCCTGAAGACGCGGACCGCAAAGACGGTGAGGGCGCATGACTTACACGGTCGATGACACTGCTTTCAAGCAGGAATTGTCCGGGCTGATCCCGCATCTCAGGGCTTTTGCCCGGAGCCTGTGCGGCGATCCGGCCCTGGCTGATGACCTCGCCCAGGATGCGATGCTGAAGGCCTGGAAGGCGCGCGCTTCCTTCCAGCCAGGGACGAACATGAAGGCCTGGACCTTCACCATCTTGCGCAATCTCTTCTATTCGGAAAAGCGCCGGAGCTGGCGGCGCCAGCCGCTCGACCCCGATGTCGCGGAGGCCACGCTCGTGTCGAATGATGATGCCTCCGACACGGTCGAGCTCCTGGCGCTGCGCAATGCCCTTGCCAGGCTCCCGGACGACCAGCGCGAGGCGGTGATCCTCGTGGGAGCCGGTGGCATGGCCTATGAGGATGTGGCGGATATCTGCGATTGCGCGGTCGGAACCATCAAGAGCCGGGTCAGCCGCGCCCGCACCGCCCTGGCAGAGTTGCTCAACGACACGGCCGGGGGCTTCAGCTCCGAGGACGGCCTGCACGCCGACGAGGCATTCGACGATCTCATGGAGCAGGTCGCCGATCTGTCGAAACCCGCGCAATAGAGCCGTTTCTCCTGAAGCTCTTGCACCTCGACGGGGGGTCCTGTGTGATCATGAAGGCCGCTGGCCCGTCTATTTGACAGGAGTATCGTTTCGCGGCGCAGCCAGCCTGTTGCTGTCCGCCGGCTCCAGGAGGACGCGAAAATCGGCCGGCAAGTCCTCGTCCGCATCCCCCTGCCAGCGCCTCAAGGCTTCGCCGAGGGGCATCTGAAGCCCCCGGGCCTCGAGCCGCAATACCTGTTGCCGCGATATCCGTGACGCCTGCGTCATGTCGAGGTCAATGCCTGGCCGGACAGCGGGTTCCAACGCGCGCGCAGTGGCCGGCCGGGCTCATGACCGCCTCAGGCCGAGGCGAAAGACATGTCCGACAGGCGCTTGTGCCACCGTCCGATATGCTCGAACTCCTCATGCGGCTGCCACTTCATCACGCCGGCGAAGCCACAAGCGACATAAGCCGTGATATCGGCGATGGAAAACCGGCCGGCGGCGATAAAGTCATTCTCCGCCAGGTGGCCATCGAGGCGCTTGACGAAAGACCTCGCGCTGCGCTCGCTCTTCTGCGCCGTGACTTCGCACTGCGGATCCTCCAGCGCGGCCATGGCGGGATGGGAATTGCGAAACCAGGCCGCAAACGGCATGAAGAACATCAATTCAACGCGCCGATCCCACATCTCGATCAGCGCCTTTTCCTTGGCATCGGCGCCCATCAGGTTCGGCTCCGGGAAAATCCCTTCTAAATAGGTGCAGATCGCCCGGCTTTCGGTGAGGCATGTGCCATCTTCAAGCACAAGCACCGGCACCTGCGCGAACGGGCTGAGTTTGCGGTAGTCCTCGCTCTTGTGTTCCTGCTGCATGATCGAGATTTCCTCGATCTCGACCGCATCAAGCTTGCCCTTGGCCTTCAGGAACAGGGTCACGCGTTCCGGATTGGGGGCTTTGGGGCTGTGATAGAGTTTCATTCCATTGTCCTCCCTGTCTTTGACAAGACCGGCTTAGCCGCGAGGGGGCATGGCCGCCAGCCTGCCCCTGCGCGAAGCCTGATCAGGCCTCTTCGACCAGTCTGACGATCATTTCGCCTTCGGCCAGCTGCGCGCCCGTATCCCCGCCCACGGCCTCGACCTCCCCGTCGCGCGGGCTGTTGAGGGCATGTTCCATCTTCATTGCCTCCATCACAGCCAGCGTCTCGCCCTTCGCAACCCGGTCACCGGGCCTGACATTCAGCGCGATCAGCTTGCCGGGCATCGGCGCCCTGAGCACGTCGCCGCCCTCGATCGCCTCGGCCTCGGCTTCATAATCCGGCACCTCGACAAGGAAGCTGTCGCCCGCAGCCGTCACGGCGAAACGGCCGGGCGAGAGATCGGTCACGAGCGGGATCGGCCCCTCCTCGCCATCAATATCGGCCGCATGGGCG
>JAAANZ010000119.1 GCA_009909065.1 Alphaproteobacteria bacterium | reverse complement strand
GGGCCAGCTGGCCGCCGCTTTCCTGCGCGAGGGGCTCATCGACCGGCTTGCCTGGTTCCGCGCTCCCATCCTGATCGGCGGCGATGGCCTGCCGGCCGTGGCCGCGCTCGGCCTGAGGCGGATGGAGGATGCCCCGCGATGGCGTCATGCCGCAACGGAACGGATTGGGGATGACACGCTCGACACCTATCTGAAAAGCTGAACGAAGGCGAAGGAGCGGGCATGTTCACAGGTCTCGTCACGGATGTCGGCACGGTCGCGAAGGCCGAGCACCGCAACGGGCTGACCCGGTTCGAGATCGAGAGCGGATTCCCGCTGGAAGAGATCGCGCTTGGCGCTTCGATCCTGCATTCCGGGGTGTGCCTGACCGTGGTGGAGCGGCAAGAGGGCGAGCGCGGCGCGCGGTTTGCCGTGGAGGCGGTGCCTGAAACCCTTTCGAGAACAGGGCTTGGCGGCTGGACGGAAGGCTCGCGGGTCAATCTGGAACAGAGCCTGAAACTGGGGGACGAGCTGGGCGGTCATTTCGTGTTCGGCCACGTCGACGGGGTCGGGGAGGTGGTCTCGATCGCGCCGGAAGGTCAGAGCTATCGCCTGACCATCCGCCCCCCGCAGGAAATCGCGCGCTATTTCGCGAGCAAGGGCTCGGCGGCTGTTGACGGGGTGTCACTCACCGTGGCGCACGCCCTGGAGAATGGCGACTTCGAGCTTGCCATCATCCCGCACACCTGGGAGGTGACGACACTCGGCGGGCTGGAGCCCGGCGACCGGGTCAACCTGGAGATCGACATGCTCGCGCGCTATGTTGCGCGGATGATCGGCGCCGATGCGCCCGGCGCACAGGAGACGCGCGGATGAAGGACGACGACATCGAAGGCGCGATCTCCTCGATTGACGACATTATCGAGGATGCCCGCAACGGGCGCATGTTCATACTGGTCGATGCCGAGGACCGGGAGAATGAGGGCGATCTCGTCGTGCCGGCAAGTTTCGCCACGCCGGAGGCGGTCAATTTCATGGCCAAATATGGCCGCGGCCTCATCTGCCTGGCCATGAACGGCGAGCGTGCACGGGTGCTCAATCTCGACATGATGGCGCGCGACAATCGCGAGAGCATGAGCACGGCCTTCACGGTGTCCATCGAGGCGGCCGAGGGGGTGACGACCGGCATTTCGGCCGCTGACCGGGCGAAGACCATCGCAGTGGCCATCGACCCGACCCGCGATCATCACGACATCGTCTCGCCGGGCCATGTCTTCCCGCTGGTCGCACGCGATGGCGGGACGCTCGTGCGCGCCGGCCATACCGAGGCGGCCGTCGATATCTCGCGCATGGCGGGGCTCTATCCGGCCGGCGTGATCTGCGAGATCATGAATGATGACGGCACGATGGCGCGCCTGCCCGAACTGGTGGCCTTCGCCCAGCTTCACGGGCTGAAAATCGGCACCATTGCCGATCTCATCGCCTGGCGCCGGAAAAATGACCGCTACCTGGAACGCCGGGTCGAGGCGCCGCTGGACAGCCAGTATGGCGAGGGGTTCAAGACCGTTGTCTTCCGCAACGCCCTCGACAATTCCGAACACATCGCCATCGTTCATGGCCGGATCGAGCCGGGGCAGACAACGCTTGTCAGGGTCCACCGCACCGATGTCCTGTCGGATATTCTCGGCGAGCGTGGCCCGCGTCAGGGGCTTGTCGAAAAGGCGATGAGCCGGATCGCCGAGGCCGACGAGCCCGGTGTGATCGTCTTTGTCAACACGATGCAGCCCAATGCCCTGGCCAGCCGCCTGGGCGCGAAGAATGGCGAACCGGCCGACCCGCACAGGCCGCTGCGCGAATACGGGATCGGTGCGCAGATCCTGCGCGAGCTTGGCGTGACACGCATGATCTTCCTGTCGGATACCCAGCCGACGCGCGTGGCCGGACTTGACGGATACGGCCTCAGCATAGAGGGCTGGCGCCGGCTCAATGACGAACAAGAAGACAAGACATGACAGACCGCGTCCTGGTCGCGACTTCGCGATATTATGAATCCATCGCTGGCGAACTCGAAGCCGGGGCGCAGGATGTGCTCGATGGCGCGGGCGTTGTTTCCGAAACCATCATCGTGCCCGGAGCCTTTGAGGTGCCGGGCGTCATCGCCATGGCCGCGGACAGCTCGAAATATGATGGCTATGTCGCCCTCGGCTGCGTCATTCGCGGGGAAACCTCCCATTATGACTATGTGTGCGGGGAGAGCGCGCGGGGGCTGATGACCCTGGCGGTCGAGCGCCGGCTTGCCATCGGCTACGGTATTCTCACGGTCGACAATCACGATCAGGCCTGGGTGCGGGCCGACCGTCAGCAGAAGAACAAGGGCCGCGATGCCGCCGAGGCCTGCCTGGCCATGCTGGCCCTGCGCAAGAAATTCGTGCGATGAACGAGGCGCAGAAACTGCCGTTCGAAATCGTCCGCGCCCGGCGGGCCGGGGCGAGACTGGCAGCGGTTCAGGCGCTTTACCAGATGGAACAGACCGAGCGGGGAGCCGGCGCCGTCATGCGCGAATTCATGGAGGACCGGCTCGGGTTTGGCCCGGAAGGGGAACCTGTCGAGGAAGCCGATCCCGACCTTTTCAAGGCCATTGTCGAAGGGGTCATTGCCCGCCAGGACATGGTCGATGCCGCGATCCTGGCACGTCTTGCCAAGGGCTGGCGGCTCTCGCGCCTGGATGCGACCAGCCGGGCGATCCTGCGCGCGGGCGCGGCGGAATTCCTGATGCACCCCGAATTGTCGGGGCCCATCATCATTGATGAGTATGTCTCCCTGGCCCATGATTTCTTCGAGGATGGGCAGGAAGCGAAATTCATCAATGCCGTGCTCGAAAAGGTCGGCGCCGACCTGCGCGGCTGATCACGGGATGCTTCAAACCGCTTGCGCTTCGTGATAGCCTGCTCGCATATTCGAGAAACTCCCGGGAGGACACAATGGCTGACGGTGAAGACGCGCGCCCCGAAACCCAGTTCAAGACATTTGCCGACAGCACGGCCGGGGACTGGGCCATAATTTCCGGCCATGCGAAGGATTTCAACAAGGGCCTCGCCAAACGGGTGATCGATCATCTCAGGCTGCTGGACGGCGATTTTGGCGGCTTTCCGGTCGACCGCCTCGAACACAGCCTTCAGACCGCAACACGGGCCATGCGCGACGGGCATGACGAAGAATATCTTGTCTGCGCGCTCCTGCACGATATCGGCGACACGCTGGGCAGCTACAACCATCCCGATATTGCCGCGGCGATCCTGAAACCCTTCGTCAGCGAAAAGAACCACTGGATGGTTCAGCATCATGGCATCTTCCAGGGCTATTATTTCTTCCACCATCTCGGCCTCGACCGGGACATGCGCGAACAGTTCCGCGGCCATCCGCATTTCGAATACACCGCCCAGTTCTGCCATCTCTATGACCAGGCCGCATTTGACAGCGACTATGACTCCGCGCCGCTGGAGACATTCATTCCGATGGTTGAGCGCGTCTTCTCGAAGCCCCGCAACTCAATGTATCTCAAGGCGATGGAGGACGGGGAATGATCAGTCGGCAAGCTGTGCCCTGATTTCGGCCCGGGCCCGGCGCTGGCGCAGCCCGCGGAAAACCGCATAGACGGCAAAGGCGGCAAGCCCGCCCGGCAGCAGCTTGAAGACATCGTCGTCCAGACCTGAATTGTGCCAGGCAATCACGGTGACGAGGCCTGCGGCCATCATGGCGAGGCCAGCGCCGCTCGGCAGGGGCGCGCGCCACAGCCTGACCAGCAGGACCGGGCCCAGCGTGGCTCCGAGCGCCGACCAGGCGATAAGCACCAGGTCAAAGACGCTTTCCGGCGCGGCCAGAGCGATGGCAAGGGCGAGAGCCATGACGGACAGCGTGGCGATCTTGGAGGCCATGTAGCTGTCCTTGTATCGCGGCAGCATGTCCTGCGTGATCACGCCGGAGCAAAGGATGATCTGGCTGTCAGCCGTCGAAACCGTCGCGGCGAACAGGCCCGCAAGGGCCAGGCCGACAAAGACATCCGGCAGGAGTTCCATCGTCACCAGGGGCAGGGCCAGCTCGGTCGGATCGTCAAGCCCGCTGCCGGTCGCCATCTCGCCCAGGCCCGGCAGGATGGCGCGTGTGTAGAGGCCGACAAGGATGCAGGCCGCCCAGAAGGGAACGAACCAGCCGAAATAATACCAGCGCGCCCGCCGGATTCCCTTCAGCGATTCCATGGCGATGATCCGGGTCATCAGATGGGGCTGGCCGACCGAGCCGATGCCGGCAAACACGAAACCCAGGACGAACAGGACAGGCCCGAAAGCCATGGCCTCGGGGAAGACACTCAGAAGCTCGCGATCCTGCGCATTGAGATTGGCCATCAGGGCCGGCGGCCCGCCCACTTCGAGTATCCCGGCAACGAGGATCATGCTCATCGACACGAACATGACCGCCGACTGGGCGGCATCGGTCCACAGATCCGCCCGGATGCCGCCGGCAAAGGAATAAAGGATCACAATCGCCGCGCCGATCATCACGCCGATTGCCGAATGCCAGCCAAAAAGGGCGTGAAGCGCCGCGCTGCCGGCCTGCAACTGCGCCGAGGCATAGATGCCCAGAAACAGGAAGGTCATGGCACTCGCGGCAATCACGAGCGAGCGTCGCGGCCCCTCCGGCCCGGTAGCGAGGATGGCGGTCAGGGTGACGGCCCCCGTGGCTCCCGACTTGGCCCGCAGGCGCGGATAGATCCTTTGCCAGGCAATGATGTCACCAATCACCCAGCCGACCATCATCCAGACGGTTTCGATTCCGAGCCGGTAACTCGCCGCAATCATCCCGATGAACATGAAACCGGAATTGTTGGTGGCGACGGTTGAAAGCGCTGAGAGCCAGGGGGGCACCTTACGGCTGGCGAGCAGGTAGTCCTCGGTCGTCTCCGTCTTCGCGATAACCGATGACGCGCCCGAAAGGGTGACCAGGGCGGTCACGATGATGAAGGTCCAGATCGTGATGGTCATTCCGGATACGACCCTCGCGGCCGCGGGGATGTCCAGCCTTGATTTCCGTCAATCGGGCCGGTCCTGATGGCCATTAGTCTACTGAACAACAACGATCGGGAGAGTCTTGAATGGCCGGACATTCGACACGCTTTTCAGGGCCGGGCGCGGCTCTGGCGCTTTTCGCGGCAAGTCTTCTCGGCGCCTGCACCCCCTCGCCGGAATCCGGGCACGGCTTCACGCTTCCCGAAGGCGATGTGGCCGCGGGCGAGCGCGCTTTCACGCGCCTCGGCTGCCAGGCCTGTCATACAGTGGCGGGCCGGCCGGAGCTGCGGGAAAACGTCGCTTCGGAAATGTCAATACGCCTTGGCGGGCCGACGCGGCGCGTGTCGACCTATGGCGAACTCGTCACTTCGATCATCAACCCCTCGCACAGAATATCCGAGGCCGCCGGCGATGCCGGAACGACTGAAGGCGGGCAGTCGCGGATGCGGAATTACAATGAGCTGATGACGGTTAGCGAGCTTGCTGACCTTGTCGCCTTCCTTCAGGCGCAATACGAATTGAGACCTTACGAACCGACGCCCTATCCGCCTTATTATCCGCGGCCATGAAAGCCGCGCGTTCCGACTGGCGCCATGAGGGCCTGAGCAGAGGAGACCCTGATGACCGATCCCGACGCCGCCCTTTCCTATCGAAAGCTCATGGTTCCCGTGGATATGCGGCACCGGGAAAACTCGGCAAAATCGATCGAGACGGCCGCGGCGCTCGCCGCCTCCAGCGGAGGCGAATTCCTGATCATGACGGCGGCCAATCCGCTGGGCAAGCATCTGACCGATTCGCCGGAGTCGGATGAAAAGGCTTTCAGAAGCTGGATTGAGGAACTCTCCCACAGATACGGCCGCCCGATCACGCCCATATTCCGCAGCCATGAGTCGCCCGAATGGGCCATCCTCCAGGAGTGCCGTGAACGCGGTGTCGATCTCGTGGTAATGGCCTCGCATGATCCGCGCCTGGCCGATCATATCTTCGGCTCGCACGCCTCGCACATCGTGCGCCATGCGCCGTGTTCCGTTCTCGTCATGCGTTGACCGGTGAAAAAAACGCCGGCATCGCGCCGGCGCCTTTCACGTTTTCCGATCGCATGGCGACCCGGCCATCAGCCTGTCGCGCCTTCTGAAACGCGGGCAAAGATGTTGCCGCCATGGCCGGCACCGGACTCGAAATGCTCCTGGTGGGAGCGGTCGGTGATCTCGTCCCACTTGGCGGCAACCGCTTCGGCGGTGAGCGCCTCGCCCGTACCGACAAAGGCAGA
>JAAANZ010000105.1 GCA_009909065.1 Alphaproteobacteria bacterium | reverse complement strand
GAGGGATTTCAGCGCCTCGAGATTGCGCTCGTCGGAATCGTCAGCCTCGAGCTTGCGCACCTTCTCGGAAAGCGCATCATGGGTCGATCTTAGATCATCGATCAGGCCATCCACATGCGCACTGATGGAATTCTGCTTGTCTTCGCTGCGTTCCAACCGGGCGAGCAGTCCATGGACCGATTGGTCGATCCCCGTAATCGCCAGCGTCGAACGCGCCTCGGCGGCCTCGATCCGTCGGGTGAGCTGGTCGAGTGTCCCGGCGGCATCGCGGGAGGCCCCGCCGCCACCTGCACCGGAAGCTCCCGAACCGGAAGCCCCCGGCGAGGACGCCTCCGCGGCCTCCTCGAGGATCAGCCGGTTGAGATAGTCCCCGAGCGAGAGACCCTCTTCGCGGGCCGCTTCGCGGGCCGCCGCCCGCGCGCGCTGGTCGATGCCCTTTATGTTCCAGGGACCGCGATCGGTCATCTCAAGCTCCGTCTAATCGGCACGCCAGGCTGAAACACAAAATTCGCCCGATTCGGGAAACCATTGGCTGCATTGGGCTTAAAGGGGAGTTAAGGGGTTAAAGTGGCGGGATTTTGCGCGAACCTCGCCTTCGATAAGCGACGCAGGGTCAAACTTGACGTTGACGTGCGCGTAAGCAGGCGTCATAGTCCGAGCCATGCCAGACACAGCCTCCTCGCTCTCCGTGGCCGATGCCCGGACCTACACCATCTCCGAGCTTGCAAGAGAGTTCGGGGTCACGCCGCGCGCATTGCGCTTTTATGAAGACAAGGACATGCTTCATCCCGCCCGTGACGGGATGATGCGGGTCTACTCCAATCGCGATCGCGCACGCCTGAAAATCATCCTGCAATGCAAGCGGGTCGGCCTTCCGCTCGCCGACATCCGGGAGATACTTGACCTCTATGCCATGGATGACGGCCAGCGCGCGCAGATGCGCGAGGCGCTGAACAAGTTCCGCCTGCAGTCCGAGCGGCTGCGCCAGCAGCGCGAGGATATCGAGTGCGCAATCGGCGAGCTGACCCGCGGCGTGGCCTGGCTGGAAGAACAGCTCGAGCGCATCGGTCCCGGCGAGGAGGGCGCTGAACGGGTCGCCGCCTACGAAAAGGTCGCGCGAGAACGGCTGGAAAACAACTGACACGGACGTTAATTGGGGCACAGACGTCTTTCGAACGCGAACTTTGGAGTTTTCCATGCCCCACTATGACGCCCCGGTCCGGGACATGCAGTTCATATTGCATGATTTTCTCGCCATCGAGAACTATTCCAACCTGGCCGGCTTCTCCGAGGTGTCCCGCGATCTCGTCAACCAGATCCTCGAGCAGGGCGGCAAGTTTGCGAGCGAAGTGCTCCACCCGCTCAATAGCGTCGGCGACCGCGAGGGCTGTACGCGTCATGACGATGCCTCGGTGACCACGCCGACGGGGTTTCCCGATGCCTATCGCCAGCTTGTCGAGAGCGGGTTCCAGATGCTCGGCGCGCCCGAGGAGATGGGCGGGCAGAACCTGCCGAATGTTCTGCACACAGCCTGGAGCGAGATGGTCTCGTCGGCGAACATGGCCTTCGGCATGTATCCCGGCCTCACACATGGCGCCTTCCAGGCGCTGATGGCTGCCGGCAGTGACGAACAGAAAGCGCTCTACGGGCCGAAAATGGCGTCAGGCGAATGGGCCGGCACCATGAACCTGACCGAACCGCATTGCGGCACCGATCTCGGCCTTCTGAAGACAAAAGCCGCTGCAAACGGCGATGGCTCTTACTCGATTACCGGGCAGAAAATCTGGATCTCCGGCGGCGAGCATGATCTCACGGACAATATCATTCACCTTGTCCTTGCCCGCACAGAGGGCGCGCCCGAGGGCGTGAAGGGCATCTCGCTCTTTGTTGTCCCGAAATTCATCGTCCGCGAGGATGGCAGCCTCGGCGAGCGCAATGGCGTCTCGTGCGGCGGCCTCGAGGAAAAGATGGGCATTCATGGCAATGCCACCTGCGTGATGAATTATGACGGCGCGCAGGGCTGGCTCGTCGGCGAGGAGAACAAGGGCCTGAAGAACATGTTCGTCATGATGAACGAGGCCCGGCTCGGTGTCGGCCTCCAGGGGCTTTCACAGGCCGAGATTGCCCGCCAGAACGCAGCCGGTTTCGCCAATGACCGCCTGCAGGGCCGCTCGCTCACCGGCGCCAAGAATCCGGACGGGCCCGCCGATCCGATCATCGTGCATCCCGATGTGCGCCGCATGTTGATGGACACGCGCGCCATCGTCGAGGGTGCGCGTGCCTTCTGCTACTGGGTGGCACTTCAGGGCGACTTCGAGCACCGCTCGGAAGATGAAAAGATCCGCGAGAAGGCCGGCGATTATATGGCGCTGATGACGCCGGTGGTGAAAGCCTTCCTTACCGATCGCGGCCTGAAAGCCTGTATTGACAGCATGCAGGTGCTCGGCGGGTCGGGCTTCACCCGCGAATGGGGCCTTGAACAATATGTCCGCGATGTGCGCATCACGCTGATCTATGAAGGCACCAACGGCATTCAGGCGCTGGACCTTGTCGGGCGCAAGCTGGCCGCGAATGGCGGACGCGCGATCTTCACCTTCTTTGCCGAGATAGACGACTATGTCAGCGCCCATGATGGCAATGCAGAGCTCGCCCCTTTCATCGACGGGCTGGCGAGCGCCAAGGCGCAGCTCAAACAGGCGACCGACTGGCTGATGGAAAACGGCATGTCGAATTTCGACAATGCCGGCGCGGCCTCTCATGATTATCTGCAGCTCTTCGGGCTCACTGCACTGGCCTATATGTGGGCGCAGATGGCCGAAATTGCACTGCAGCAGGCCGGCAGCGGCGATCCCTTCTATGAGGACAAGCTGGTGACCGGGCGTTATTTCGTCGATCGCATCCTCCCCGAGGCCGCAAGCCATCTGGCCAAGGTCAGAGCAGGCGCAGACTCGATGATGGCGCTGGACGCCGAGCGGTTCGGCTGAGCCATGCGCCTTGGCGAAGCCCCCGTTCTGAACACCGAACGGCTGGTGCTTCGCCCCTATGAGATCGCGGATTTCGAGGCGTTTTCGCGCTATTTCGCCTCCCCGCGTTCCCGTTTCACCGACGGGCCGGTTTCGCGCGCTCATAGCTGGACATTGTTTGCCGCCGGGGCGGGCATCTGGCGGCTTGAAGGCCATGGCGCCTGGACGATCACGCGCGCCGGCGAGGATACCTCGATCGGGCTTGTCTCGCTCAACAAGGCGATTGAACTGCCCGCCCCGGATCTGGGCTGGATCCTCTGGGAAGGGTTTGAAGGCGAGGGTTTTGCCCTGGAGGCGGCCCGGGCCGCGCGCGACTTCGCCTTCACCGAACTCGGCTGGTCAGAACTGCTCAGCGGGATACACCAAGCCAATTCCGCTTCCATCCGGCTGGCGGAGCGCATGGGCGCGAGCCATGATCCATCGCTTTCGGTTGCCAGTGAGCCGGAAACCCGGGTCTACCGCCATGGGCGAGGCGACTGACGCCGGCGCTCAGAGCATGTTCAGCTGCAGGCGGGCTTCGTCAGACATGCATGAAGGGTCCCAGGGAGGATCGAAGGTCAGGCGCACCTCGACATCCTCGACACCTTCCACGCTGCGCGCGGCATCCTCGACCCAGCCGGGCATTTCACCGGCCACCGGGCAGCCCGGCGCGGTCAACGTCATGTCGACATCGACCTTGCGATTGTCATCTATATCGACCTTGTAGATCAGGCCCAGCTCATAGATATCGACCGGGATTTCAGGGTCGTAGACCGATTTGAAAGCCGCGACCAGACCATCGGTAATCCGGTCCAGCTCTTCCGGGGGAATAGCGGAACCGGCCGGGCTCGCCTCGGGCGGCTCGGCAGGAATATCGATCGTGTCGCGGGCGCTCATATCATCTGCCATGCTCACACCTATAACAGCATTCCACGGGCGCGGTCGAGCGCTTCTGCAAAGGCATCGACCTCTTCCAGCGTGTTGTAGACGCCGAAACTGGCGCGGGCCGTGGCCGTGACATCAAGATGGGTCATCAATGGCTGTGCGCAATGGTGACCGGCACGAATGGCGACGCCATAGCGATCCATGATCTGGGCGAGGTCATGGGGATGGATTCCCTCGACGCTGAAAGACAGCACCGCCCCCTTTCCCGGCGCCTGACCATGAATGGTCAGCCCATTGATTCCGGCCAGCGCCTCGCAGGCGCGCTCATAAAGCGCGTTTTCATGCGCGGTGACGCTATCGATATCCAGAGTTTCGAACCAGCGGATCGCCGCGCCGAGCCCGACCGCCTCGATGATGGGCGGTGTGCCGGCTTCGAATTTGTGGGGCGGCTCATTATAGGTGATGCGGTCGGTCTCGACCGTCTCGATCATTTCCCCGCCGCCCTGATAGGGGCGCAACCGCTCCAGCGCGGCCCGCCGGCCATAAAGCGCGCCGATGCCCGTTGGCCCGTAGAGCTTGTGACCGGAGAAGACATAATAATCGCAGCCGATCGCCTGAACATCGACGCGGGCATGCACGGCGGCCTGACAGCCATCCAGCAGGACTTCCGCGCCCGCCGCATGCGCCAGCGCGGTGATCGCAGCGCCATCCGTGACGGTGCCGAGCACGTTGGACATATGGCTGAGCGCAACCAACCGTGTCTTCGGGCCGATGGCCTCTTCCAGGCCGGCCATGTCGAGCGAGCCGTCCGCGTTCAGGCCCACCCATTTCAGCACGGCGCCATGACGCTCGCGCAGGAAATGCCAGGGCACGATATTGGAATGGTGCTCCATGATCGACAGCACGATCTCGTCGCCCGGCTCAATTTCGCCGGCAAGACCGCTGGCTACCAGATTGATCGCCTCGGTCGCGCCCTTGGTGAAAATGATCTCCTCGGTTGAGGGCGCGTTCAGGAAACGGCGCACATCCTCCCGCGCCCCCTCGAAATCCACTGTGGTCTCATTGGCGAGCGTATGCAGGCCGCGATGCACATTGGCATAGGCGGTCCGCATCTGGCCGGCCATGGCCTCGATCACGGCTTCGTGCTTCTGCGCGCTGGCGGCATTGTCGAGATAGACAAGCGGTTTGCCATGCACTTCTCGCGAAAGGATCGGGAACTGCTCTCGAATGGCGGCGGTGTCGAAGGCGGGCTTATCAGTCATGATCCTGATCTAGTCTCGTGATCGCATTTGGGCAGACGCCGCCTCGCCGCACCCCTACCCGCGGGCAAGCCATTCGGCCGCCTCGCCGCGCAGGGTTTCGCGCAGGTCGTCCGGCACAGCCTCGAGCGCTTCGGCGATGAAGGCTTCGGTCAGCACGGCGCGCGCCTCGGCTTCGGGCAGGCCGCGCTGGCGCAGATAGAAGAGCTGGTCATCATCCAGCGCCCCGCAGGTGTTGCCATGGGCGCATTCGACATCATCGGCATAGATTTCCAGTTCGGGCTTCGCATCCACCTCGGCGCCGTTCTCGAGCAGGAGGGCGTGGTGCTGCATGTCAGCATCCGTATACTGGCCGACAATGCGCGGCACATGGAACTTGCCCTGGAATACACCACGTCCGCCGGCGCTCACTGCGCCCTTGGTCAGCTGGCGCGTGATACAGCTTTCCGCGCCATGACGCACATGGGTGGTGATATCGACATGGCGTCCCTCGCCGGCGAGATAGGCCGCATCGAGGCGCACCTCCGCCTCGCGCCCCTGATGGGTCAGGCGCGTTTCCAGCCGCGAGACGCCGGCGCCGAAAGCCAGCGAGACCTGCTCGAAGCGCGCCTTGCCCTCGACATGCACATCCGCTGTGATCGCCTGCGCCGCGTCTGTCCCGGCCGACTGGTAAAGCGTGCGCGACAAAGCCCCGCCTTCCTGAACGGCAAGGTCCGTGAGGTGGGAGGCAAATCCGGCCCCGCCGAGATGGCTTTCAATGATATGAAGCCTCGCACCGGGACGCACCAGAACTGTGATCCGTGAGAAATTCAGGCTGGCCCGGTCGGCCGCGAAAACCAGACGCAAGGGTGTCTCGACCGGCTCTGTCACCTCGATCATCAGGGCCGCCGGTCCTTGGCGCCCCCCGGCGAGCGCGGCCGTCACCGCGCCAAGCGGCATGTCCTCGGCCGCGCCGAAAGCCTGGGCCTCGTCCTTGACGAACAGGTTGAGCCCCTCAGGCAGCTTTTCGGATTTTTCCATGCCGCCGGGCCCGAAGCGGATCACCGGGCCATCGATCGTCTCGAACGGGTCCGCACGGGCGCCGCCTTCGGGCGCATCGATCGCGGGCAGTTTCGCCTTGAAGTCGGTCCATTTCCAGGCCTCCATCCGCCGGTGCGGCAGGCCGGTCTCGGCGAAGGCGGCAAAGGCGCGCTCGCGCCGTGTATCCTCCGGAAGGGCGCCATATTGCGCGACAAGCTCCAGCTCGGCAGCATTGGCGTTGGGGATGCGGTCCCTGAGGTCTGCGAGCGCCATCACGCCGCCTCGTTGATCACGTTTTCATAGCCCTCTTTCTCCAGCCGGTGGGCCAGCTCCGGCCCGCCGCTCGCGG
>JAAANZ010000086.1 GCA_009909065.1 Alphaproteobacteria bacterium | reverse complement strand
AACGCCTTGGCCCATCGCGGGCCGATCGCGTCGATCACATAGGGGCTGATGGTCGCCGGTGTCAGGCCGAGGCGGACCTCGGAAAAGCGGAAAATCGCCGATTGCATCGCCACGGCCACGTCACAGGCCGCCACCAGGCCCGCACCACCGCCCATGGCCGCGCCCTGAACAATGGAGAGCGTCATCTGCGGCAGATCACGCAGTTTGCGCAGCATCTCGGCCAGCGCATAGGCATCTTCCTCGTTTTCCTTCTGGGTATAGTCCGCCGCAGCCTCCATCCATTTCAGGTCGGCTCCGGCCGAGAAGGATTTGCCATTCCCGCGCAGGATCACCATGCGCAGCTGGGTTTCCGCACGCAGGTTCTCGAACGCGTCGGCAAGCTCGTCCACCACGAGCGCATTGAAGGCATTGTGCTTGTCCGGGCGATTCAGCGTCACGATGGCGACGCCGCCGGGCGTCGCGTCGAGCTGGATGGTCTCATAGGTCTGCATTGGCTCAAAGCTCCCGACTCTTCCGTTTCCAGCCGTAAAGCGAAGATGCGGTCAGGGAAACCCGGATGCGCTCAAACTCGCGCTCAGTCCGACCGTCGTCCGTACTCACGCGCCTGGGCCAGCCAACTGGCGCGCTTCTGATGAGTGGCCGCTTCGACACCGCCCAGAATAGTGTGCCGGATCGGCTTGAAGCCAGACAGGCCCAGAAGGCCCCGCTCGATCGCTTTCAGCGCGCCCTGGTCCATCATCAGCGAATAGACCGGCCCCGGCATGCCCATGCTCACGAAGATGCGCGCCGACTTGCCCTTCATCATCCGTTTCGGCCAGCCCTTGTTGTCTTCAGTCGTTTCCAAGAAAAAGCCGGCGCGCCCGCACTGCTCGAAAAAGCCGCGCGCCTTCGCCGGCAGGCTGCCGAGCCAGAGCGGAAAGGCCATGATCAGGTGATCGGCCGCGGCAATCTTTTCGCGCTCGCTGAGGACCGGTTCGGGCGGCGGGCCCTCGAACTCGGCGGCGCTGGACAGGAGCGGGAAGTCGAGCGCGCCGATATCAATCCGCGAGACGCCCTGCCCCGCCTCGCGCGCACCCTCCTCGGCCGCATCGCACAGCGCGGTAACAAAACGCTCGGGGCTCGGATCGGGATGGGCGTTGATGATGCAGGTCTGGGCCATGGGGTGACAGATTGCGCGGCTCCTCAAGAGGCGCCTTGACCCTGATCAACGGGCATAAGGAATACAGATCATGAGCCCGCCGCATGTATGCCCGCTCTGCATGTCTTCGCTGAAGATGCAGGTGATGATATTCCAGTCGAGGAGTGTTTGTTTACCGCTCATTTGCCGCGTCCCGGTCGAAGCGATCGCCGGAAGGCGGATCGCGGGGCTGTTTCCCCATTCGGCCACTTTCATCGCCGGATCCATTGAATATACGCTTCCGTGAAGTCGTTTGTCATGACCGGCATCCGTCGCCAATCGGCCTCACATCCTGAACACGCCGAAGCCGCGCTCGGCAAAGGGCGCATTCAGCGCTGCCGAGAGCGCAAGGCCGAGGACGCGGCGGGTGTCGCGCGGGGCGATGATGCCATCATCCCAGAGCCGGGCGGTGGAATAATAGGGGTTGCCCTCGCGCTCATAGCCTTCACGGATCGGCGCCTTGAAGGCTTCTTCATCCTCGGCGCTCCAGGCCTCGCCGCGCCGCTCCATGCCGTCGCGCTTGACGGTGGCGAGCACGCTGGCGGCCTGTTCGCCGCCCATCACGGAGATGCGCGCATTCGGCCACATGAACAGGAAGCGGGGGGAATAGGCGCGCCCGCACATGCCGTAATTGCCCGCCCCGAAACTGCCGCCGGTCACGAGGGTGAGCTTGGGCACGCTGGCGGTGGCGACCGCCGTCACCATCTTGGCGCCATCCTTGGCGATACCGCCCGCCTCGTATTTCGAGCCGACCATGAAACCGGTGATGTTCTGCAGGAAGAGAAGCGGAATGCGCCGCTGGTCGGCGAGTTCGATGAAATGGGCCGCCTTCTGCGCGCTTTCGCTGAACAGGATGCCATTATTGGCAAGGATCGCGACCGGCATGCCATAGAGCCGGGCAAAGCCGCAGACCAGCGTCTCGCCAAAAAGCTTCTTGAACTCGTGAAACTCGGACCCGTCGACGATCCGCGCAATCACCTCGCGCGCATCATAGGGTTCGCGCACATCGCGCGGCACGAGGCCGTGCAGTTCGTCTGGCGAATAAAGCGGTTCGAGCGGCTCGCTCAGCCCGACCGTTTGGGGCCTGGCCTTGTGCAGGCTCGACACGACAGAGCGAACAATGGCGAGCGCATGTTCGTCCGAGACCGCATAATGGTCGGCCACGCCGGACCGGCGGGCATGCACATCGGCCCCGCCAAGATCCTCCGCGGAGATTTCCTCGCCCGTCGCCGCCTTGACCAGCGGCGGGCCGCCGAGAAAGATCGTGCCCTGCTTGCGCACAATGATGGTCTCGTCGCTCATCGCCGGCACATAGGCTCCGCCGGCCGTACACGAGCCCATGACCGCCGCGATCTGGGGAATGCCCTTCGCGCTCATCTGCGCCTGGTTGAAGAAAATGCGCCCGAAATGATCCCTGTCAGGGAAGACTTCCGCCTGGTGCGGCAGGTTGGCGCCACCTGAATCCACGAGATAGATGCATGGCAGGTGATTCTGTTCGGCGATCTCCTGGGCACGCAGGTGCTTCTTCACCGTGACCGGGAAATAGGCCCCGCCCTTCACCGTGGCGTCGTTGCACACGATCATGCATTCGCGCCCGGCGACACGGCCGATCCCGGTGATGATGCCGGCGGCCGGCGCCTCGTCATCATACATGCCGTTGGCTGCCAGCGCGCCGATTTCCAGGAAGGCCGCCCCCGGATCGATCAGGCGCTCGACGCGTTCGCGTGGCAACAGTTTACCGCGTTCCGTGTGGCGCTCTCGCGAGCGCTCCGGCCCGCCCTGCCTGGCCGTTTCAGTCTTCTCGCGCAACTCGGCGACAAGCCCGTCCATCGCGTCCCGGTTGGCGGCGAAATCGGGTGAGGCGGGGTCGAGCGTCGAATTCAGTAAGGGCATTTCGGCTCCGGCGGATTCGCGGTCAATACCCGATGCTTAGCCGCCAAGCGCGGCGAAGTCGAACCCTTCTCAGCGGGCGGGCTGGACCACTGGCCGGCCCCGCTCGCCGGGTTCGGGATCGCCGATCAGGCGGGTGGCCACAACCGGTGTGCCGCGCGCTTCGGCGACGAGTTCGGCGGTCCGTGTCTCCACGGCATCTTCCAGCCGGGCAAGGAATTCCCTCTTCGGCAGGTCTGACGGTATCGGATCGAGAAACTCGATCACCGCGGTGCCGGGCGTCTTGCGATGGGCCTGGCGGGCCCAGAACAGGCCGAGATTGGTGGCCACCGGAACGACCGGCTTTCCCATGGCACGGGCCATGTGCCAGACCCCGGGCTTGTAGCGAAAATGATGGTCGACCGGCGCCAGGTGACCTTCAGGATAGATCAGGACATGGCGGCCCTCCGCGGCGGCCCGCTGCATGCCTTCGGCCAGCGAGGCGGCCTTGCGTTCGCCGCCGCCGCAGGTATCGATCACGATGGCGCCGAGCTTGCGCAGGATGCCGCCGACCAGCGGGAGTTTCTCCAGATGGTCACCGGTGACGAAAGCGAGATTGTCGACTTCCGGATAGATGAGAAAGCCATCGCCCCAGCTCTGATGCTTGGCCGCGATCACGAAGGCCCCTTCGGGCAGGCGCTCGCGCCCGCGCACCTCCTTGCGAATGCCCGCCAGGTATCGCAGGACAAGATTCATTGCGCGGGTATAGCTGCGGATGATGGCCTGCAAGGGCCCCCGGTCCGGCCAGGCCAGAAAGGGCAGCGCAATCAGGACATACAGGACCGACAGCGACCAGTAGGCCGCCGCAAACAGGGATGAACGCATGCCGCGTCTCCTTAAACTTGTCTGAGAATTGCGAGAATCGCCCGCGTGAAGGCGGGGACATGCGCCGCAAATGGCCCGGGCAGACGGTTATACGCCTTGTTCTCGCCGGACTGTGTCATCACGCCAAGGCTCATCGCCGCCAACAGGGCCGGGTCGCCCTGCGGAATTTCGCCCGCCTCCATGAGGCCGCGTATCAGACGCTCCGTGATCGAGACCGGGTCATCATCCCTGCGCGTGTCATGAGGCAGGTATCGGTGCATGGACAGGAGATGAAAGGAAAAGAGCAGCCAGTCTTCATCAGCCAGGGAGCAATAGGCCGTAACCACGCGCTCCACGCGCTCTTCGAGAGTTCCGCCCTGTTCGAAGGCCTCGGCCATCATCCGGCCGAGACGGTTGTGGGTCTCCAAGAACAAGGCCAGTGCCAGCTCGTCCTTGCCCTTGTAGTGTCGATAGAGCGCCCCTTCGGACACGCCGGCCTGTTCGGCAATTTCGCGCGTCGTGGCCGCGTCCACTCCCTCATCCACGAAAAGCTGAAGCGCCGCCCGCTCGATCTTGGGGCGGGCATTTCGCACACGGGGACGCCGCGCAATATCACTGGGATCAGCCATTTCATCCTCATACTAGGCGATCGCGGAGCAATCCGCTATCGATTTCGCATTGAGTGAGCAATTACTTACTTATCGAGAGTCCGTCAAGCGTTGATCCTGCAGCTCGAGGCAAAAAGCAGACCGCCGTCCTGAAGGCAGTTCGCGGCCATCGGAATCGATCGCGAATGCCGGAATTCGCAAGAAGAGCGCTGCAAGGAACCCATCGGGAATGAAACGACTGGCGGTGCTTCAGAGACTGGGCTGGATGGGGCCGTGGGCGCGTCCATTCACGAACTGATCGACATGGTCATTGCCCGACCGGTCGATCTCGCTGGCGGGCCCGCGCCAGATGATGCGCCCCTGATGGAGCATTGCGATCTCGTCAGCGATCTTGCGGGCCGACGCCATGTCATGCGTGATCGATATGGCCGCCGCCCCCAGCGCCTTGACCTGGTCCAGGATGAGATCATTGATCGCATCGGCCGTGATGGGATCGAGACCTGTGGTCGGTTCGTCGAAAAAGACAAGGTCGGGCCGGGTAATGATCGCCCGGGCGAGCGCAACACGCTTCTGCATGCCCCCGGACAGTTCGGCCGGTCGCAGATCGGCGACGGACGGACCGAGATGAACCTTGCGCAGCGTCTCGATGGCCTTTTCACGCGCCTCGGCACGCTTCACGCCGTCAGAGTGTATCAGGCGAAACGCCACATTCTCCCAGACCATGAGACTGTCGAACAGCGCGCCCGACTGGAAAAGCATGCCGATACGTGCGCGCATCTCCTCACGTTCGCGCCCCCCGGCGAACGTGACATCGGCGCCGTCGAAGATGATCTTGCCATCGTCCGGCGTCATCAATCCCAGCGCCGTCTTGAGCATGACCGACTTGCCCGATCCCGATCCGCCCAGCACGACCAGCGAGCATCCACGCGCCACGTCGATATCGACACCACGCAGGACATGATTGTCGCCAAAAGACTTGATGACATCCTTGAGTTCCAGAAGCGGTGCGCTCACAGCCCGATCTCCGTGAACAGGGTCGACATGACATAATTCAGCGCCAGGACCAGCACGGCCGCCGATACCATGGACAGGGTCGCGGCCCGGCCGACCCCCGTGGCGCCGGCCTTTGACCGGTCGCCGTGGAAACAGCCCATCAGCGCGATCACCGCGCCAAAAACCACCGCCTTGATCAGGCCCGCCGTGATGTCTTCCCAGGTCACGAAATCGACCGTGTTGCGCAGGTAAACCGTGGAATCGAAGCCGAGCGCCTGAACGCTGACAAGCCAGCCTCCCATCACGCCGATAATATCGGACAGGGCGACAAGGATGGGCAGCGTGACGAGCGCGGCGATCAGGCGCGGCGCATAGAGATAGCGCTCAGGGCTGGCCGACAGGGTCTTCAGGGCGTCGATCTGCTCGGTCACCCGCATCGCGCCGATTTCCGCCGAGATACCGGCAGAGACACGCCCGGCCAGCATCAGGCCGGTAATGACCGCACCCAGCTCCCGGGTGATGCCGAGCACGACAATATTCGGCACAAACTGTTCCGCGCCATATCGTGACCCGCCGGTATAGATATTCAGGGCCAGCGCCGCGCCGATGAAGATCGAGGACAGGCCGACCACCGGCAGCGAATAAAACCCGATCCGCCCGATCTGGCGAAACACTTCGCCGGGATACCAGGGCGGACTGAGCGCCGCGCCGATCACCCCGCCGGAAAACCGAGCGACCCGCCCCACCTCGGCAAACAGGCCGAGCGCGGACACGCCGATCCAGCGCAGCGGATTGGGCACGGACACGCCACTGTCATCACGGTCAGTCCGAGAGTGTTCGCTCAATCCGGGGCCCCAGTCCTGTTACCAGTTCATATCCAAGCGTGCCGGCCAGTGCGGCCTGTTCTTCCAGCCGCGCGCCATCGCCGAGCATCTCGACCCATGCGCCCGGTTTGGCAAGCCCCCCGGCTGCAGTGACGTCAAGCGTTATGAGATCCATCGACACGCGCCCGACAATCGGACAGCGCAGCCCGTCAAGCATGGCAAAGCCCTGATTGCCGGCCGAACGGGGAAATCCGTCACCATAGCCCAGCGCGATCGTGGCCAGGCGTGCGGGCGCGGCCAGCCGGGCTGTCGCGCCGTAGCCCACGGTTTCCCCGGCCGGCACGTCGGTCACTGTCAGGATCGGTGCTTCGAGCTTCAGGCCCGCGGCAAGATCCAGGCTTTGCCAAGGGCTTGTCCCGCCGCCATAGAGCCCGATACCGGGGCGTGTCACATCTCCGAGAAAATCCGGGCCAAGAAAGTGGCCCGCCGTGTTGGCAAGGCTCGTGGGAACACCGTCGAACCACCGCGCCACCGCCGTAAACGCCTCCAACTGAGCGCGGTTCATGGGATTGTCCGGCTCATCTGCGCAGGCATAATGCGACAGGATCAGGCCCGGCCGACGGGAAAGCTCGC
This sequence comes from Alphaproteobacteria bacterium, assembly GCA_009909065.1. GTDB lineage: Bacteria > Pseudomonadota > Alphaproteobacteria > Caulobacterales > Hyphomonadaceae > UBA5336. The sequence continues at coordinate 21,252 of JAAANZ010000086.1, read as the reverse complement.
CCAGCGTTTCCGGTCTCAGGCCCAGTCGGTTCATGCCGGTATCGATATGTAACGAAAACGGCGCCTCGCCTCCGGCATTCATCCAGAGCCGGACCTCATCGGGAGAATTCAGCACCGGCGTCAGAGCCTCTTCGGACAAGATGCCAAGCGTGTCCCGGCTCGGTCCGTTGAAGACATGGATGGCCGGCCCGGCGCCCAGCACCCGGCGCAACTGCGCCCCCTCGAAGGCATAAGCGACGAAGAAAGTGTCACATCCCGCGCGGACCAGCGCACGCGCAACCGGCTCCATGCCGTGACCATAGGCATCAGCCTTCACCACGGCCCCGACCCGCGACCCACCGGCCTGCCGGGACAGGCGTCGCCAGTTTTCGGCGATGAGGCGGGGACGCAGGGTGGCACGGGGGCGATCACTCATGCGCGCAGCGATAGGCAGGTTTGGCACAATTGTCATCTGCCACAGCCACAATGAGGCCCGCGGATGGATGAAGCTTAACCGGCAAAACGCAGCCACCCCCTTTCAGAGCCCCCGGCCGGACTGATAGCGCTGCGACATGGACCGTGAGCAACAAAGGAGACCCTCCATGTCCAGATCCTTCACGACCCTGATCGCCGGACTCGCGATGGCCGGCCTTGCCGGCACCGCGATCGCCCAGGAACAGCAATCGGCTCCTGCACCGCAGGCCCAGACGCAAATGAAGGCCGATGTCAGCGATGCCGAGCTTCAGGAATTCGCTTCCATTCAGGAAGACGTCCGCACGATCCGCAAGGAATTCCAGGCCGGCCAGAAAGCCGCGAAGGACGAGGCCGAGGTCAAGACACTTCAATCCGAAGCGCAGGCCGAACTCGATTCCGTCATTGCCGAAAGCTCGCTTTCGGTGGAGGAGCTCAACCAGATTGCAGCCCTGATCCAGCAGAACCAGAGTGTTCAGAAGCGCTACGTGGCCATCGCCCAGCAGTAGGGCTCCATCATGGCGATGCGGTGCCGTCGCTCAGCTGCCGGCGGCACCGCTTTCGTCCAGCAAATCGCGCACATGCGCGTCCAGGTGACGCTGGCGCAGGCGTTTCTGGCGTTCGACCAGGAGGATGCGTCGCAGCTTGTCATAGGCCGTCGTCAGATCGTCATTGACGATGCAATAATCATAACGCCGCCAGTGGCGTATCTCGGCACGCGCATCGCGCATGCGTCTCTCGACGCCCTCCGCATTCATTCCCTCGCGCGCGGCCAGCCGCTCGCGCAGCGCGGCAATCGAGGGCGGGAGGACAAAGACAGAAACCACATCATTCGGCATCTCGTCATGCAGCGCATCGGCGCCCTGCCAGTCGACATCGAAAATCACATCCTTGCCCTGCTCGAGCAGCGCAACCGTGTCGGCCCGCGGCGTGCCGTAGTAGCGGTCGAAGACTTTCGCCCATTCCAGAAACGCATCGGCCGCGATCATGTCACGAAACTCCGCAAGGGTGCGAAATTGGTAATCCCGCCCGTCGACCTCGCCCGGCCTCGGGTCGCGCGTGGTCGCCGAAACCGACAGGGTCACATCGGGAAACTCCTGCATCAGCCGGCGCGAGAGCGTGGTCTTGCCCGCGCCCGAAGGCGAGGAAATCACCAGCATCAGGCCCCGCCGGCGCACCTGCTTCTCACTCGACATTGGCCACCTGCTCCTTCAACTGGTCATTAAGCGATTTGAGTTCCAGCCCGGCATTGGTCAGGTCAAGGCTCGCCGACTTCGAGCAGAGCGTATTGGCCTCTCGCCCGATCTCCTGGCTGAGAAAACCGAGCTTCCGCCCGGCCGGACTGCCATCCGCGATCAGTGCGGCGGCGCTGTCGAAATGCGCGTCCAGCCGGTCCAGTTCTTCGCGGACATCGGCCCGCGCGGCCATAAGCGCGGCTTCGGATTCCAACCGGCCCGCGCTCAGCCCGTCCAGGCCGCGAAGCTCGTCGAGGCGTTCCATCAGCCGCGCCTTCAGGTCGTTCGGCAGGGACACTGCCGCCTTGCGCGCGGCCTCGCTCGCGGCGCGCATGTCACGGATCAGCCCGCCAAGCACCGGTTCGATGACCCGCCCTTCATCCCCGCGAGAGGATCGCAGCGCCTCGAGCGCCGTATCGACGCCCGAAGCGAGCGTGTCCATCACCCCGTCGCGGGCGGCGAGCGCCCTGAGATCCGGCCCGCTGCGGGAGCTGACCACGCCGTTGATCGTCATCAGCGTTGCCAGCAAGTGCCGCGACGGGCGCCTGCCGAACCGTCCGGGCATCCGATCCAGCGTCTCGGCCAGCTTGTTCAGCGCCGCCTCGTTCACCTCCACGTCCGCTGCGCCATCGCCCGCCTCGATGCGCAGCGCGACCTGCAGGTTTCCGCGTTCAAAGCGCGCTTTCGCGCCTTGCCGGACCCTCGGCTCCAGAGCGTCGAAGCCGGGCGGTAGGTTGACGCGCACATCGAGACCGCGCCCGTTGACGCTCCGTGCTTCGATCGTCCAGTTGCCCCAGTCAGCGCTGCCCGCCGAGGCCCCAAAGCCGGTCATGGATAACAATTGCGCCATCACTCGGCTCTCTCGCGTGCGATTTCCTCGGCTTCATATCGACGATAGGCGGCGACATTCCGGTTATGCTCGGCCAGTGTCTCGGCAAAGGCGTGGCCGCCCGTTCCGTCGGCCACGAAGAAAATGTAATCGGTATCGGCCGGATTCAGGACGGCGGAAATGGCGGCCCGGCCGGGATTGCAGATCGGCGTCTCGGGCAGGCCAGGAATGAGATAGGTGTTCCAGGGCGTTTCCCGGTCCAGTTCCGAGCGGTACAGGGTGCGCCGCTCGCCGCGTTGATTGTAGAGCGGCTCGCCCCGGGAGACGCCATAGATGACCGTGGGGTCGGACTGCAGCGGAATCCCGCGCTCCAGGCGATTGGCAAATACGCCTGCGACGAGGTCGATTTCTTCCAGGCTGCCGGCTTCCTTCTGGACGACCGAGGCGAGGATGATCGCATCCTCGCGGCTCGTGACAGGCGTGTCGGCGGCCCGCTCCGGCCAGAGTTCGTCAAGCAGGTCATCCTGTGCATCGGCCATGCGCGCGGCGAGATCGGCCCGACTCGTGCCGCGTGTGAAGAGGTAGGTATCAGGCAGCAATGCGCCTTCGGCCGGTTCGGGGTCCGGCAAGTCGCCGGTCAGTGTCTCATTGGCCGAGATGATCCGCAGCGCCTGGGCTGTGGTGAGACCTTCCGGAATCGTGATCCTGTACTGGACCGTGTCCCCCTCAACGAGCCTGGCCAGGATCCCGGCGATACTCGCACGGGCAGGCAGTTCGAACTCGCCGGCCTTTATGTCGGTCTCGACCCCGTCAAGGCGCGCCTTCAGTCGCATCAGGCGCGCATCAGGGATCACTCCTTGCGTCTCGAGCCGGTCCGCGACGCTCACCAGGCTCTCGCCGCGATTGACCTGGAAGACCGTGTCGGCGTCTGATGGCCCGGCGCGCGTGACCGCATCATTGAACCAGATCCAACCGGCCGCGGCCGCGCCCATGGCGAGGATGATGACCAGAAAGAGAATCGAAAAAAGAGCTTTCATGGAAGCGCTCAAGGCTCCGTTCCAGACGGCCAGGCGGCGCGCGGCGCCCGCAGTCCCGGTTTCAGGGCCCTACCGGCCCGCGCGCCCTAATCGAGCGCCTTCAGAACCAGCGAGGCATTGGTCCCGCCGAAGCCGAAACTGTTCGAAATCGCCGCACGGACCGGGGCCTTCTTGGCGGTCTTCGCAATAAGGTCGATCTGCGTATCGACGCTGGGATTGTCGAGGTTCAGGGTCGGCGGCATGATCCCGTCGCGGATCGCCAACGCGCAGAAGGCGCCTTCCGCCGCGCCGGCCGCGCCCAGCAGGTGGCCAATAGCCGATTTCGTGGATGACAGCGACAGGTTCCGCGAATGCTCGCCGAACAAGCGCTCTACAGCCGCCACTTCACCTTCGTCACCCTTCGGCGTCGATGTGCCGTGCGCATTGACGTAATCGATCTCGGACAGGTCGAGCCCGGAATGCTCCATCGCCATCTTCATCGCGCGGTAGCCGCCTTCGGCACCCTCGGCCGGGGCCGTGATATGATAGGCATCGCCCGTGAGGCCATAACCGGCCACCTCGGCATAGATCTGCGCGCCGCGGGCCCGGGCATGTTCATAATCCTCGAGCACGAGAATCCCCGCGCCCTCGCCCATGACGAAACCGTCACGGTCGCGATCATAGGGGCGAGAAGCCTTTTCGGGTGTCTCGTTGAAGCTCGTTGACATGGCCTTGGCGGCACAGAACCCGGCGATGCCGAGATGGCAGATCACCGCTTCGGACCCGCCCGCCAGCATCACATCGGCATCTCCGGCCTGGATCAGGCGCGCACTGTCACCGATCGCATGGGCTCCGGTGGCGCAGGCGGTTACCACTGAGTGGTTCGGCCCCTTGAGGCCATGGCGTATGGAGACCTGCCCCGAGGCGAGATTGATCAGCGCCGAGGGAATGAAGAAAGGGCTGACCTTGCGCGCGCCGTTCTCATGCAGGCTGATCGATGTATCATAGATCGATTGTAACCCGCCGATCCCCGAGCCGATCAGGACACCCGTGCGTTCCTTTTCGGCGTCGGTTTCGGGATGCCAGCCGGAATCCTCGACCGCTTCGTCGGCCGCGGCCATGGCATAGAGAATGAACTCGTCGATCCGGCGGCGCTCCTTTGCGCTGGCCACGCCATCGGGATCGAAGGCGTGCGCATCGCCCTCCCCGCCGCCGCGACCGCCCACCCAAGGCACCTGGAAAGCGATCTTGCAGGGCACGTCAGAGGTGTCGAACAGGTCGATCGGGCCGGCGCCGGAGCGCCCGGCGATCAGGCGCGACCAGGTGGCGTCACGTCCCGACGCAAGCGGCGTGACGAGACCGATTCCCGTGATGACGACCCGGCGCATGGTTCCTCCTGATCTCCTGGCCCAGACGGCTGCGATGTTCAGCCCGACACGTGCTCGTTGATATGGGTGATCGCGTCACCGACGGTGCGGATATTCTCCTGGATCTCGTCCGGGATCTCGATATTGAACTCTTCCTCGAAAGCCATCACCAGTTCGACGAGGTCGAGACTGTCAGCGCCGAGATCATCGATAAAGCTCGCTTCCTTGGTGACCTTGTCTTCCTCGACCTCGAGGTTTTCGACAACGATCTTCTTAACACGCTCGAAAACGTCAGACATGATCTACCTCTCTTATAATGTCTGAAAAAGGCCTTCACCGAGACCCATGGTGTTGCGGTTAGCACACAGATGTTTGCCGGCACAAGCGCAGAGGCTGCTCGGGATGTCACTGCGTGCCGGCTAGATCATGGCCATTCCGCCGTTCACATGCAGGGTCTGGCCCGTCACATAGCCGGCCGAATCACTGGCGAGATAGGCCACAGCCGCCGCGATGTCGCCGCCCTCTCCCAGCCGCCCGGCCGGTATCTGGCCCAGGAGGGCATCCTTCTGCTTTTCAGGCAGTTCATCCGTCATTGGCGAGCGGATAAAACCCGGGGCCACGCAATTCGCCGTGATCCCCCGGCTTGCGACCTCCTGGGCGAGCGACTTTGTGAAACCGATCATCCCGGCCTTCGAGGCGCAGTAATTGGCCTGGCCCGGATTTCCGGTGACGCCGACAATCGAGGTGATGGCGATGATACGGCCATGGCGGCGTTTCATCATTCCGCGCAGCGCGGCGCGCGAGAGTCGGAAATAGGCGCCGAGATTGACGTCGAGAACGGATTGCCAGTCCTCGTCCTTCATCCGCATCAACAGACCGTCACGGGTGATGCCGGCATTGGCCACGAGGATATCCAGCCCGCCGACGGCTTCTTCCGCGCGTGCAACGAGGCTGTCGACCTGGCTGCTGTCGGACAGATCGCAGGTGACCACCGCGCCGTTGCCTGCCAAACCGTCCCTCACCTCTTCGAGCACACTTTCGCGGGTTCCCGACAGGGCCACGCGCGCGCCAGCGGACGACAAGGCCCTGGCAATCTCGCCGCCGATACCCCCCGAAGCGCCGGTCACCAGCGCGGTGCGCCCTTCAAGACTGAACATGTCCGTGTCTCCCTTGATCATTGCGTTCCGGCCAGCGCGGCGACGAAATTGGCCAGCTCGTCCGGCGTGCCCAGTGGATGGCCTTTCAGCGCCCGCACATTGCGCCGGTTCATCACCGTCAGCACCTTGCCCACGCCCGCCTCGGCGGTCTGCGCAATGCCATTGTCCGCCATCCAGGCCACGCTTTCCCGCCAGCGCACCCGGCCCGTGACCTGTTCGATCAGATGCTGACGGATCGTCTCGGGCGCCTCGGCAGGCCCGGCTGTCACATTGGTGACAACCGGGACGACAGGCTGGCGGATCGCGGTCTCGGCCAGCGCTGCAGCCATGATCTCGCCGGCCGGCCGCATCAGCGAGCAGTGGAAGGGAGCCGAAACCGCCAGAGGCACCGCCTTCTTCACGCCGGCCGCGCGCGCGTCTTCGCAAGCCGCCCCGACCGCCGCTTGGCTGCCGGAAAGCACCAGCTGGCCCGGCGCATTGTCATTGGCAATCTCGCAGACCCCGCCGGTTGCACGCCCGGCGGTGCAAGCCGCTTCAGCCTGAGCCATGTCAGCTCCGAGCAGGGCGGCCATGGCGCCTTCGCCTTCCGGCACCGCGGCCTGCATCGCCTCGCCCCGCCTTCGCAGCAGCCTTGCAGTATCGGAAAGGCTCAGCGCCCCGGCTGCGCACAAGGCCGAATATTCGCCAAGCGAGTGACCGGCGACATATCGGGCCGCCGTCACGGTCACTCCGTGTTCAGCCTCCAGGGCGCGCATGGCGGCGATCGAGACGGCCATCAGTGCGGGCTGGGTATTGGCTGTCAGGGTGAGAGACTCTTCAGGTCCTTCCCAGATGAGTGTCGACAATTTCTCGCCGAGCGCCTCATCAACTTCCTCGAATACGTCCCTGGCCGCCGGGATCGCATCGGCCAGTTCTCGGCCCATCCCGACGACCTGACTGCCCTGACCGGGAAAGATGAAAGCGAGATCGGACATGCCGCCTCCTCACAGAATCGATGCTGGGCAGGTAACCCGGAGCAGAGGCCCCGCGCAAGCGGCTTGATTCCCGATACGGTTTCGTGTTTTACACCGCGGCTTCAACAGGGTGCGCGGTCCCGGCCCGGCAATTCAGCCGGTCCCCGGGGGCCATCGCTGATGGGGGTACCCGCCCCGTCGGCGCCGCGATCCGCAATCGGGAACGGAGCCCATGCCTTATTACGAACACGTGGTCATCACACGACCCGACATCTCGCCCGCCCAGGTCGAGACCATCACTGAAGAATTCGCCCAATTCCTGCGCGACAAGGGCGCCAAGGTGCCCAAGACGGAATACTGGGGACTGCGTAACCTCTCCTATCCGATCAAGAAGCAGCGCAAGGGCCACTATTCGCTGCTCAACGTCGATGGGCCGGCCGAAGCCGTGCAGGAGATCGAGCGGCGTCACCGCATTTCCGATGATGTGATGCGCTATCTCACCGTGCGCGTCGATGCGCTGGAAGAGGACCCCTCCCCGGTCCTGTCGCGCAAGGATCGCGGCGACAAGCGCAAGGACTAGGAGACAGGCATGCCCCGCAAGACAAACACTGGAATGAACATCACCAACCTTCCCGCCCGCCGCCCGTTCGGCCGGCGCCGCAAGGTTGATCCCTTCTCCGGCGCGAAAGCGCCGAAGATCGACTACAAGGATGTCAAGCTGCTTCAGCGCTACATTTCCGAGAAAGGCAAGATTGTGCCGTCGCGGATCACGGCGGTGAATATCAAGAACCAGCGCAAGCTCGCCCGCGCCATCAAACGCGCGCGCATCCTCGCGCTTCTGCCCTTCAGCGTGAAATAGGGAGAGAAACATGCAGGTGATCCTCCTGGAACGCGTGGAGAAACTCGGCACCATCGGCGACGAAGTGTCGGTCAAGAACGGGTTTGCGCGCAATTATCTCTTTCCAAAGGGAAAGGCGCTGCTCGCGAATGCCGCCAACCGGGCCCGGTTCGAGGCCGAACGCGAAATCATCGAGAAGCGTAATGCCGAGGCGCGCGAGGCCGCTGCGCGCGAGGGCGAGACGCTGGATGGCGAGAGCTTCATCCTCATCCGCGCGGCGGGCGAGACAGGACAGCTGTATGGCTCCGTTCAAGCCCGCGACATTTCCGATGCGGCGAAAGATGCCGGTTACAAGGTGGCCCGCAGCCAGGTGAGACTCGACCAGCCGATCAAGACAATCGGCGTGCATGATGTCGAGATCCGGCTGCATGCCGAGGTTGCCGTGACGATCCGGGTCAATGTCGCGCGCACACGCGACGAGGCCGAGCGCCAGGCCGCCGGCGAGGATATTCTCGAAACCCTTCAGGCCGAGCAGCGCGAAGCCGACGCCGAACGCGCCGGCGAAATGGCCGAGGCCCAGGCCGAGATGGCCGACCAGATGGCGCCCGAGGGCGAGGAGGACTGAGGAAAAATCCGGATCGCTTTGAAGTCTGCGGGAGGGCGGCTCGAAAAATGGGGCCGCCCTCTTTTGACAGGGCCGGATTGTTAGCTGGTGGCTGCGGCGCGGCGGCTGATCCCACTGGGCTGCACTGCCGACCCGGTCCTGATCAATGTCGCGCCTCGGAAAATGGGCTTTGTCCCATTACCGGCTTGCCCCACTCATCTTCTGGACGCCGCTGGCTGTCTATCTTCAGGCCCGGTTGCGCAGCCGCGATGTCCCGGCGGTTTTCCAGGTCGTCATATGCGCGCTTTTCGTCCCGATCCTCGTCCCGCTCATATTCGACAGTGGGGATATGGCAGGTTCCTGCGCGGTGAAGGCGCGTCGGCGATCCGGCCGCCGCCATGATCCAGGACCCGCGAGCGAGCCGGTCGCGCCTTGCTGCGAATCAGGCTGTGGATCCTTGCGATCCTTCAGTGAACAGAGGAAAGTCAAGCCGCGAATTGCGTTGCACACGGCGCTATTGAAGGGGCCATGCCCAAGGATCATGACACGCCCGCCGAACCGCGCATCGAGGAAGCCCCGCACAATCTCGCGGCTGAAGCGGCGCTTCTCGGCGCCATACTCTATGACAACAATGTCTATCAGCGCATCAGCGAATTGCTGCGCGCCGAGGATTTCTATGCGCCGGCTCATCGCGAGATATACTCCGTCGCCCAGCTGATGATCGACAATAATCGCGTCGCCGACGGCGTGACACTGCGCGAGCATTTCGAGAAGAATGATCAGCTCGCCGAAATCGGAGGCGCGGCCTATCTGGCCGAGCTGCTCGAAAGCGCCGCCTTCGGCCCGGAAGTGACCGATTATGCCCGGATCATTCATGACCTTGCCGCCCGGCGGGAACTCGTCGGCATCGGCACGGGGATCCGCTCCCGTGCGCTCAGCCCCGAGCGCGACCAGTCGGGCCAGCAGCTGATCGAACTTGCCGAAAAGGAACTCTTCGCCCTCGCCGAACGCGGCTCGGCCGAGCGGGGCTTTTCCGATTTCGCCTCGGCCGCCCAGGAGTCGGTCCTGATGGCGGAGGCGGCGCTCAAGCGGGACGGCAAGATTGCCGGTATCGCCACCGGGCTGGACGATCTAGACCACAAGCTTGGCGGGCTGCACCATTCCGACCTCGTCATCCTCGCCGGTCGCCCGTCCATGGGGAAAACCTCACTGGCGACAAATATCGCCTTCAACGCCGCCTATGCCTGCCGGCGGGAAACGCAGGAGGACGGATCAAAAAAGACAATCGAGGGCGCCGTCGTGGCGTTCTTCTCTCTGGAAATGTCGGCCGAACAGCTCGCCACGCGCGTCATCGCCGAACGCACGGGGATCAGCTCCCACAAATTCCGCTCCGGCGAGCTGGACATGGAGGATTTCACCGCCATTCGCGACACCGTGGCCGAACTGCAGAACCTTCCCCTGCACATTGACGACACGGGGGGACTGTCGATCAACCAGCTCGCGGCCCGGGCCCGCCGGCTCCACCGCAATCACGGGCTCGACCTCATCGTCATCGATTATCTCCAGCTGATCACCTCATCGGGGGGCAAGTCGAGTGAGAACCGGGTTCAGGAGCTGACGCAGATCACGATGGCGCTGAAGGCGTTGGCCAAGGATCTCAATGTGCCTGTCATCGCCCTGTCCCAGCTCTCGCGTCAGGTCGAGCAGCGCGACGACAAGCGCCCGCAATTGTCGGACCTGCGCGAGTCCGGCTCCATCGAACAGGACGCCGATGTCGTGCTATTCGTCTATCGCGAGTCTTATTATCTAGAGCGCACCGAGCCCCAATCCGATCCTGACGATCCCAATTCCAGCGAGAAATGGACTCGCTGGCGCGAAAGGATGGACCAGGTCTATGGCACTGCTGAAGTGATCATCGGCAAACAGAGACACGGCCCCATCGGCCGCGTGATGCTCGCCTTTGACGCGAATGTCACACGGTTTGGCAATCTCGAACGCGACGTTCCCGACGATTTCGGCTGAAGCCCCCACCGGGGCCTCAGTTGAGCAGGATTGTCCAGACCAGCGCCGAGTAAAGCGCGATCAGGATGCCAGCACGCATCAGGGCCGAAACGACAAAGGGCCTGAGATCCTGCCAGGTCGTCTCGCGGGCAATGCTGGCAACGGCTTCGGCGATTTCCCTGGAAACCTGGTCGTGCTTTCTGCCGGCCAGCCGCATGATGAGATTGTCGCGCCAGCCGCGCTTGCGCGCGCTCGCTTCGTCCAGAACTTCGTCAAAAACGCTGGCCGCCACCGTTTCGCCGAGGGCAAGTTTCGGCTTCCACCCGTGCCGGCGCAACTCCGACAGCGCGAGCCGCACTGTCGGCAGCGCCACCCAGGTGTCCCGCAGGACAAAAAAGCCCAGCATGACCGAAAGCGTCACGCCATAGGCGCTGGCGGGCAACCCTCCGGCGAAATGCGCCAACCAGACCAGAAAGAGCAGCGCGGCTTTAGCCGCCGTGACGCGCGCAAACCTTCTGAAGCCGCGCGTCAGGTAAGCCTCACCCGTCTCGCGAATGCGCGCACGCGCTTCTTGCGCGGCCGCCTCGATCGCCGAATGCTTGCGCCGCTCCACCTCGCCGGAGAGATAGGCTCGCCCGGCCGCGACACCGGTGGCGATGGCCGAAACCGCGAGGAGGACGCCCCTCAGCAAGCTGCCACCTCGTATGGTGGGTGCGTCCTCATGCCACTGAATTGGTCATTGGACGTAACACATTCCAGCAAGGCCCACTGACCCGAATTCCGAATGGCCAGCCTGCAAAACCGCAAACTCTGGTTTTCACAGGCCGCTGCCATGCCGCATCTCCCGGGTTCGAAAATCGCGGGGACTGAGCCGGGGTCTCCGAGAACGATGCGCCCGCCACACTCGCGAAAACCAGAGTGACCGCTTGTGAGCGAAGCGTCTCAGTTCACCGCATCGGCCGTATCATCCGTCTCGTCGCTCTTCGAGGATTTGCCGGATTTGCCTTCCTTGTATTTGAAGGAGAGTTTTTCCGGATCCGACTTGTCGATGTCGACGTGGACTTCGCCGCCCTTGGTGAGCTTGCCGAACAAGAGCTCCTCGGCCATCGGCTTCTTGACATGCTCCTGGATGACGCGGGCGAGCGGCCGCGCGCCCATCTCCGGATCGAACCCGCGCTCGGCCAGCCAATCACGCGCCGCCGGCGTGAGCGAGACGGTGACATTGCGATCCGCCAGCTGGATTTCGAGCTGCAGGATGAATTTCTCCACCACACGCTCGATGATCTCGGGCGTCAGGCCGCCAAAGCGGATCGTCGAGTCGAGACGATTGCGGAATTCCGGCGTGAACAGGCGCTTGAGTGCCTCGTCCTGCTCATCTTCCTTCTTCCCGGCCCCGAAGCCGATCGCGTTCTTGGCCGCATCGGCCGCGCCGGCATTGGTCGTCATGATCAGGATGACATTACGGAAATCCACCTTGCGGCCATTCGCATCGGTCAGGGCGCCGCTGTCCATCACCTGGAGGAGGATATTGAACAGATCCTCATGCGCCTTCTCGATCTCGTCGAGCAGCAAGACGCAATGCGGGTTCTGATCAACGCCATCGGTCAACAACCCGCCCTGATCATAGCCCACATATCCGGGAGGGGCCCCGATCAGGCGCGAGACGGTGTGCCGCTCCATATATTCCGACATGTCGAAGCGCAGCATTTCCACGCCCATGATGGATGAGAGCTGCTTGGCCACCTCGGTCTTGCCGACGCCTGTCGGGCCGGTAAAGAGATAACACCCAATCGGCTTGTCGGGCTCGCGAAGGCCGGCGCGGGCCATCTTGATGGAGGCCGACAATGCCTCGATCGCCTCCTCCTGGCCGAACACCACGCGCTTGAGATCGCTTTCGAGATTCTTCAGCAAGGAGGCATCGCTCTTGGACACCTGTTTCGGGGGAATGCGCGCGATCTTGGCCACGATCGCCTCGACTTCCTTGGCGCCCACCACCTTGCGGCGCTTGCTTTCCGCCTTCAGCCATTGCGAGGCCCCCGCCTCGTCGATCACGTCGATGGCCTTGTCCGGCAGCTTGCGGTCGGTCAGGTAGCGGTCGGACAGTTCCACAGCTGACTTGATCGCCTCATTCGTATAGCGCAGCCCGTGAAACTCCTCGAACTTGGGTTTCAGGCCGGAGAGGATCTTGATCGCGTCCGGCACGTTCGGCTCGACAACATCCACCTTGCGGAAGCGGCGCGACAGGGCCCGGTCCTTCTCGAAATGCTGCTTGTATTCCTTGAAGGTGGTCGATCCCATGCAACGCAGATCACCCGATTGCAGGGACGGCTTGAGCAGATTGGAGGCATCCATGGCCCCGCCGGAGGTGGCGCCCGCACCGATCACCGTATGGATCTCGTCAATGAACAGGATGCCCTTTTCGAGACTTTCCATCTCCTTCATGACCGATTTGAGCCGCTCCTCGAAATCGCCGCGATACCGCGTGCCGGCGAGCAGCGCGCCCATGTCGAGTGCATAGATCACCGCTTCCTTGAGGATCTCGGGGACCTCGCCCTCGACAATCTTGCGCGCCAGGCCCTCGGCAATGGCGGTCTTGCCGACACCGGGATCGCCGACCAGGATCGGATTGTTCTTGTTTCGCCGGCAAAGGATTTCGATGCTGCGCTCGATTTCCATGTCGCGCCCGATCAGCGGGTCAATCTTTCCCGCGCGCGCCTTTTCATTGAGATTGATGCAGTAGGTCTCCAGCGCCTCGAGGCCCTGCTTGACATTGCCGTCCTCATTGGCTTCCGCGCCGCGCGGTGTCGAGGGACGCGAGGCGCCCGGCCGCTTGGCCACGCCATGGGACACGAAATTGACCGCGTCATAGCGGGTCATGTCCTGCTCCTGCAGGAAGAAGGCGGCATGACTTTCACGTTCGGAAAAAATCGAGATCAGGACATTCGCCCCGGTCACCTCGTCGCGCCCGGAGCTCTCGACATGCAGGATGGCGCGCTGGACCACGCGCTGAAACGCTGCCGTCGGTTGCACGCGCCCTTCCGAATCCTCGACGATCAGGCTGGAAAGATCGTCATCCAGGTAATTTGTCAGGTCCTCGCGCAAACGGCTGAGCTCTACCTTGCAGGCGGTCATCACCTCTGCGGCCTCGTCATCCTCGACCAGGGCCAGCAAGAGGTGTTCGAGCGTGGCATATTCATGATCGCGCTCGGCGGCCAGGTTCAGGGCACGCTCCAGGGCGGATTCTAGGGAGGGGGTCAGGCTGGGCAAATCACTTATCCTCTAATCGTCTTTTTCCATCACACACTGGAGCGGATGTTCGTTGCGCTGGGCCATGTCGAGCACCTGCGCCACTTTCGTTTCCGCCACTTCATATGTGTACACCCCACACAACCCCACACCCTTCTGATGCACATGTAGCATGATCCGGGTGGCTTCCTCGCGACTTTTGTTGAAGAACCGCTCGAGGACAAAAACGACGAACTCCATCGGCGTGTAATCGTCATTCAGGAGCATCACACGATAAAGAGACGGGCGCTTGGTCTTCGCCCGCGTCCGGGTGGCAAGGCCCGTGTTATCGTCACCGTCAATGGCACCGCCACCGGCGCCATCATCATCACTCATGGTGAATTGCAGTCGTGTTTGTCGCATGGCTATCAAGATAGGCTCGCTTCTCACGGAGGGAAGCCTGACCATGGACTGTGCCCGTTTCAAGGACAGATTTGATGGCAGGCTGAATTTTTACCCCGCCAGGCGCCGCGCGCGCGATCGCACGCCCTCGCGCTGGGTTTAGGGATCGGAAACATGAACTGAGTGCGCGCAGAAGAACATGATCGTGGCGACCGAGTGCGGGACGCGATGGCAACAGTTCTGATGCGGTGCGGGCAAGAAGCTGCTGGAGCCGGACCGGGAATTCGATGTGTGAAATCAGCAAATCCGCATGTTTTTACACCCGAATTCGCCTGGTCCGGCATCGCTGATCCGGCACGAAAAAAGCCGGCCTCAATCAGAGGCCGGCCTTCTTACGCTTACGCCACTCTACTGTGACGGATGTTACTTCGCGGCCTGGAATTTTTCAACCATCTGGCCGGCATGCGTGTTCAGGGGCTGTGTCGCTTCGCGCATCGTGTCGGCCATCAGACTCGCCATCGAGGACATCTGGGTCATATAGGCATCGAGCGCCGACTTGGCGAAATTGGCCTGCAGCTCGACGGCTTCCTGCATCGATTTCGCGCCGGCAACAGTCTTGCTCGCTTCCACTGACTGGCTCATTGCATCCTGCATGTAAGCGATGGTCTTGGAATTGACTTCCTGAGCGCCTTTGGCCGTCGCGCGCGCCGATTCGGCACAGGCCTGGAAGCCTTCACGCGACAGCTCGCTCATATTGCCGGCCATCGACATGAAACGATCCATGTTCTTGCGCATGGCATCATTCGACATGACGCCATCGGCATCGAACATGTTGAACGGGTTCTGGGTCTGGTTGGTCTTTGCCATGAGGCTTAGTCCTTGTGTCACTGAGCCGGATCAGGTCTCGTCCGGCCCTCGATGATCCCCATCTAGCATGCCGTCTTCGCAATTGCAAGAATTTTTGTGCGGCGCACCATCGCCAGCCATGGCGGGCCTGCATGAGTTTCTTTTAAGGCGGCCAGGTGCCTTAACGACTGGTCAACGGAATGCGCCGACTTTATGACTGATCCTGACTGAGGGGGTCATGACGGTCATCGTTCAGGATGAAGGGAACGCCCCATGACACGAGAGCGACTGGCGCGCCGCGCACTTGCAGGACTGGTGCTCGCCGGCTCAACCGTCGCAGCGCCGACGGGCAGCGCACAGGCCGAGAAATATGCATCGATCGTCGTCGATGCGCAGTCCGACACAGTGCTGCATGCCCGACATGCCGATGCCTCGCGTTATCCGGCGTCCCTGACCAAGGTGATGACGCTCTACATGCTGTTCGACGAAATCTCGGCCGGGCGCGTCTCGCTCGATGACCCGCTCACCGTCTCGCACAACGCCGCACGCCAGCCACCCTCCAATCTGCGCCTGAGCCCCGGTGACACGATCAGCGTGGCCGACGCCATAGATGCCCTGGTCACAAAATCGGCCAATGATGTCGCTGTCGTGGTGGCCGAACATATCGGCGGCAGCGAACACCGTTTCGCCGCGCTTATGACAGTCAAGGCGCGCACGCTGGGCATGAACTCCACGCGCTTCTACAACGCCTCCGGCCTGCCCGACAGCCGCCAGGTTTCAACCGCGCGCGACATGGCCCGTCTGGCCGAGGCCATACTGGAGGACCATGGCGAACATTATGACTATTTCGCCTTGCAGAAATTCCGTTGGAACGGGCGAACTTACAAGAATCACAACAAGCTGCTCGGCTCTGTCGAGGGTGTCGACGGCATCAAGACCGGTTATACCCGCGCCTCGGGGTTCAATCTCATGGCCTCGTCCGTGCGCGAGGACCGGCGGATCATCACTGTCATGCTGGGCGGGCGGACCTCGGCCGCGCGCAACCGCCATGTCACCGAACTGATCGAGGCCGCCTATCGCAGCTTCGACGGGCCGACGGGCCGTTCACCGGCCCTGCGCACCAAGATTGCCTTTGAGGACGTCCCCCAGCCCATCGACCCCAATGCCGCCGCACGCCCCCTCCTCAATGGCAAGCCGCTTGCGATGGGTGAGGGCGATGCCCACAACTGACAACGGCAGGAGCGGCAAGTCGGCGCGCTGTCAATTCGCCCCATCGATTTCTGCATGAATGCTGCTAGGCAGCAGTGCCGTAACATTCTAGAGGGGGAGACCCAGATGACCCGGACCTTCGCACTTTCCTGCACAAGCGCCTTCGCATTGCTCCTGGCCGCCTGTGGTGGTGGCAGCGAGGAGCCTGCGCCCGCCCCCACGGCCCCGCCCGCTGAATCCGGCAACGACGCGCAAGCGCAACCCGCCCCCGAAAGCGCTTCTGACGGTGAATCCCCTCAGACAGCGCAAGCCGAAGCGGCAGCGGAAGACGTGGCGGACTCCGGCCCAGCCGAAGCCGAGGAAGAAAACGTCTTCGCCGCACTGCCCGCACCCTATAACACAGCCGACTTCGATCGCGGCAAGCGGACATATCGGCTGTGCCAGTCATGCCACCTCATCGAGGAAGGCGCCGGCAATCGCGTCGGCCCGAACCTGCACGGCATGTTCGATCGCAAGGTCGGCCAGGTGGAGGGCTTCAACTATTCCCCGGCCCTCATGGAGGCCGATTTCGACTGGACACCGCAACAGCTTGAAAACTGGCTGGCCAATCCGAACGGCTTCCTGCCCGGCAACCGGATGAGCTTTGCCGGCGTGCGCCGGCCGGAAGACCGTAAAGCCGTGATCGCTTATATCATGCTGGAATCGGGATTCGGCGAGGCGGAATAAGCCCCTGCGCAGCGCCGAGACGGGATCACTGCCCGCGGGCATCCGGTCCGTGGGCAGGCGGCTTGGTGTGATTTTCAGAACCGATTGGCCACAGCGAGCACAATTCCCTGTTCCTCGAACCGCCCGCTGAGTTCTTCGCGCCAGGCCAGCGACAGGTCGATCTTGCCAATCCGCCACAACAGGCCGGTCTCGATCTTGTCGGAACGCGCTTCCTCGCTGCCGCGCTCGAACCAGAATTGGTTCGTCAGGTAGATATTCGGGGCAATTTCCTGGGCGCCCCCGATTTCGAGCCGATCGCGCCAGCAGCCCTCGCCATGCAGCCGGGTGGCGGCATCGGCAAACACATACCAGTTCGTTCCCGCCCAGTTTCCGGACATGCCGGAACTGACACGCGCCTCGGCCCCCAACGTGTCACAGCCGCGCACCCCACCCATGGCCGCTCCGTAAACCGCGCCGGCCTCGACGGCGATACGTACGGCCCCGCGCTTGTAGAGGCTGCGCCGAAGCGTGGTACGCAGCCCCTGCGCATTGAAATCCTCGTTTCCGCGAAACCGCACCTGTTCGGCCTTCACGGTCATCGTCCACTGATCGGACAGGCCGAATTCCCCATATCCGTCATATCGCACCGCATCCAGGCCGCTGACGCGCTCCGCCGCCACCGCGCCGCGGCCATAGCCTTCGCCTTCGGCGCGCACCCATGGCCCAGCCAGGGCCGGTTCACAAACCGCGGCTGCGAACAATACAGTGACCCATCCCCGCATACTACAACTGTAGCCGGGCCTTGACCGGATGCCTAACAACCTCAACTAGAAAGATATTGGCTGACAACACCGATCAGAGACGGTAGCGGATCTGATCGGCCCAGAAACGTTCAAGCCGGGAAAGCGACTTGTTGAGCCGGCTGAGATCGTCGGCGCGCATGCTGGCCGTCGGCTCCAGCGCCTGGGCCTGTCGGTCGAAGAGTTTCGAGACCTGCTTGCGGACTTTCAAACCCCGCTCGGTCAAACGCAAATGAACCGTGCGCTTGTCGGCTTCAGAGCGGCGCTGGGTGAGATAGCCGCCTTCCTGGAGCTTCTTGACATTGTAGGACAGGCTCGTGCCGGCAAAGGCGCCGCGCGCACGCAGCACCGAAGCCGGCGTCTCGCCCACCCCGATCTCGTAGATCAGGAGCGCCTGCACGCCTGTGAGGGAACGTTCTCCCGAGCGCTCGAGATCATCCTTCACCACATCGTGCAGGCGACGATGCGCCTGCTCCAGCAGCGTCAGGGATTTCAGGAAGTCGGATTCGGCCTGGAGAGCCTCATCGTCTTCATAGGCTGCATTGTCTTGTGTCATTGCCATCACCACTCAACTTTTGTTGTAGTTTGAGAGGATATACACTGCGGTCACTTATTATTCGTTAAATACGTCTTTCCGCATCAGTGACAGGGTTAACGCATCGCTGGGATCAATTTGCAGGTCACGCCTGCCCAAACCCTGTCCCGACGCCCCGGCGCGGTGACAGGCCCGGCCCAGGCCGCAATCTCATCGCGGCCGGCCGTCAGAAATCCAGCTCATCCTCGCCGAGCGGCCCGAAATAACGCGCCACATCCCCATCGCTGACACCTTCTATAGTCGAGGGCGACCAGTTCGGCGCATTATCCTTGTCGATGATGACCGCACGCACGCCTTCCAGAAAGTCCGCGCTTTGAACCTTGCGCCAGCCGATCCGGTATTCCATGCGCATGTTTTCGCGAAAGTCTTCCAGACGCGCGCCCTCACGCAGCTGGCGCAAGGCGACCTTGATGGTTTCCGGGGATTTCTGGCGCAGGGTTTCAAGCTGTTCGTGCGCCCATGGGTCCTCGCTCGCTTCGAGGGCGGCGACAATTTCCTCGGCCCTGTCGCTGGCGAAGCAGTCATTGATTGTGGCCATGTGCGGTTCGAAGCTGCCCGCCGCAGGGGAATGGCTCATGGCGCCGAGGATCTCGTTGACCATCTCGGCCGCACCATTCGAGAAATCGGCCTGGCGCAACTGCGAGCGCAGATTGGCCAGGAGTTCCGAGGGCACATAATGTGTCGCCACCCGGGCGGCCGCCACATCCAGCCCTTTCAGCCGTGCGCCGGTCAGCGCCAGCCATATGCCAAGCTGCCCGCGCAGGCGCGGCAGGAACCAGCCCCCGCCCACATCCGGGAACAGGCCGATTCCCGTTTCCGGCATGGCAAAAACCGTGTTCTCCGTCGCCACGCGGTGGGTGCCATGCACCGAAATCCCGACCCCGCCACCCATGGTGACCCCGTCGAGCAGCGCAATGTAGGGTTTGGGGAAAGCCTTGATTGCGGCATTCATGCGATACTCGGCGGCGAAGAAGGCGCGCGCCTGTACGCCATCCGCGGCCCCGCTCTCGGCCAGCATCCGGATATCGCCGCCGGCACAGAAGCCGCGGGTCCCTTCGGCATGGTCGACCAGAACGAGGGCAATGGCGTCATCGCTGGCCCATCGGGCGAGCGCCTCCAGCACAATCTCACACATGTCCTGATTCAGCGAATGCAACGCTTCCGGACGGTTGAGCGTGATCCGGCCGATGGGCCCTTCCTCGGTGATTATGACAGGCTCGGACATGGCGCAGCTCTCCCCTTGGCTCTGTTTTCCGTCTTCTTGCAGGCTCAACAGTTGCGTCATGCGTTTCGGGCAGGCAAGTGAAGAGTGTGAATGCGCGCGAACGGCCAACACATGCCGGGCGCGCCCCAACGCGATCATTGGGAGGACCCCTGGAGCCATGAACCGTATCGCAAAAATCACCGCCGCCGTCGCCGCCGGCGCGGCGCTCGCCCTTCCCGCCCTCGCCCAGCAAGGCAGCGGCCTGTTCCGCCCCGTGGCCGTCGAGATGCAACCGGCGCCGTTCACCCAGGTGCAGGACAGGTGGGGCTATAGCGTCGAGTCCTGCAACCAGGCCCCCTGGCAGATCGGTGAAGGCGAATTCACGACCGGAACGGTCGGCGCAAGCTGCACGTTTGACCCCGAAACCATCGAGCCGCGCGCAAACCGTTCAGGCCTGGTTTCCATTTTCAGCACCTCCGCCGAGTGCGAATTCAACGATGAAACAGAGACGTGGAATTACACGTTCATGCTGAACAAGGCCGGCGACACGCTCTGGGTCTACGGATCGATGGGGCTTTCGCGCACCCTGAAGCGCTGTTCTGTCATCGCGCCGGGCGGCCCCGGGGGCGCAGGGGAAAACGAGCAGGACTAGCCGGATGTTCAAGCTGGCTCTCTGTCTGGCGATCGGCCTGCTCGCCGCCTGCGGACAGCCGCCGGAGGCCCCGCCGGACGACGCGCCCGATATCGGACCTGACATCACTGTGCAGGACAAATAGCACGCGGGACCGGCCAAGGCCGTCGATCCGCGATGACGGCGCGCTGGGCCGAACGGAAATGCAACCGCGCAGGCCTGGGGACGTTCCCTGCCTGAACCGACACAGCTGCGCGGAGGAACACGTCCATGCAACGCATTTCCATCATTCCTGCGACCGCCGCCATCGCCCTGCTCGCCGCTTGCGGCAATGAGCCGGAAACGAATGGCTATGGCACCGAGCCGTCCGGTCGCGAGACAGCCGACACCCGGCCAGCGCCCGGCCAGCCGACAGACGCCATGACCGGCAATCCGCTGAACCCGGTCGCGACCGAGGCCGAACCGGCCGAACTGGACAAGATTGAGGGAAGCTGGGGCTTTGATGCCGAAAACTGCGGTGAGGACGCCTGGATCATTTCGCAGGACGAATTCATTACCGGTCCGACCGACATGCTGTGCACCTACACACCCGATACGGTCACGGCCTCGCTCGACAATGAGGATATGAGCACCCGTTTCGCGGTGCCGGCCGAGTGCGCGCTCGGCGATCGGAACCAGCCCATGGTCTTCACCTTCACGCTGAGTGAGGATGCCCGCACGCTCTATATCAGCGGGAGCGAGGGAATCGACCTGACACTGCGCGATTGCGAATCGATCAACCCGGCAGATGGCAGCGACAGCGGTAGCGAAAACACAGTTGAAACAGAAACCGGGGCGAACCCACCGTCGGAACAAGCTGGCGAATGAGCGGACCGTCAGCCCCGCCTGGACGCGATCGTTTTACTTGTAAGGCAGGTCCTCAGGCTGGAAATTCCTGTAATCGGGGCTGGGTGTCGCGCCGAATTGCACGCAACGGATACGTGAGTGCCCCTCGACAAGCGCCCGCGTGACCCGGTGCATGCCATCCATTAAGCGGCCCTCGGCGCACAGGATGATCGGGTGGGACAGGTCGGCCGCCCGCATCAGTTTGAAATGCTCTGCGATGGCGCGGCAGGTCGGCGCCCCGCCAGGATCGAACCAATAGGATTGGTCCAGTTCGTCGATCTCATCGAGATCTATCAGGCG
>JAAANZ010000048.1 GCA_009909065.1 Alphaproteobacteria bacterium | reverse complement strand
TTTCAGGCTGGAAGCGGCGCAGCGACGTGCTCGCGGCCATGGCGGCCGGGCCGTCTCACCTGATCGGGACCTCGGGCACGGTCACCTGCCTTGCCGGGGTGCATCTGGGGCTCCCACGCTATCGCCGTGACGCGGTGGATGGGGCCTGGATGACCCGCGCCTGCGCCGAGGCCGCGATCGGCCGGCTGCGCGATCTGGGGCCCGCGGGGCGCGCGCGATTGCCCACCATTGGCCCGGAGCGAGCGGGGCTGATGCTGTCGGGCTGTGCCATCATCGATGCGGCCTGGGAGCTGTATCCTGCCGAGCGGCTGCGCGTGGCCGACCGGGGCCTGCGCGAGGGGCTGTTGCTGACCATGATGTACGGGCCGCCGCGCTCGAAACGCCGGGGCCGGCGGCGCAAGGCTTCGGCGGCCGGCGCAGAGAGCGAGACGGAGGCGGCGAGCGATGGCAGATGACGGCAAACGCCGCTGGAAGGGGCCGAAAGGCAAGCCGCGCAGCTCGTCCGGCCGCCAGCTCGGCGCGCGCAAGACGGTTGCGCACAATGCCGCCAGCGAGAGCTCAAAACGCTGGATCGAGCGCCAGCTTGCCGACCCTTATGTGCGGGATGCAAAGGCCGCCGGATATCGCTCTCGCGCGGCGTTCAAGCTGCTGGAAATCGATGAGAAGGCGAGCCTCCTGCGGCCCGGCCAGCGTGTGGTGGACCTGGGTTGCGCGCCGGGCGGCTGGCTGCAGGTCGCGCTTGAGAAAAAGGCGTTTGAAGTCGCCGGGATCGACCTTCTGGCCGTCGATCCCATGGCCGGGGCCCATATTGTCGAGGGCGATATCAATTCCCCCGATGACGTGGCGCGCATGATGGCAGGGCTGACCGGCCCGCCGGATCTCGTTCTGTCCGACATGGCCGCCAATACGACAGGCCACAAGTCGACCGACCATCTGCGAACGGTCGCCCTCGTGGAAATGGCGCTCGAATTCGCGCTTGAGCACCTTGGCCCCGGCGGCGGGTTTGTCTCGAAAGTCTTCCAGGGCGGCGCGACGCGCGACGTGCTCGGCACACTCAAGACCCGTTTCGAAACGGTCAGGCATGTCAAGCCGCCAGCCAGCCGCGCAGGCTCGCCGGAAATCTATGTCATTGGCCGGGGTTTTCGCGGGGGCTGACGAAGGGTCAGGCGCGCGGCGTATACCAGCCGGGCAGGGCGTATTCCATGCCCAGATCGCGCGCGACCGCCTCATGCGTGATCCGTCCGTCGGCTACGGTCAGCCCGCGGGCGAGATGCGGATCCGCATTGATCGCGCCATGCGTGCCCTTCCCGGCGAGCGCCATGACGAAGGGAAGCGTGGCATTGGTCAGCGCATACGTGGAGGTGCGCGGCACCGCGCCGGGCATGTTCGCCACGCAGTAATGCAGGATCCCGTCGACCTCATAGATCGGATCGGCATGCGTGGTCGGGTGCGATGTCTCGAAACATCCGCCCTGGTCGATCGCGATATCGACCAGAACCGCGCCTGGCTTCATTGTCCGCAGCTGCTGGCGGCTGATGAGCTTGGGGGCTGACGCGCCGGGAATGAGAACCGCGCCGATGACGAGGTCGGCTTCGCTCACCGCCTCCGCCAGGCTCTTGCGGGTGGAATACATGGTTTTCACCAGCCCGTTGAACTGGGCGTCGAGCTGGGCAAGCCGTCCGGTGTCGCGGTCGAAGATCGTCACATCCGCGCGCATGCCGACCGCGATCTCGGCGGCATTCGTTCCGGAGACACCGCCCCCGATAATCACCACCCGGGCCGGCATCACGCCGGGCACGCCGCCCAGCAGCAGGCCGCGCCCGCGCCGGGTCTTCATCAGCGCCCAGGCCGCAACCTGCATCGACATCCGTCCGGCCACCTGGCTCATCGGCGTGAGCAGCGGCAAGCGGCCTTCCTCGTCGGTGACCGTCTCATAGGCAATCGCCGTGGCCCCGCTCTCGATCAGCCCCCTGGCCTGCACCGGGTCGGGCGCGAGATGCAGATAGGTGAACAGGGTATGGTTCGGCGTCAGCCGTGCGCATTCCTCCGGCTGGGGTTCCTTGACCTTCACGATCAGTTCGGACTGGCCGAAAACCGCATCGGCGTCCGGCAGGATCGAGGCGCCGGCCTCGCGATACGCCGCGTCGGCGAAACCCGAGCCGACACCGGCGCCCTCCTGGACATGCACCTCATGGCCGGCTGCGACGAGTTCGCCGGCACTTTCCGGGGTCAGGCCGACACGCGATTCCTGTTTCTTGATCTCTGTTGGCACGCCAATGCGCATTTTCTGTCTCCCAAGGGTCATTCCTGCCCGGATAGCCGGAAATCGCGCGGCCAGCCAGTCCCGCTGAAGGCGTTTCGTTCAGGCGGCTTCGCTTTCCCCGCGTTTCGACGGCCGGGGCACCCGGTCGGAAAAGCGTTCATGCTCGTCCATGACCCATTCCTCCACCGCCCTGTCGCTGATGCCCAGCCGGCGGAGCATGTCGGTCGCCATCTCGAGACCGGGCGGGCGTGTTGCGGTCAGGTGGGCGCGCATGCCGAGATCCGAAAAGCGCTGGAGATCGGCCAGCGTATTGACCGAGACAAACCGCTCCATGTCGGGAAATTGCTGGTTGATGACCGGGGTGATCGCCTTGGAGACCTCGAAACGGGGCACGCCGATCACCACGGCGCGCGCATGATTGGCCCCTATCGCATCAATGAGGCGCAGATTGGCCGCATCCCCGAAGGCGACGTTATAGCCGTCGGCCGTCGCGCTGAGAAACCGCTGCGGGTCATTGTCCAGCGCGATGACCGGTATGGCATGGTCGCGCAGGGCATCGACGGCGAGGCGGCCCGATTCGGTCATGCCGAAGACGATGACCGGGCGCTCGCCACGGGCCGGGGCCGAGGGCGTCGAGGGCGAGCCGCGCATGCGCCGGGCAAGCTGGCGCGAGAGCTTCATGCCGGCCTCGGCCCAGAAGGGCGCGGCCGCGAGCGAGACCGCAACGGACGCCACGATCACCGTTTCCAGGACCGGATCGAGAAGCGGCGCAGCGCCGTTCGCCGCGAGGTTGGCCGAAGCGACCGCGAGAATGGACAGGACAACCAGCGTGAACTCCGAGCCCTGGGCCAGCAGGAAGGCGAGCTGCGTGCCGCCCGGCACGGTCCAGCGGCTGAGACCTGCGGCAAGCAGGCCGGCAATCGTCTTGACGAGCAGGATTCCCAGCGCACCGCCAAGCACCAGCCAGGCATTGGCCATCAGCGCCGGAACATCGATCATCAGGCCGACATTGATGAAGAAGAATGACAGGAGCAGCCCGCGAAACGGCCCGCTCTCGGTCTGGACCTGGTGGCGGAACGGCGTCCCGGACACGGCCAGGCCGGCAAGGAAGGCGCCGAGCGTCAGCGACAGGCCGACCAGATAGGTGGCGCATGCCGCGCCGAGCACCAGAAGCAGTGTGGCCGCCGTGAAAACTTCTTCGTTACGGGTCGCGGCAAGCAGCCTGAAGGCCGGTCCGACAAGGTAGCGACCCGCCAGGATGGCTGCGGCGAAGGCGACGAGCGCCTGGCCCGCCGCAAGCGCCATGGTCAGCGGGATCGAAGCCGGGTCACCGCCCAGCGCGCTGGCGAAGATCAGGAGGAAAATGGCAACAATGTCCTGGAAGATCAGCACATGGGTCGCCGAACGCCCGAGCGGGCAGGAGCGCAGGTCGCGCTCGCTCAACAGCCTGGCGACGACGGCGGTCGAGGACAGGGCCAGCGAAACGCCGATCGCGATGGCGACCGGCCAGGGCGTCCCGAAGACGACGAGCGCGAGCGTGAAGGCCAGCGCATTCGCGGCAAGATGGGCGGGCGCCAGCATGGTCAGGTCCCGCCGGCTTTCCTTGAGCTCGCGCATCGACACATGCATGCCGATGTCGAATAGAAGGAAGACGACCCCGAGTTCGGCCAGGAGATGGGTGGTGGAGCTCTCCTCGACGAGACCGAGGGCATGGGGCCCGATGATGACGCCGGCGAGCAGATAGCCGACAATCGGACTGATCCGTGCGGCGCGCGAGACCAGCGCGGCCGCCGCGCCGAAACCGAGAAGCGTGACTGTCGGCACGAGCACGGCCGCGGGTGAGAAATCGGTTGCCATCGGTTCGGTCTTACCCCTGGAGCCTTGAATATTGGTTGCGGGGCGCCAGAGAAAAAGACCGCCGCAGCCATTGCCTGGCAGCGGCGGCCGTGAAGGTCTGCCTGCCCCGGCAGGAGGTGACCGGAGCAGGCATCGGGAGGGCAGGGAGGATTTGGCCCCGGCTGAAAAGGGCCCCGCGCCTCCCCGGCGCGGCAGGTCAGGGCCGATCAGAGCGAGCGCGACACCGAGACGACGAAGGACTCTTCATTGCCGTCGAGGTCGAACGTGTCGATATACCTGAAATCAAGGCCGAAGCCTTCGAACGCGGTCGTCAGGCCGATCGAATAGTCGCCATAGGAACAGTCCGGGCACTCGTCATCGTCAAGGAATTCCTGGAATCCGAGCGAGGCATCAAGGCCGAAATTCTCGCCGAGGGGCACGCCGGCGGTGACCTGCGAGTAAACCGCCCCGCCGGTCTCGAGATAGAATTCCGGAGAATAGGCGACCGAGGCGCCGACATCGAGGAATTCGCCGAGCGTCGTGCTCGTGCCGGCATAGACTTCAACGAAATTCTGTTCCGGTTCGTCGGGCGCATCCGGATAGAGATAGTAGATGGCGCCGATATCGAAATCGAACTCGCCCATGCTCGGCGTCCAGCCGGCATAAAGGTCGATTTCCGTGCTCGTGCCATCGCCGAAATCGACGCCCGAGGCCCAGGTCCCGACATAGAAATCATCGCTCGCCCAGTCGAAACCGCCCTGAACCATCGGCGCATTATCGGTCTGTGTCACGCCGCGGAAGACATAATCCGATGTCAGCGTCACATTGCCGGACCATTCCCCCTCGGCCTGCGCCGTGCCCACGGTTGTGAAACCCATCGCGATGGCCAGGCTGGCCAGTTTCCAGTTCACACGCATTGCACTCAATCCTTCCCTCTTGATTGGCTGAGATGCCGGTGAGGTTCGGCGCGATTGTGCAGATGCAGCAATGGGCGGCGGGCGATATGGCGCGTTCGGACGCGCTTAGCCCAATTCTTGGGCGGGGTGATGGAGCGGTGCTGGATTATTGGGCGCCCCATGCGCTCAGGCGTCGAGACCGGCCGCGGCCAGCGCCCTTTCCTGGCGGCTGGCGACCGCGGCCTCATTGAAACCCTCGAGGCTCTCTTCGAACAGGCGGTGGAAATTCAGCTCGGCGCCGAGGCGCAGATATGCCGCGCCCAGTCCGATAGCGGCCCGGTCCATGAAAACGAATTCGCGCGGGATCTTCACCGGACCGCGCTCCTTGAGCAGCCGGCGCACCTCGAAGGCTTCCTTGCGGCCATATTCGCCCGGGCTGACGCCGTCGGCCACGCTGCGCACCCGGTCATCATGCATCGGGCCGTAAATGAACCGAGCCCAGAGATTGAGCACCTCGACCAGCTCCCTGTCGAGGCCTTCGAATCCCCATTTTTCATAAGCGGCAAAACTGGCATCGAAATCGTCTTCCAGCAGAGCGCGATAAAGATCGACGACACCGGAAATGAACTGCGGGCGGAAGATGCGGATACAGCCGAAATCCAGCAGGTTGAGCCCGTCCCCGCCCTGCGTGACCTGGTAATTGCCCAGATGCGGGTCGCCATGGATGACCGCGAACCGGTTGAAAGGTCCCCACCAGGTCCAGAAGAGGTTCCGTGCAATCGTGTTGCGCACTTCCTGCGGGGCGTCCTGATAGGCCAGAAGCCCCTCACCCTTCAGCCAGGTCATGGTCAGCAGCCGGCCGGTCGACAATTCGCTCACGGGCTCGGGAACGGCCGTGAATTCCCAGTCGGCCAGCATGTGCCGGTAGAGCCACATGGCGCGCGCCTCGCGGTCATAGTCGAGTTCCTCGCGTAGCCGGTCGGCAATTTCCGCCAGCATTTCCGTGGGGTCTATGCTGCCATCCATCCGCCGGAAAAGGGACAGGAGCGTTTTCAACTGCGCGACATCGCTCTCCACCGCGCTGGCCATGTCGGGATACTGGAGCTTGGCGGCGACCTCGCGCCCGTCATGAAGGCGTGCGCGATGCACCTGGCCGAGCGAGGCGGCATGGGCGGCGTCCTTCCCGAATTCGGCGAAACGGTCCTGCCAGCCGGCACCGAGTTCGGCACGCATGCGTCGCTTGACGAAGGGCCAGCCCATGGCCGGGGCGTGGGACTGGAGGCGGGACAGTTCGTCGGCATATTCCTGCGGCAGGAAATCGGGAATGGTGGACATCATCTGCGCCACCTTCATCAGCGGGCCCTTCGACTCGCCGAGTGCCCGGGCGAGCGCCCTGGCGATCCGCTCGTCGCCCTCGTCGCCGCCGAACAGGGAATTGGCGGCGAAACTCATTCCCGCCCCGGACAGATTCGCACCGACACGCGCCGTGCGGGCCAGTCGCCCGGCAAAACGGTTGCGTTCCGGATCACTCGTCGGACGGTCAGCCATGTCGGGGAATCTCCTGTCGCCTCAGCCCTGATGTAGCGCGGAAACCGGCGGCTTCACCTGCGTGATTGCGCCGGTCCGGCTTGCCGCGCCAGTCGATCGTCTACAGACTGCGCCGATACGAGCGAAAGGAAAGGGCGCAGACATGAAGGCCGATGCCGAATTCGATGTGGTGATCTATGGCGCCAGTGGCTTCACCGGCCGCCTGGTGGCGGAATACATGGCCGGGCGTGACGGTGCGGGCAGCGGCGTGAAATGGGCTATGGCCGGGCGCAATGTCGAAAAGCTGGCGACCGTGCGCAGCGAGATCGGCGCACCGGCGGACACGCCGCTCATCACGGCCGATGCCGGCGATGCGGAGTCGGTCCGCCAGATGGCGCGGCGCGCGAAATGCGTTCTCACAACGGTGGGGCCCTATACCCATCATGGCGAGCCTCTTGTCGCAGCCTGCGCCGAGGCGGGCACGGATTATGTCGACCTTTGCGGCGAAGTCCTGTTCATGCGCGACATGATCGACACATATGAAGACACCGCGAAGGCGAACGGCGCTCGCATCGTCTTTTCCTGCGGGTTTGACAGTGTGCCTTTCGATCTCGGGGTGCAGTTCCTGCAGGAACAGGCGGTTGAGCGGTTCGGCGCGACTTGCCCACGTGTGCGCGGGCGCATGCGGGCGATGCAGGGGACTTTCTCCGGCGGGACGGCGGCAAGCGGGGCGGCCACCATGGCGGCGGTGCAGAAGGACCCGTCGCGCCTGCCCATCCTGCTTGACGCCTTCTCGCTTGCCGATGGTTTCAAGGGGCCCGAACAGCCGGCGGGCAATCAGGTTGAAATGGATGAGGCGCTTGGCGTGTGGGCGGCGCCTTTCGTGATGGCGGTGATCAACACCAAGAATATCCACCGGTCGAACGCGCTGATGGGCCACCCCTGGGGCGAGGATCTTGTGTATGACGAGATGTTCCTGGCAGGGCCGGGCGAAGACGGCAAGGCGGCCGCCGAAGCGATCGCGGCCCAAACGCAGATCGGCGGGGATGATGCGCCGAAACCCGGCGAAGGCCCGTCAAGGGACGAGCGCGGGGCCGGCCATTATGACCTTCTCGTCCATGGCACCTGCGCCGACGGGCAGACACTGGCGGTCAGTGTGACCGGCGACAAGGATCCCGGCTATGGTTCGACCTCCGGGATCATTGCCGAGGCGGCCCTGTGCCTGATCGAGGACTGCCCCGAACTCGCCGGAGGCATTTACACACCGGCCGCCGCCCTCGGGGCGCGGCTGCGTGCGCGGCTGGTCTCGAAGGCAGGCCTGACCTTCGAAGTGGAATCCTAGCCTTTGCGCCCGTCAGCCTTCGGCCAGCAGCGCGTCGAAATAGGCGATGGTCTCTTGCAGGCCCGCCTTGAAATCCATGCCCGGACGCCAGCCCAGTTCGTTTTCGGCGAGTGAAATGTCCGGACGGCGCTGTTGCGGATCATCGGCCGGCAGGGGCTTGTGCACCAGCCTGGAGCGCGAGCCCGCCGCCTCGATGATCGTCTCCGCAAGAGCCCGGATGGTCATTTCGTGGGGATTGCCGAGATTGACCGGACCGCAGAAGCCTTGACGGCTGTCCATCAGGGCCAAGAGGCCGGCGACGAGATCATCGACATAGCAGAAGCTGCGCGTCTGGTCGCCCTCGCCATAGAGGGTGATGTCCTCACCCTGCAGCGCCTGCAGGATGAAATTGGAGACCACGCGCCCGTCATTGACATGCATGCGCGGGCCGAACGTGTTGAAGATGCGCGCCACCTTGATCTCGAGCCCGTGCTGGCGGTGATAATCGAAGAACAGCGTCTCGGCCGCGCGCTTGCCCTCGTCATAACAGCTGCGCACACCGATCGGATTTACATTGCCCCAATAGGATTCCGGTTGCGGGTGCACC
This sequence comes from Alphaproteobacteria bacterium, assembly GCA_009909065.1. GTDB lineage: Bacteria > Pseudomonadota > Alphaproteobacteria > Caulobacterales > Hyphomonadaceae > UBA5336. The sequence goes on along the minus strand of JAAANZ010000048.1, from coordinate 19,786 downwards.
TCCGGGTCGCCGTAGACTTCCGAGGTCGACGCCTGGAGGATGCGCACGCCGAGCCGCTTGGCGAGACCCAGCATGTTGATCGATCCGTGGACCGAGGTCTTCAGCGTCTGAACCGGGTCGCGCTGATAGTGGATCGGCGCGGCCGGGCAGGCAAGATGGTAGATTTCGTCGGCCTCGACATAAAGCGGGAAGGTCACGTCATGCCGGATCAGTTCGAAATAGGGGTTGGCATGCAGGTGCGCGATGTTTCGCTTCTGGCCGGTATAGAAATTGTCGACGCAAAGCACCTCGTCGCCGCGCGCGAGGATTGCGTCGGCGAGGTGTGAGCCGACAAAGCCCGCCCCGCCGGTGATGATGACGCGTCGGGGGCCGGCGGTCATGCGCCAGCCATCGCATCGATCGCGTCCTGGACGGCCACCAGCCGGCGCGCCTCTTCAAGGTGAAGCAGCTCGGTCATCTTGCCATTGACCTTGATGACACCCTTGCCAGCATTGGCCGGATCGGCGAAGGCCTCGATCACGGCGCGCGCCTGGTCGACATCCCCTGGGTCCGGCGCAAACACCGTGTTGCAGGTGTCGATCTGCAAGGGATGGATGAGTGTCTTGCCGTCAAAGCCCATATCGGCGCCCTGCTGGCATTCCGACATCAGCCCGTCCTCGTCGCCGATCGCATTATAGACCCCGTCAATCGCGACGATTCCGTAAGCGCGCGCGGCATTGACGCTCTGGCCCAGAGCCCACTGGAAGGCGATGCGGTCGGGCGTCGGGCGCGCGCGCAACTCCTTGGCCAGGTCATTGGTGCCCATTACGAAGGCGGAAAGCCGCGTGCGTCCGGCCGCCGAAGCGATATCGGCGATATTGATCAGCGCCATCGGCATCTCGATCATCACCCAGAGTTTCATCTCGTCGCCGGCGCCGGCGCGGGTCATCGCATCGGACAATCGCTCGACATCGCCGCCATCGATCACTTTCGGCGCCAGGATCGCATCCGGTCCGGCGGCCACGGCGGCGGCCATGTCATCAAGCCCCCATTCGGTGTCGAGGCCGTTGATCCGTATGATCACCTCGCGCGGGCCATAACCGCCCGATTTCACCGCTGCGGCCACCGTGTCGCGCGCGTCGGCCTTGGCTTCCGGGGCCACCGCATCCTCCAGGTCGAGGATCACCGCGTCGGTCGGCAGGGATTTGGCCTTTTCCAGCGCGCGGGGATTGGCGCCCGGCATATAAAGCGCAGAGCGGCGGGGTCGGTTGGCGGTCTCGGTCATGTCCGGTCTCTTGCTTGACGGTTTGGCGGTTTCGCGCTCTGGATGCCTTGCATGAGTGGGGAAGTCCAGATCAGGGGGTCGCCCGGACGAAGCGCCCCGGCTCGCTTTGCTCATGGCGCAGGCGATCCGTAAGGTTGCGCCGGCCTATAGCCCTGCTGAGCGGGCCGCCTGGCTGGGCGATCCGGGCGAGACGGACGCGAGGGCCGAGCGGATCGCGGAGCAGGCAGTCTGGGTGGCCGAAGCGACGGACGCCGGCCCGGTCGGCTTCATGACCGTGACTGATGAGGGCGAAGTTGATTTTGCCTATATCCTTGCGGACTGTCAGGGGCGCGGCCTGTTTCCCCGGCTGATCGATGCGCTTGAACGCAAGGTGCGCAGCCGCAGGCTCGTACAATTGCGAACATTTGCGAGCCTGATGGCGGACGGCCCCTTTGCGCGGGTCGGGTTCGAACCTGTGCACGATGACCCGGTGGAACGCGGCGAGGTGGTGCTCAGGCGCAGTCTTATGGTGAGACAATTGCGCGAAGCGGCAGAAGGACAGGGCGAATGAACTGGGATGTGTTCACGCGGCTTTCGCCACTCGAAATCCAGATCCACTGGGCCACGGCGGTGCTGGCCTTCTTTCTCGGCCTTGTCATCTTTGCCCTGCCCAAGGGAACGCGCACGCACAAGATTATCGGATGGGTCTATGTCGCGGCGATACTGGTCACGGCGTTTGCGGCGATCTTTGTCCGTACGTTCGAGGACGACGGCGGCATGCCGACGCTGATGGGGTATTCGCCGATTCATCTCTTCATTCCGCTAACCTTTTTCGGCATCGGGGGCGCCCTCGTGGCGATCCGGCACGGGAAGGTCAAATCCCACAAGCGGGCGATGATCGGCACATTCCTGGGTGCGCTGATCGTCGCCGGCCTGTTCACATTCATCCCCGGCCGGCACATGTGGGCCTTCTTCTTCGCCGAGCCGGAAATGGTGCAGCGCTGGCTGGAAACCGCCGGCGGAAACTGAGCGCGCTTAGTTTTTCGGGGCGAAGGCCACCTCTTCGGCAATCAGGCGGAGATTTTCCGAGACCTTGCCCACCGGCGCGGCCGCGTCGGAGATCCCGTAACTGCGCGCGACGCCTTTCATGTCCGGCCAGGTCACGCGAACATTTCCATCCCGCTCGGAAAGGGCCATACGCATCGGCAGTTCCAGCGCCATGCGCGCATCGGCGGCCATGAAGGGTGTGCCGGCTTTCGGATTGCCGAAGATATACAGCTTTGTCGGTGGCAGTGAGAGCCCGGCCTTGCGGGCGTTTTCGCCATGATCGACCACTGCGAAGACGCTCAGCGCGCGCCCGCTGAGTGCGCGTCTCAGGCGCTTTTCGGCCTCTGCGAAACTGCCTTCGACAGCGAGGAAGAGGGTGTGCGGGCGCGACGGCGCCGGGGCTTCACGAAAGACGGGGGCTTCGGCAGGCTCGCTCTCCAGGGCGCCGCGTGCCGGGCCATTGGCACACGCGGCCATTCCGGCGGTGGACAGGATGATCAGGGCAGTCGAAAACGGTTTCATGACGGTCTCCCGGCGGGGTGTTTCTGCGGGGGCTTTGGCGCCATATGCCGGCGGGCCCGGACATTGAAGCTCAAGAACAAAGGATACGGCGATCCATGAAAGAACATATCATTGCCGGTCATGTCGCCCCCGGTTTCGAACCCGTGGCCGAGGCTTTCGAAGCAAATTTTCGTGATGACAAGGAACTCGGAGCCGGTTTTGCCGCCTGGATCGGCGAGGATTGCGTGATCGACCTGCAAGGCGGCTGGAGCGACCGCAAGCAGCAGCAGTCCTGGGGGCGCGAGACGCTGGTGCCGGTGTTTTCGACGACCAAGCCCATTGCAGCCTTCATAATCGCCCTGCTGCTCTCGCGTGCGGGCGCGCCGGAAACGGGCTTCGAGACCCCGGTGGCTGATGTCTGGCCGGAATTTGCAGCCAACGGCAAGGCGCGCGTCACCATCGCACAACTCATGGCCCACCAGGCCGGGCTTCCGGGGTTTCGCAAGGAGATCGACCCGGCGCTCTGGCTGGACCCGCCGGCACTGGCGGCCGAAATCGCAAGGAAGGCACCGATGTGGCCGCCGGGCGAGGGCTCCGGCTATCATCCGCTCACATGGGGCTATCTTGTCGGCGAGCTGGCGCGCCGCCTTTCGGGCGGGCGCACTCTGGGAACGATCCTACGCGAGGAGGTGACCCATCGCGATCCCGAAAGCCCGATCGATTTCTGGATCGGCCTGCCGGAAGCCGAGCATGACCGCGTGGCCGAGATGATGCGCCCGCGCGCCATGCCCCTGCTCGGCGATCTGAATGACTACAAGCGCACCGCCTTTCTCACCAAATGGGCCGCGCCCGACCGTGGCGGCGCGATCTGGAAGACGATCGAGATTCCCTCGGCCAATGGCCATGGCACGGCGGCGGCGACGGCGCGGCTTTATGGCGTCTATGCCGGCACGCTGGATATCGGCCTGTCGCCGGGGATTCGCGAGGCCTTCCTGAAGTCGCGTTCGGACGGACCCGACCGCGTCCTGCCCTTCGAGATCGATTTCGCCTGCGGCGTGATGCGTAACACGCATGGAATTTACGGGCCCAATCCCAGGGCTTTCGGCCATAGCGGCTGGGGCGGGTCCCTGGCCCTCGGCGATCCCGACCGCCAGCTTTCACTGGCCTATGTGATGAATCGCCAGTCCAATCACCTGCAGGGCGACCCGCGCGCGCGCCGCCTGGTCGAGGCGGTTTATGGCTGTTTCTGAGATGCCCCCGCCGGCGGTTGCTGCGGCGGCGTCAGACGGGGCTTCGGCATGATGGCGATGGCGACGAGCACCGCGGCAAATCCGATGGCCACGACGAGGAAACAGTCCCGGAAGGCCAGCACGCTGGCCTCCTGAGCGATACGCGCCGAAAGGGGTTCGAAGGCGTTGCGGAAGGCGGGCAGCTGGGGATAGCCGCGCACGGTCAGCTCCTGGAAGGCCAGCCTGTGCTGGTAGAGCATTTCGGCATTCGACTCGGTCATCTGTACCGACAGGTGCTGACCGTGAAATATCAGCCGGCGCTGCAGCAGGATGGCCAGGAGATTGACGCCGAAGGCCCCGCCCACCTGCATCAGGAAGGAGGCCCCGCCGGTCGCCGAGGCCAGCAGATGCGGCGGCGCGCCCCTGACGGCCGTGGTGTTGGCCGGAGGCATGCAGAAACTGATCCCGATGCGCGACAGGATCAGCCAGCCGACCAGCAGCCAGTAGGGCGTCAGCGCGGTTATGCCGGACATCAGCCATGCCGAGCCGGCAAAACAGGCGACCCCGAAAACCAGCAGCAGGCGCGTGTCCAGCTTGTCTGTCAGGCGCCCGGCAAGCGGGAAGCATGCGACCATGGCGAGCCCCGCCGGGATCATCATGATGCCCGCGGCGGTCGGGGAATAGCTTTGTATCATCTGCACGAAGAGCGGGATCAGATAGGTCGAGCCATAGATCGCCATGCCGGTGAAGGCGATGACCACACCGGCCGTGGCGAACTGCCTGTGCCGAAAGATGGCTGGGTTCAGGGCCGGGAAGGGGTGGCGCAGCTCCCACCAGATGAAGCCCGCACCCGCGACCAGGGCCGCTGTGATCTTGATCAGGGTGATGTCGCTGTCCCAGCCATCGCGGTTGCCCCCTGCAAAGGCCGACAGGAGGCCGACCACGGCGATCGCGACCAGGCCGAGGCCGACCCAGTCTAAGGGCGGGCGGGCAGTGCCGCGTTCACTGTCACGATCCGGCATCAGGGCCGCAGCCATGGGCAGGGCGATCAGGGCGAGCGGCACGGTGGCAATGAAGACAAGACGCCAGCTGATGAGATCGACGGAAATGCCGCCGAGCGCCGGCCCGAAGGCCGGGGCCAGAACGACCCCGATCGAGAAGATTCCCATGGCCGTGCCGCGCTGATTGTCCGGGAAGGTCTGGAAGATCAGGAACATCGACATGGGCTGCAGGAGCCCGGCGGCCACGCCCTGCATGGCGCGGGAAAGGATCAGAAGTCCGAGGGTTGTGCTGATGGCCCCGAGCAGCGAGCCGGCAATGAATGTCCCCATGCCGACCAGATAGGTGGCGCGCGGCCCGAACGCCGACATCGCCCAGGCATTCGCCAGCATGGCGATGGTCGATGACGCCAGGAAGGCTGTCGACATCCACTGCGCCTGATCCTGTCCGAGGCCGAAGGCGCCGATGATGGCGGGCAGGGCGACATTGATCGTGGTCGCCGCCAGCATGGTCGAGAGCGACCCGCAGAGCAGGGTGGCCAGCAGCATCCAGCGGTAGATGCTTCCATAGCGGGCGAAACGCGCACGCACCGAGGGGCCTGCCGCTTCGGGAATGTCAATGTCGTCCAAACGCGCTTGCGGCGCCCCCGGGGGATCTGAGAGCGGAACCGCGGTCACTTGCCGGCCTCCGCGCGCGGCGCCTCGCCCTTGTCGATCTTCACACGCACCATCGTGCCCGGCCTGAGCTGTGTCCCGTCGCCGGGCGGGTCGATGGCGATCCGGACGGGGATGCGCTGCGTGATCTTGGTGAAAACCCCGGTCGCATTGGGATTGGGCATCATGGCCGCCTCGGCGACCGTGAGATTGCGCACAAGGTCGACCCGGCCCGTGACCTCGGCTTCGGGCGCACTGTCGACATGGATGTCGACCGGGGCGCCGGGCTGGACGTGGCGCACCTGCGTTTCCTTGATATTCGCCTCGACCCTGACCGTGTCGGGATCGTGCAGGAGCGCGACCCGGAAGCCGAGCAGCGTGTGTTCGCCGACATCGTAGAACAGCTCGTCGACCACACCATCGACGGGGCTGCGGATCCGGTGCTGGTCGAGGACCACTTTCTGGCGCTCGATGCGCGCGGCGATCCGCTGGCGGTCGGCGCGCAGGACATCGAGATCGCGTTCGATCAGGCCTACCTCCTCGCTGGACACCACGGCCTTGCGCTGTTCGGCCGATGCAGAGGCCCGCCGCGCCTGCGCCATGGCAAGCGTCTGGCGCGCACTCTCGAGACGGTTGGTAACCTGATCGAGCGCGCTCTGCGTTGTCAGGCCGCGATCGAACAGGTTGCGGGTGCGGTCATAGTCGCGCTGCGCGGCGGCCAGGTCGGAGCGCGCGGCTTCTATCGAGGCATCGGCCGAGCGGGTCCCGGCGCGGCTGGCGTCGATTTCGCTGCTCGCTCGTGAGGCGCTCAGGCCGATACGCGCTTCCTCCCGCGCGATCTCGGCATCCAGCCGCGCGGCATCGGCCTCATATTCGCTGAGTTGGTGGCGGGCCTGGCGGTCATCGATCGTGTAGAGGAGGTCGCCCGCGCTGACACGCTCGCCCACACCCACATGAAGCGCGGTTACGCGGCCGGAGACATCGCTCGAGACGGCGACCATGTCAGCCGCGATACGCGCGTCGGCCGTCGTCACATGCGCCGAACGCTCCATGATCCATGACGCGGCGATGAAGACGGTGATCAGGATCGCGGCCAGCACGGCAATCAGCCGGGGCCGGGCCAGGCGCGCGCGCCATTCCTGCCAGAGACCGGGCGGCGGTGTTTTCAGGGCTTGCGGCGTGCGTGTGTCCATGCCTTGTCCAGTTCGGCGGCCTCGGTTCGAGCGGCGCGCCCTTTCCTCCCGTGCCGGTGCCCATGCCTGGCCCGGCACATATGGTTTTCCTGCCGATTGTCTGATCGTAGGTGATTTTTCTTGAGAAACAGTGGAAGTCTTGACGCTAGGGTGGTCAAGCGCCCGGGTTGACGCCTTCTTGAAGCTTTTCGTTTAAGGCGCGCCCATGCAATTGCGCTCGACCCTGTTTGCACTTGGTATCATGTGCATGCTCCTTGGCTTGGCCATGGTGCCGTCGGCGCTGCTCGATATCCTGGCGGGCGACGGCCGATGGCCGATCTTCGTGTCGTCGGCCTTCGCGGTGACTTCCCTGGGCGCGGCGCTGTATGCGCTCACCCGCGACGAGCGGCCTCCGCGCACGGGACAGCGCGAGGCCTTCCTGCTCACCGTGCTCGTCTGGGTCGTCCTTCCCGCGCTGGCCGCGGTTCCGTTCATGTCCTGGGGCATGAGCTTTACAGATGCCATGTTCGAGAGCATTTCCGGGCTGACCACGACCGGGGCGACCGTGCTCACGGGCCTTGATGACCTGCCGCGCGGACTGCTGCTCTGGCGAGCCATCCTGCAATGGTTCGGCGGCATCGGTATCATCGTGACCGCCATCGCGATCCTGCCGCAGCTTCGTGTCGGGGGCATGCAGCTCTTCGAGATCGAGAGTTCGGACCAGTCGGGCAAATTCCTGCCGCGCGTGACCGAAATCGCGGCCCAGACCGGTCTCGTCTATCTGCTCCTGACAGGCTTGTGCGCGTTCCTTTATTACCAGACCGGGATGCGCGACGTGTTCAGTGCGATCACACATGCCATGACGACCATGGCTGCGGGGGGTTATTCGATCCATGATGACAGTCTTGGCCACTATCAGGATACAGCCGCGCCCTGGGTTGCGATTGCCTTCATGACGATTGCCGGCCTGCCTTTCAGCCTGCTGGCGCTCGCATTCTTCCACAATCGCTGGCGCGGCTTCGTCTCCAATCCGCAGCCGCGACTCTATATCGCGCTGATCCTGATCCTGTCGGCGAGCGTGTTTGCCTGGCTGACATTCGGCGCCGAGCTCGATGGCGACGATCATCCGGGTCTGCGCCCGGTGCGTGATACGGTGTTCAGCGTCATCTCCGTGATGACCGGGACCGGCTATGCGACGGCGGGCTATGACGGCTGGGGCACGCCGGCATTGGTCATTTTCCTCTTCACGATGTTTCTCGGGGGCTGTGCCGGCTCTGCGGCCTGCGGCATCAAGATGTTCCGGCTCGAACTGTCGGCCAAGGCCGTGATCGCCCATGCCAGTCGCATGGTGCAGCCCCACCGGCTGATCCCCGTGCGCTATGAGGGCAAGGTTGTCGACGAGGACACGCTGCAATCGGTCATGGTGTTTGTCTTCCTGTATGTCGCGACTTTCATCATCGCGGCCATGCTTTTGTCCCTGCTCGGCCTGGATCCCCTGACCGCGATCTCCGGAGCGGCCACTTCGGTCTCGAATGTCGGCCCGGGCCTCGGCGAGGTGATCGGGCCGGATGGTACCTTCCAGACATTGCCCGATGCGGCGAAATGGGTCTGTGCGACGGCGATGCTCCTCGGCCGGCTGGAATTCGTCGCCGTCTTCGTGGTGCTGTCGCGGCGCTTCTGGGCGGGCTGAGGCGCGCGCCAAAGAATTTGTCATCGCGCGCGGCCATGATAGGAACATCTGGTGATGCGGGAGACGCGCCATGGATACCGTTCGCGGCCTTGTCAGCTGGGTGCTGGCCCTCGGCCTTATCTTTCTGTTCCTTCAGGCCACCCTTCATCCCCTGCCTGACCCGCCGCCCGGCCAGGTCAAGCTGCTGGATGAACCCGGGCGGAACATCGTTTTCCAGACGCTGGCGCAACGCTCGGGGATTGCGCTGTTCGAACCGGCCGGCCGCGTCCTGACAGCCTTTCTGGAGCTGTTCGCGGCGCTGCTTCTCATCTTCCCATTCACCCGTCGCCTCGGCGCATTCCTGGCTTTTTGCATACTGGCGGGGGCTGTCGGCCTGCACCTGTCGCCCTGGCTGGGCCGTGAAGTGCCGCTTTCCCTGGCCGAGAATGCGCCTCATGACGGCGGCGAATTGTTCATGCTCGCCGTGGCCATGCTGGCGGCAAGCCTTTTGATCATGGTCATTCATCCCTCGCGCCGCCGACGCAGCTGACGTGGCCTCGTCCACGCCATCTTAACGCTTGCCCGCCAGGCTTGCGGGCATGCAGGATACGGATTTGCAACTCGATGCGCTGGAGAACGCGCCGCGAATTGGCCGGGCTCGAAAGGCACTGCTGCGCAGGTTGATCGATGTCGTTGCGCTGCCCTCCTCCCGTGTCCCGCCGCAGGACCGTAGCATGGCCGGCGATATCCTGCTTGAGATGCTGTTTACCGCCGACGAAGAGCATCTCACGCTGTGTGCGCGCAGGCTCGCCGACAAGCCGGAGGCCCCGCGCCGACTGCTGCGCTTCCTGGCCTGTGCGCCCCCGCCTGTGGCGCGGCATATCCTGGAATTGAATGACGGCCTCGACGGCTCGGATCTGTGCCGGGTCGTGGCGTCGGGAAGCACCGAACACCGCCAGCTGGTCGCGAAACGAAAGCCCGTGCCGGAACTGGTTGCCGAGCAGCTGGTGACATTCGGCGAGCCGAACGTCCTCAAGAGCCTGCTGCAAAACCCGCATGCGCGCCTTTCAGGCCCGGGTATCGACACGCTGGTGAGTGCGTCGCGTGACCATCCCGAGCTTTGTCCGCTCCTGCTGGAACGCGGTGAACTGACCCCCGCCCATGCCATGGCGATGTTCTGGTGGGCCGACAGCGATACGCGCCGGGCGATCCTCCAGCGCCAGGCTGCCGACCGTCTCGAACTGATTGCCAGTTGCACCGATGTCTTTCCGCTGGCCGCCGAGGAGGGCTGGGCCGATCCGGTCACGCGCAAGGGGCTGCAACTTATCGAGCGGCGCCAGCGCAACCGTGCGGCAATCGCGAAAAGCCCTTATGACAGCCTCGAACAGGCCATTGAAACGGCCGCGCGTGAGGGACTGACCCAGACGCTTGCGCAGGAAATCGGATACTTGTCCGGGGTCAAACCGGTCACCGTCGCGAAGATCCTGTCGGACACGGGCGGTGAGGGAATTGCCGTCCTGTGCAAGGCGACGGGGCTCAGGACGCCCTCCCTGCGTGCGCTCTGGCAGGCGCTTCGCCGTCCCGTCGAGACCGCGGACGGGGGCGAGGATCCGCGCTATGGCCATCTTCTCTATACTTATCAGACCCTCACAGTGGCCAAGGCGCAGACGACCTTGCGATACTGGAACTGGTCCCTGTCATCGGCCTTTTCCCCGCGCCAGCCGGAGGCGGCCTCCGGGGGGCACACAATTGATGGCGAGGAATTCTCCGCCGCCAGTCGGACCGCACAGCTGGTCTTCGGGCGCTGACCTGCGACGTTTTCGACGGAAGGGTCTGGTCAAAAGCGAATCTTGCAATTAGGGGACACGTCTTGCGAACGGGTTGAACAAGGGCGGAGCGTTTTTCGGCGTGGGCTATCTTCTGGGTCTTTTCGTGGCGCTGGTCGCATTCTGGCTGGCGATGTCCGGCCTCATGAAGCCCCTTTTGCTGAGCCTGGGGGCCGTTTCAGTCGCAATAACCCTGTTTCTGGCTATGCGTCTCGATGTCGTGGACAAGGAAAGTGCGCCCTATCTGCGCTGGCCCGTCTTCATAGGTTACTGGTTCTGGCTGATGGGCGAAATCATAAAGGCAAACTGGCGCGTGATCCGCGCCTGCCTGCGGGCCGACCTCGATATCAATCCGGCCCTGGTCAAGGTGAAAACCCGTTGCAAGTCCGACCTGGCGAAGACCACGTTCGCCAACTCGATCACCCTCACGCCGGGCACCGTGACACTGTCGGTCGAGGGTGACAAACTGCTCGTTCATGCGCTCTATGAACAGGATGCCGAGCCCGGGGCCTTCGACGATATGGACAGGCGCACAGCCGCCGCCGCCGAGGGGGCACCGGCATGAATCTGCTGCTTGCCATAGCGACCTTCGGCGTGCTCGTCTCGATCTCGCTCATGTTGTTGCGAGCCTTACTGGGGCCGACGCTTTACGATCGTGTTCTGGCGGTCAATTCCTTCTCGACCAAGACACTGCTGCTCCTGGGAATGCTGGGATTTGTCATGGGCCGGCCGGCTTTTCTGGACATTGCGCTTCTCTATGCGCTGATCAATTTCGTCTCGACCATCGCGATCCTGAAATTCTTCCGATATCGCTCCTTTCAGGTGTCGATGGCGCGCGGCCCGGTTGCGTCGCAGGGTGAGGAGCGCTGAGGTCATGGAGATTTGGGAGGCATTCCTTGCCAATTTTCATGCCTGGCGGCCCTGGGCCGGAGCTTTGCTCTGCGTTCTGGGGGCGGTGCTCGTGGTGATCGGCACGGTCGGTGTGGTGCGCTTTCCCGATTTCTACACGCGCATGCATGCGGCCAGCGTGACCGACACGTCCGGCGCCACCTCGCTGCTTCTTGGCATGGGGCTCATGTCACCGGACCTTGTCACGGTTTTCAAGCTGGCCGCGATCTGGGTCTTCCTGTTCCTGACCGGGCCGACGGCCACGCATGCCATTGCCAATGCCGCGCATGTCGCCGGCATGCAGCCGGTCACGGGCGCGCGTGCCCGAGGCGACGTCGGCGAAAGGGAAGGTGACTGAGATGGAGAATTTCAGCAACGGCGATTACGGCCTGTTCCTTGCGAATTTCCTGCTCCTGCTGATCCTTTTCGTGGTTGGCGTGGCGATCGCACGGATTCGCAGTCTTTTCGCCATTGTCATGCTTTCGGGTGTGTATTCGCTGGTCTCCGCGACCTGGTTTGTGGCGCTGGATGCGGTTGATGTCGCTTTCACCGAGGCGGCGGTGGGTGCGGGAATTTCGACGGCGCTGATGCTCGGCGCCATGCTGCTGACCGCGCGGACCGCAAAGGCCGAAAAGCGTTTTTCGCGTATCGCCCCCTTCCTGGTCGTCGTGGTGACGGGGGCCGTCCTGCTTTATGCGACAGCGGACCTGCCGGCGCTGGGCGATCCGAACTCGCCGGTCAATACCGGCGTGGGCCAGGAGTATCTCCAGCGTCACTATGGCGAGATGGGATTTCCCAATGTCGTGACGTCGGTCCTCGCCAGCTATCGCGGCATTGACACGCTGGGCGAGGTGGTCGTGGTTTTTGCGGCCGGTCTCGCCGTTGCGTTGCTGCTCGGCTTCGGAGAACGCTCGCTGGCCGAATCGATCCGTAATGGAGACGAGAATTGAATTCAGACCATCATGTCATCCTGCGGGTCGTCTCCAAGCTTCTGATTCCGCTGATCACGATCTTTGCTTTTTATGTGCACTTCCACGGCGAATATTCGCCCGGCGGCGGGTTCCAGGCCGGTGTCATCTTCGCGGTCGGGATCATTCTTTATGCGCTGATTTTCGGGGTGCCCTCGGCGCTTCGCCTGGTGCCGGCCGGCTTTGCCCGCGGCCTGGCGGCCACCGGTGTGCTGCTATATGCCGGTGTCGGTGTCTGGGCCCTGTTCGGAGGAGGCAATTACCTTGAATATAATGCGCTTTTCGAGGAACCCGAAGGCGGCCACGCAGCTCAGCACACGGGCATCATCCTGATTGAGCTTGGCGTCCTGTTCGGCGTGGCCGGATCCATGCTGACCATCTTCTATGCCTTTGCCGGCCGCGTTGCCGAAATTTCGGACGAGGACTGGTAGCCGGATGCTGGAAATCATCGCCGCCCGCGGAAATTACTGGATCATCATCGCGCTGATGATGACCGGGCTGTATATCACCTTCGAGGCTAACAATCTGATCAAGCGCCTTGTGGGCCTTTCCGTTTTCCAGACCTCGGTCTTTCTGTTCTACATCACGCTCAGCAAGGTCGCCGGCGGAACAGCGCCAATCCTGATGGGAGGCGACATCAAGAAGAAAGCCAAGCATGCTGGTGAGGAGGCAGGCGCCGCAGCCGGCGGTCAGGGCGAGGCCGCGGGCGCCGGCACCGGGCTGGAGAATGTCTATTCCAACCCGCTTCCGCATGTCCTGATTTTGACGGCGATTGTCGTCGGGGTCTCGACGCTTGCGGTCGGGCTGGCGCTGGTCGTGCGCATCCGGGAGGCCTATGGAACGATCGAGTCCGATGAGGTGCGCGCGATCGATATCGATGTGGCGCTGGCCGAGGAAATGGACGCCCCTGCCAGGGAGGGCGCCCAGTGATCGAAGCGTTTGTGTCTTTTGCGCCGGGCTGGGCGCGCGATCATGCTGCGCCGCTAGCCGTCGCGATCCCGATGCTGTGCTCGACTCTCGGGGTCTTCCTGCCCAATGGCCGGCTGGCCTGGTTCCTGTCGATCCTCGCGACGGGCGCTTCGCTCCTGATGGCGCTGGTCCTGATGGGCCTCGTTCAGAATGAGGGGATTGTCTCCTATGCGATGGGCGGCTGGGAACCCCCGGCCGGCATCGAGTTCCGGATCGACGCGCTCAATGCGATGATCATACTCCTGGTGACGGCGATTGCCTTCCTGGCAGCGGTCTTTTCCTGGCCGACGGTGAACGCGGAAATCCGGGAGGAAAAGCAGAACCTTTTCTATTCGGCCTATCTCGTCTGCGTGACCGGACTGGTCGGCGTGTCATCCACGGGCGATGCTTTCAACCTGTTCGTCTTTCTCGAGATTTCCTCGATTGCGACCTATGTGCTCGTGGCGCTCGGTGCGCGGCGTGACCGCAGGGCCCTGCCGGCGGCCTTCAACTATCTGGTGATGGGCACGCTTGGTGCGACCTTCTATGTGATCGGCGTGGGATTCCTGTTCGCGGCGACCGGCACGCTGAACATGAACGATTTCTCGCAGATGATCCCGCAACTGACCGACAGCCGCACGGTCCAGGCCGGGTTCGCCTTCATCATTGTGGGTCTCGGCCTCAAGGCGGCGATGTGGCCGCTGCATCAATGGCTGCCCGGCGCCTATAATTACGCCCCGAGCTTCGTGACCACGTTTCTCGCGGCGACGGCGACCAAGGTCGCGCTTTATGCCTTGATCCGCTATCTGTTCACGGTCTTCAAACCCGATTTCAGCTTCGAGCTGGCGAGTTTCGGCCTCATCTTCATGCCCCTTGCCGCCGCGGCCATGCTGGTATGTTCCTTCCAGGCCGTCTTCCAGAGCGATGTGCGACGGACACTGGCCTATTCCTCCGTCGCCCAGGTGGGCTACATGCTGCTGGGCGTATCCCTGGCGACGGCCGCCGGGCTGACGGCCGGGCTGTTTCACCTCGTCAATCATGCGCTGATGAAGGGCGGGCTGTTCATGGCGGTGGCCGGTGTCGTTCTGACCTATCAGGGCACGCGGGTCTATGATTTTGCGGGCCTCGGCCGCTCGGCGCCCTGGACCATGACGGCTTTTGCGATCTGCGCGCTGTCGCTGATCGGCGTGCCGCTGACCGCCGGATTCCAGTCGAAGATCGCGCTGCTGGCGGCCGTTTTCGCCAATGGCTGGTGGTGGGCCGCCGCCCTCATCGTGTTTTCCAGCGTGCTGGCAGTCCTTTACATGGGCCGGATTCTCGAGGCGGTCTTCTTCCAGGCGCCGGCCAATCCGCGCAAACAGCGCAAGGAAGCCCCCCTGCTGCTGCTGATCCCGCTCTGGATCCTGGCGCTGGCCAATATCTGGATCGGTATCGACCCCGCTCCCGTCTTCGACCTCGCCGATGACGCGTCCGCGGCAGTCTTCACGACGGGAGGTGCAAGGTGAGCGGTGAAACCCTGATCCTGCTGGCGCTGGTGATACCGCTGCTGACCGCCGCGGGCATATTCATCGCGGGCCGTTTCCCGAATGTGCGGGAAGCGGTCACGATCGCCGGCGCGGTTGCGCTCTTCGCGACAGCGATTGCCCTGGCCGGCCAGGTGAGCGGCAATGAGGGACCCGCCTACCGGCTTGGCGAGGCGCTGCCGGGTCTGAGCTTTGCGTTCCGGCTGGAACCGCTGGGCGCCCTGTTTGCGCTGGTGGCCAGCGGACTGTGGATTGTCAATTCGTTCTATTCGATCGGCTATATGCGTGGGAACCGGGAGCGCAACCAGACACGTTTCTATATCTGTTTTGCCATCGCCCTTTTCGGCGCCATGGGCATCGCCATGTCGGCGAACCTCTTCACGCTGTTTGTGTTCTACGAGGTGCTGACACTGTCGACCTATCCTCTCGTCGCGCACAAGGAAGATGCATCGGCGCTGCGCGGGGGGCGGATCTATCTGATGGTCCTGCTCGGCACCTCGATCGGTCTCTTGCTGCCGGCTATCGCCTGGACCTTCGTGCTCGCCGGCGGCAATCTCGATTTCGTGCCCGGCGGGCTTCTGGCGGGCAACCCGGATGTCACGCCGCTCGTTTCGAGCCTGCTTCTCATCCTGTTTGCCTTCGGCATAGGCAAGGCCGCGCTCATGCCTTTCCATTTCTGGCTGCCCAATGCCATGGTCGCGCCCACCCCGGTCTCGGCGCTGCTGCACGCCGTGGCCGTGGTCAAGGCGGGCGTGTTCACGGTGCTCAAGGTCGGGGTCTATATCTTCGGTGAGGAGCTGCTCTATGCGACTCCGTCACGCGATTTCATCATGGCCGTGGCCTGTTTCACCATCGTCGTGGCGTCGCTGATCGCCCTGACCAAGGACAATCTCAAGGCCCGTCTGGCCTATTCGACAGTGGCCCAGCTCTCCTATGTCACACTGGGCGTGATGCTTGCCAATGGTGCGGGCTTCATGGGCGGGGCCCTGCAGATCGCCGCGCATGCTTCGGGCAAGATCACCCTGTTCATGTGCGCAGGGGCCATCTATGTGGCCACCGGTGTCGGCAACATATCGCAGATGCGTGGCCTGGGGCGGCGCATGCCGCTCGTTTTCATCGCCTTCCTGATCGGAGCGCTTTCGATAGTGGGTATTCCGCCGCTCGCCGGCGACTGGATGAAATTCGAACTCCTGCAAGGGGCTGTCGGGTCCGGTTTCAGCTATGTGCCCTATGTCCTGACAGCCTCGGCACTGCTCAATGTGGCCTATCTGCTGCCCATTCCGATCCTGGCCCTGATGCCCCCGCGCGGCAGCCCCGAACCGGTTGCCTACAAGCGCCCCGGAGGCGCGCCCGCCCTGACGGTCGCCGCGCCTGTGGTCACGGCCATTCTGTGTTTCGCCCTGTTCTTCTTTGTCGGGCCGCTGAGCGACTTCCTGTCCGCTGCCCTTGTCGGGCCTTCCGAGGCGGGGCCGGCCTATTCTAGCGGAGGCACGCCATGAGCGATGACAGCGCCCCCGAACGTGATGCGGCCGGACGTTTCGTGAAACCGCACACGCCTGACCCGGACACGCCCGGGAACGATTCAACCCATCCGGCGGCGCAGGCGATTTTCGGCTGGGTGTCGCACCCGCGCACGCCCGCCCTCCTGCTGGCGGCCGTCATCGCGCTGACCCTGATTCTCGTGATGATGGATGGGCTTGTCGCGGGACCCGGAGAGGTCGGGTTTGACACGCTGACCGGGTTCCACGCGCTGGTCGGCTTCGCCACCATACTTGCGGTGGCTTTCGCCGCCTGGCCGCTCGGCGCCCTGCTCAGGCGATCACCAGACTATTATGGCGACACCGACACCGTGCCCGGCGATACCGCCGAGCATGTGGAGGGCGGGCAATGAGTGCGCTGTTCACCGCCGTCAACCCCGGCTTCCTTTTATTGCTGACAGGCCTGATTGGCGGCCTGCTTCCGGTGAAACCCCTGCGTCAGGGCCTGATGATCCTGGCTCCGGTCCTTGGCATCATCATGCTGACCCAGGCCCCGCGCGATCTTGATCTCGCCACCGGCCAGGCGCTCGGCCTGGAACTCGTTCTCTATCGCGTCGACAGCCTGAATTTCCTGTTCGGCCTTGCCTTTCTCGTCGCGGCGTTCCTGCACGCGATCTATGCGCTGCACAATGATGACAGGATGCATGACGGCGCGGCCATGTTCTATGCCGGCACGGCCGTTTCGGCGAGCTTCGCCGGCGACCTGGTGAGCCTTTTCATCTTCTGGGAGCTGACCGCGGTCGCGTCCGTTTTCCTGGTCCTGCGCGCGCGGACCCGGGCAGCCTACAATGCCGGCATGCGTTACCTGGTCGTGCAGGTCCTCTCAGGTGTCCTGTTTCTGGACGGCATCGCTTATGTCTACAAGAAGACCGGATCGCTGGATCTCAGCGCATTCGGCTCGCTCGACGCGCCCGGCGCGAAATACATCCTGCTGGCCGTTGCGATCAAGGCCGCGTTCCCGCTCCTGCATAACTGGGTCCAGGACGCCTATCCCAAGGCGACGGTTGTGGGCGGTGTCGTTTTGTCGGCATTTACGACGAAGCTTGCGGTCCTGATGCTGGCACGCCTTTATCCGGGGCTCGACATGCTTGTCTGGATCGGCGTGCTGATGGCCGTGTTTCCGATATTCTTCGCGATACTCGAAGACGATCTGCGGCGCGTGCTCGCCTATGGTCTCAACAGCCAGATCGGGTTCATGGTCTGCGCGGTGGGGCTTGGCGATCTGTCGACCCGCCTTGGCCAGATGGCGCTGAACGCAGCGGCCGCTCACGCCTTCGTGCATATCATCTTCAGCTCGCTGCTGTTCATGAGCATCGGTGCCGTCCTCTATCGCACGGGCACGGCGAAGGCGAGCAAGCTGGGCGGGCTTTACCGAAGGATGCCGTTCACGGCCCTGTTCGGCCTCGTCGGCGCAGCGGCGATCGCAGCCGTGCCGATGTTTTCCGGTTATGTCGCCATGTCACAGATCACCAGTACGGTGGCGCAAGCCGGGCCTGTCATGGCCTGGCTGGGCCTGGTGTTTGCCAGCGCGGGCGTATGGGTGCATTCCGGCCTGAAGGTCCCCTATACGGCCTTTTTCGGCCGCGACCGCGGCCACAGGGTGGCTGAGGCACCCTTTAACATGTTGCTGGCCATGGGCATCGCCGCGGCAATCTCCATCCTGGCCGGCCTACCTGTTGCCAGCGGATTCGGTTATGGCTGGCTTTATTCCCTCCTGCCCTTTCCCGATCATGCTGCCGGCTTCCGGCCCTATTCGGCCGGGCAGGTCATCGCCCAACTTCAGCTGCTCGTGGCGGGTATCGCCGCGTTCATGCTGCTCAGGCGTTTCGGCCTGTATCCGGGCGAACGGGCCGGAACGGTGCTTGATACGGACTGGATTTATCGCCGGCTGGCCTATAACCTCGCCGTCTGGGCCCATGCCGTCTCAGAGAAGGCGGGCCCGGCGATCCTTGCGGCGTTCGGCGCGGTTTCGGCGCGTGCTTATGACCGGATCGAGGCGGCTTTCAGTCCGCGCGGCGTCCTTTCGCGCGGGCCGCTAACAGGCGGAATGGCGATATGGACGGCCGCGCTGCTCGGCTTTGCGCTCCTGCTCGCCTTCATAACGGTGAATTGATAAAAGTCGCGGGCCCTAAACGAATTTTTGCATACAATCGCGACTCTGCTTGACTGCATTTGACTAGTTTACATTAGGTCACCTCTTACCCTAACCCAAGGACTCTGTACGGGTTGGAGGTGAAGAATTGTCCGCAAAAGACGAGAATATACAACACCAAGATCCAGTCATCGGGCTGGCCAGTGAAATTGTTGCAGCCTATGTGGCGAACAACTCCGTGCAGAGTTCTGAACTTCCGGACCTGATACGGAAGGTCCATGAATCCTTGACGAAGCTGAGCGCGGGCGAAAGCGGCGATGAGGAAATCAAGCCGGCTGTCCCTGTTCGAAAATCGATCACTGACGAGTATCTTGTCTGTCTGGAGGACGGCAAGAAATTCAAGTCGCTGAAGAGGCATCTGCGCGCGAAATACGGCATGTCGCCTGAAGAATATCGTGAAAAATGGAATCTGCCCTACGATTACCCGATGGTGGCACCGGCCTATGCGCGCCAGCGATCCGACCTCGCCAAGCGCATGGGCCTGGGCCAGGGGCGCAAGGAAAAATAGGAAGTGACGGTCCGCAAGCGCCTTTCCCGGCCGGCGCGCGGTTTCAGGGTATTTGCCGGATCTATCAGTTTCCGCTTGATTAACCGGCCCAAATCGATTCACCCCTGCTTAAATCGAATCATCGGGGTGGCTGAAAATGACAATGACAGGCTATCAGGGCCTGACAGAGGCACAATCGGAACTGGTGGATTACTGGCACGGGCTGTGCCGCCGGGCGCCTGCGGGGCCTCCACGCCGCCAGGATATTGACGCCGGAGCGCTGCGCAATCACCTCGCCCATCTGTCGATCGTCGAAGTGACTTTCTCCGGTGCGGTTCGTTTCCGTCTCGTTGGGTCGGCCCTGCGCGAGATGGCGGGAATGAACCTGCAGGGCCGCCAGCTAGATGCCTTGCCGACGGCTGTCGCAAGGATCTGGCAGCGTGGCCTCGAGGATGCACTTGTCACCCAGGCACCAGCGGGCGGTTTCGACGTCCCCGCTGAAGGCTCTCATTGCCATGCATGGTTGAGAATGCCGCTCGAGGACGGCGCCAGCAATGGGCGGGTCCTTCTGTGCCATGACAGGCTCGTCTTCGGCGCAGATGAACGCGACACGTCTTCTGTCCCTGCACTTATCCTTGGCTTGAATAGCTCTATTGCGGCGTAAACAAAGGAATTTATTCATTTAATAGGAATGGTGTCCTACACACTCTCTGCTGGAATAGGTTTGGGGTTGCCTGCAGCGAGGGAGCGGTGATGTGGATCGACGAGAGAGATTAAAGGACGAAGACGGGGTCCATCTGGCCACCAGTCTGACAGCCTACGCGCTGGGGTTGCGCGCGGATTCCATTCTGGCAGCGGGGCGGGGCAGCCCGGCCGAGTCATTCGGTCGCCAGATATCCATGTATCTGTGTCATGTCGGACTGGGCATGAGTCTGGCGCGCGT
>JAAANZ010000002.1 GCA_009909065.1 Alphaproteobacteria bacterium | reverse complement strand
GGCCTCGGTGAAGTCCAGGCCCTGCGGAATGGGCAGAACCGAACCCTGATGCACGGCCACCGCTTCGGCATAGCCGCCGCCCGCCAGGAGGGCGCAGACCCTGTCACCGCTTTTCCAGCGCGTGACCGCTTCGCCGACTTCGGCCACCACGCCGGCACACTCGAGGCCCATCGTCTCCGGCGCGCCGGCGGGCGGCGGGTAAAACCCCTTGCGCTGGATAAGGTCGGCCCGGTTGAGACCCGCCGCGCGGATGTCGATGATGACCTCTTCCGGACCGGGCTGCGGGCGCGCAATCGTCTCGAAATCGAGGGGGGCATCCTTGGTCGTGGCGATGGCCTGCATCATTTCTGGCATGGTTCTGGGCCGCTCCTTGCATGAGACTATCGTTCAGCGCTCTGTTGGCTCATGTTATGGCCTTTATGTCGGGCGAATGAAATGGGAGTTGGCGCAGATGGATGAGACGGACCCCTCAAGCAAGAGCGAACCGCCGCTCGAGCGCCTGTCGGTCGATGAGTTGGAGGCGCGCATCGCCGATCTGCACAAGGAAATCGAGGAATGCCGCGCGCAGCTGCAGAGAAAGCGCGCGCAGAAGTCGGCCGCCGATGCGCTGTTCGGCAATGAAGGTTAAGGCCCCGGCAAGGGTCGCATGCAAGTGAAGGCCGCAGCGCGGCCGGGTAAGTCAGGACGAGTTGAGAGGCAGGACATGGGTTCAGGCGAGCAGGGCGGCGCAAATCGTGACGCGCGCGAGGCATTCACCGACAGCAAGCTGTTCGAGCGTGTTTTCGCCGAAGGCATGTCCCTCGTCGAGCAGACCGCCGGCTATCTCGACGGGCTGGGCCGGGAAGAGGCCAAGCTGCTCAGCCGCGAAGCCGGCCTGACCTATGCCGCCTGGAGCATGGAGCTGACCACGCGCCTGATGCAGGCGGCGAGCTGGCTGGTGATGCAGAAAGCGGTGCGCGACGGGGAAATGCCCCTGCGGGATGCACTGGCCCCGAAATACCGGATGAGCCGCGACGGCCCGCCGCTGGATGCCGAGGCGCAGCGCGGCCGTGGCCTGCCGGAGGAATTCCTGGACCTCGTCGAACGCTCGGAAGCCCTGTTCGACCGGATCTGCCGGATTGATGACTCGCTTTACGGGGATGGCGCCGCAACCCGCGAGGACAGCCCGGTCAACCGCCAGATCGAACGGCTCAAGCGCGCCGCGGAAACCGGGGCTTTCGACCCGCTCTCGGTCTGGCGCAAGGCGCGTTAAAGCGCTTCCAGGCGAAGTGGGCACCGGCTCGCCGTCCGGAAGCGCGTAAAAACAATGACTTCAAGCGGCGCGTTGATTCCATTTGAAAACGCGCCGCGTTAAGACTCACGCAACTGTTCGGCAAGCTGTGCCGCCGGCACACGCCGGGCCGGCGTCCATGGGCGCGTCAGGACCATGGGCAGACCGATCAGGGCGAGCAGGGCGCCGGCAACCAGTACGGGGGCCATGCGGCAATCCGGCCCGGTCATCCAGGCGGCCAGGGGCAGCCCGATCGCCGTGGCCATGGCGAACACGCCAGTCAGGAAAACCGCCCAGCGCGGGCCCCGTCCGGCCGAAAGCGTCACCTCCAGGCCCGGGTCGCGGCGCGCGGCCCGTTCGAGCAGGCCGGCCACGCCGTCCAGAAAGCCGGCAAGCTCGGTGTCCGAGCGATCGGCCTGCGGGGCGCGCGCGATGGACAGGCGCAAACGGCGCGGCCCGGCGAACAGGTCGAGCCCGCGGGTCTTGAGGCTTCGCGTGCCGCTCTCCCACCAGCGTAGAGCGGTGATCTCGCTGAAGCGCATGTATTCCCGGCCATTCCCTTTCCACAGCACGATCCTGTCGGGTTCCAGGACGAGCCTGTGCGCGCCGCGGAGAAGAGCAGGCCGGAAGTCGAAACTCGAATTCATCACCGCTGTTTTGCGAAGCATGGTCCGTGCTGGCAAGAGCGGTCCGGGCGAAACGGGTCTGCGCGTCGGGTCTTGCCCGGCCGCAGGCTTCAGCTAGCCTGCCCGGCGAATCGAAACGGGTGATCCGGGCAAGCGGGAGGCGGGCATTTGGGAAAGTCGATCTTCATAGGCGGGGGCGGTCCCGGCCAGGACGCGGCCCAGCGCCTCCTGCTCAACCGCGCAACCGGCACGGGCTTGTGGCCGGCGCTACGGGCACGGGCAAAACGGTCACGCTGCAGATCCTGGCGGAAGGGTTTTCCGCCGCCGGCGTCCCGGTCTTCTGCGCCGATGTGAAGGGCGACCTGTCGGGAATCTCCCAGGCCGGCGACCGGGAACACAAATTGCACCCCAAGCTGATCGAGCGCGCCGAGACGATCGGGTTCGACGGTTATGGTTACGCGGCCACGCCGAGCGTTTTCTGGGACATGTTCGGCGAAAAGGGCCATCCGGTGCGCACGACGATCACCGAGATGGGCCCGCTTCTGCTGTCGCGCCTGATGGACCTCACCGCGGTGCAGGAAGGCGTCCTGACCATCGCCTTCGAATATGCCGACGACCAGGGCCTGTTGCTTCTCGACCTCGAGGATCTGCGCAAGCTGCTCGCCTATATGGGCGACAAGACGGTGCGCGACGGGATCCGGCGTGAGTACGGCAATGTCTCGACCGCATCGCTCGGCGCGGTGCAGCGCGGCCTGCTGATGCTGGAGCGCGAGGGCGCGGAACTCTTCTTCGGCGAGCCGGCCCTGAAACTGAAGGACATGATGCGCCGCACGCGCGACGGGCGCGGCATCGTCAATGTGCTCGACGCCACGCGCCTCATCAATTCGCCGAAGCTGTATTCGACCTTCCTGCTCTGGCTGCTTTCGGAATTGTTCGAGGAGCTGCCGGAAGTCGGCGACCCGGACAAGCCGGAATTCGTGTTCTTCTTCGACGAGGCCCACCTCCTGTTCGATGATGCGCCGGACATTCTCGTCGAGAAGGTCGAACAGGTCGTGCGCCTGATCCGCTCGAAGGGGGTCGGCGTGTATTTCGTCACGCAAAACCCGCGCGACCTGCCCGATTCGGTGCTCGCCCAGCTGGGCAACCGCATCCAGCATGCCTTGCGCGCCTATACCCCGCGCGAGCGCAAGGGCGTGCGGGCAGCCGCCGAGAGTTTCCGGCCCAACCCGGATTTCGAGACGGAGGCGGTGATTACCGATCTCGGGGTGGGCGAAGCGCTGGTCTCGACACTGGACGAAGATGGCGCGCCCTCCATGGTGCAACGCACGCTGATACGACCGCCCTCCTCGCGCCTGGGCCCTGCGACGGACACCGAGCGGGAGGCCGTTCTCGCCGACAGCCCTGTCCGCGGGATCTATGACGAGGCGGACAATCGCGTTTCGGCCTATGAGAAGCTGCTGGAACGCGAGGAGGAGGCCGCCCGCGCGGCGGAAAAGGCCGCCGCAGCGCAAGAGCGCGCCCAACGCGAGCCGGAAAACAGTCGCAAGCGCCGCCGCAGCACAGGTGGCGGCCTGCCGGACTGGATCGACAAGCGCCTCATACGCGATGTCACGCGATACGTTCTGCGCGGCATTCTCGGCGGGCGGCGGCGCTGAGGGATCATCTGACCCGCGCCAGCGCGAGGACCTCCTGGCTGTCCGGGTCCTGCACGATCAGCGCGCAACCGCTCTGGCATTCCGGCAAGGCGTGGCGCGACGTGCCGGCCTCATGGGCTCCCAACCGTGTCAGCCCCGTGACGGGGTGGATCTTGCCACCGGTCTCGCCAGGCAAATCCGCGCGGGTCAGGAAATCGACAAGGATCAGCTCGCCGGGCTGTTGACCCGTGACCTGCGCTGACCTCTCGCCGATCGCGACGGCAATGCCGGTTGCCGGGCGCGCCCGGGCCCTGGAAATGGCGCGGGTGACATCGCGCTCACGATTACCGGGACATTGCAGCGCGCCGTCATAGACGGTCTGCGGCGTATAGGCCCCGCGCAGGCCGAACTTGTCGACATAGGCCGCCTGTCGCGCCTGGCCTTCCGGCATCGCCATGGGATCATCCTCGCCCAGATAGTCCCAGTAATCGACCGACCAGGTCAGGATCAGGACATCCTCGCGGGCTTCATGGATGCGGGCCAGCGTGGCGTGCGCCTGGTCGGACGCCCGGCAATTATGGGAGGCGAACAGCTCGATCAGCGTGGAATCGGCTCGCACCGGCATGGCCAGCATGAACGCGGCAAACAGGAGGATCAGGGGTCTCGGCATGTGACATACATAGCCGCCCGGGCGCTGAACCGGTAGTCAAAGGGTTGTGAAGACCCGCGCGGAAAGCCCCGCCCGTGGCGATCACCGGGCGGAGCATTCTTTGCGCCGGCTTCTCGAACCGGCTCAGGCCGCTTCACGCGCGAGATTGCGCAGCACATAGTGCAGGATCCCGCCATTGCGGAAATAGTCGAGTTCATTCTCGGTATCGATTCGCACCGTCGTGGTGACAGTTTTTTCCGAACCGTCAGCCATTGTGATCACGACATCGAGATCCTGGCGCGGCTTGATATCGGCAATACCGGCGATCGAGACCTGCTCGTCCCCGGTCAGGCCGAGCGCCTGCCAGCCCTCGCCTTCCCGGAACTGCAGCGGCAGCACGCCCATGCCGATGAGGTTGGAGCGGTGAATGCGTTCGAAACTGCCTGCGATCACGGCCTTGACCCCGAGCAGGATCGTGCCCTTGGCGGCCCAGTCGCGCGATGAGCCGGTGCCATACTGCTCGCCGGCCATGACGACGAGGGGCGTCTCCTCCTCGGCATATTTCATGGCCGCGTCATAGATCGCCATCTGCTCGCCATCCGGCTGGTGAAGCGTGACACCGCCTTCGACGCCCGGGACCATCTGGTTCTTGATGCGGATATTGGCGAAGGTGCCGCGCATCATGACTTCATGATTGCCGCGCCGCGAGCCATAGGAGTTGAACTCCAGCGGCGGCACGCCCTTGTCCTGCAGGTAGCGGCCTGCGGGACTGTCAGCCTTGATCGCACCGGCGGGCGAAATGTGATCGGTGGTAATGGAATCGGCGAACAGGCCGAGAATACGGGCCGACTTCACATCCTCCTGCGGGTCCACTTCGATGCCCATGCCCGTGAAATAGGGCGGGTTGCGCACATAGGTCGACTCTTCGGGCCAGTCATAGGTCTCACCGCCCTCGACCTTGATCGTCTGCCAGCGCTCATCGCCGGTGAACACTTCGGCATAACGCGACTGGAACATCTCCGGCGACACCGCCGAGCGCATGACGTCGGCAACCTCCTGGCTGGTCGGCCAGATATCCTTCAGGAACACGTCATTGCCGTCACTGTCCCGTCCAATCGGCCCGTTGGCGACATCGACATGCATCGAACCGGCAATGGCATAGGCCACGACCAGCGGCGGCGACGCGAGATAATTGGCGCGCACATCCTGGCTGATGCGGCCCTCGAAATTGCGGTTGCCCGAAAGAACCGAGGCGGCCACCAGGTCATTCTCGTTGACGGCCTTGGAGATGGCCGGCGGCAGCGGGCCGGAATTGCCGATACAGGTGGTGCAGCCATAACCCACGAGATTGAAGCCGAGCGCGTCGAGATCGTCCTGCAGGCCGGCCTTTTCCAGATAATCGGTCACCACCTGGCTGCCGGGCGCCAGGGAGGTCTTCACCCAGGGCTTTACACTCAGGCCCCTTTCGCGCGCCTTCCTGGCCACAAGGCCCGCCGCCAGCATCACGGACGGGTTGGACGTGTTGGTGCACGAGGTGATCGCGGCAATCACGACCGAGCCGTCATGCAGGGTGAAATCGTGATCTTCGACATCGAAATGCTGAATGCCGTAATCATCCGGCGCGGTGTTCACATTGTCGGCGCCTTCACCGACGAAGCGGCTCTCCGCGGTCGTTGCGGCCGCGACCTTGGGATCACGGCGTCCGCCGCGAATATCCACAACCGCGTCCTTGAAGGCCGTCGCCGCCTCGTTCAGCGAAATACGGTCCTGCGGGCGTTTCGGCCCCGCGATCGAAGGCTGAACACTGGTCAGGTCGAGATGGAGTGTATCGGTATAGACCGGGTCGGGCATGTCCGGCGCCCAGTAGCCCTGGGCCCGGGCATAGGCCTCGACCAGCGCGACACGGTCGGCGTCGCGGCCGGTATCGGACAGGTAGCTTATGGTTTCATCATCGACCGGGAAGAAGCCGCAGGTCGCGCCGTATTCGGGCGCCATATTGGCGATCGTGGCTTCGTCCTCCAGCGTCAGGCCCGCCAGGCCCTCGCCGTAGAATTCGACGAACTTGCCGACCACGCCCTTCTGGCGGAGCATCTCGACGACGGTCAGGACCAGGTCGGTGGCCGTCGCCCCTTCGGGCAGCTTGCCGGTCAGCTTGAAGCCAATGACTTCCGGGATCAGCATGGAGACCGGCTGGCCGAGCATGGCGGCTTCGGCCTCGATCCCGCCCACGCCCCAGCCGAGCACGGCAAGGCCGTTGATCATCGTGGTGTGACTGTCGGTGCCGACAAGAGTGTCGGGATAGGCGACGGTCTCCCCGCCTTCGTCCCGGGTCCAGACGGTCTGGCCGAGATATTCGAGATTCACCTGGTGGCAGATGCCGGTGCCAGGCGGAACAACACGGAAATTCTCGAACGCCCGGGCGCCCCATTTCAGGAATTTGTAGCGTTCGCCATTTCGCTCATATTCGCGCTCGACATTGCGCGCGAAACTCTTCGGACCGGCAAAATGGTCCACCATCACCGAGTGGTCGATGACGAGGTCCACCGGCACCTGCGGATTGATGGCATCGGCCTTTGCACCCAGCTTCTTCGCGGCATCGCGCATCGCGGCGAGATCGACCACGGCCGGCACGCCGGTGAAATCCTGCATCAGGACCCGGGCGGGCTGATAGGCGATTTCGTGGCTGACCGATCCCTTGTTGTCGAGCCAGGCGGCCATGGCCTTGATATCGTCACGGGTGACCGCCTTGCCGTCTTCATTGCGCAAAAGGTTTTCCAGAAGCACCTTCAGAGAGGCGGGAAGGCGCGAAACATCGCCAAGGCCGTTTTCCGCGGCGGCTTGCAGCGAATAATAGGTATAGGTCTTGCCACCGGCGTTAAGGGTGCGTTTGGCGTTGAAACTGTCGAGGGAGGGCATGGGAGGGCCTCGCGGGTCTGGGGTCAATATCGTGCGTGGCCGAGTTTCTGGCAATTCGGCCGCGGATTTTGTCCCGTGTTTACGCTGCAATCGGCCGTGACGCAATTGCAGCCCGGGCCGGGCTTTCGTCGCAGGCCGGGAGGGAACAGCAAGCCACCCGCGGTCCGGACGCGGCTTGATTGCAGTGGCACGCGCTATAGAAGAGGTAGGGAGGTGAAGCGGAAACCCAGCCATGTTCGACGAGACCGCGGGGCCCCAAGAGGGCGCGGCCGACCTGCGCGGCGAAACCCTGATCAGCGATGTCTGGTATGTCGCCGCGCTGAGCCGCGATGTGCCACGCGGCCAGGCGCGGCGCATCGATATTTGCGGCGGGTTGCTCGACGTAACGCGCGATCGGTCTTCACGGCTCAGTGCGACTTTCGACGGCCAGCCGGCACGTCTTTCCGAGAGCGAGGACCTGATCTGGTATTTCCACCCGGGAGCCGCCGGGCCTGACCCTCTGGCGGCCAGCGCCCCGCGCCGGCTGGGCGGCCCGAAGGCGAAGGTGCGCTACTGCGCCGAAGTGATCATTCCGGCCCATCAGGATGATGCCGCCTATGGCCTTCTCGACCCGGCCCATACGCCCTTCGTCCACAAGAGCCCGCTCTGGCGCGGAAGCGGGATCCTCAAGGAAAAGACGAAACATTTCGAGCCGAATGATTTCGGCTTCACCATGGTCCCGCATGCCCCGGTAAATTCCGACATCTACAACCTCATCGGCGGCAAGATCGGTGTGCGCATCGAGTTTCGCCTTCCCGGACTACGCGCGGAATACATCCAGAACCGCAAGCATACAGTGCTCGGCCTGACGGCGTTGACACCCGTCGATACGCGTCATACGCGGCTGCGTCAGATTTTCTACTGGGACTCCCCGGTCCTGTCCCTGATCCGGCCGGTCGTGCCGCTCGCGGCCAAGCCATTCCTGCAACAGGATGTCGAGATCATGCGCCTGCGCCGCGAAAACGAGCCATATGGCGGCAAGGGCATGCTGCTCGGCGACAGCGACCGGCAATTCATCTGGTATATGCAGATCAAGAGGGAATGGCAGGCGGCGCGCCAGGCGGGCCGGGAATTTCGCAACACCCTCGCGCCGACCACCCTGCGCTGGCGCACCTGAGACGCCATGAAAGGATGACAGGGCACCGCAAAGCCGTCTAACACCGGCGCCATGAGTGCGCCCCTGATCACTGCCACCGGGCTAGCCGCGATCCGTGGCGAACGCCTCCTTTTTCGCGATGTCAGTATTGCGGTCCATGGCGGCGAGAGCCTCGTCCTGCGCGGCGCCAATGGCAATGGCAAGACGACCCTTCTGCGTATCCTTGCCGGACTGACAAGGCCCGCAGAAGGCTCGGTCACCCGCGAAGTCGGATTTCACTGGATTGCCCATCGCACAGGTCTGAAACCCCACGAGACCCCGCGCGAACATCTTTGTCTCTGGGCGCGGGCCTGGGGCGTGCCTTTCGACAATATTGACAGCCGGCTCGCCGAGGCCGGCCTGAAACGCCCCGGAGACGTGCCCGCCCGGCTCCTGTCGGCCGGCCAGCGTCAGAGAACGGCGCTTGCACGGCTCAAACTCGACCCGCGGGCGCTCTGGCTGATGGATGAGCCCTTTTCGGCCCTCGACGTGGAGGCAAGAGCCGCGCTCAATCGCGACATGCGCGAGCATTGCGCCGCCGGCGGGGCCATCATTGCCGCCGTTCATGGCGATGTCGGCCTCGACGCCGACAGGGAGTTCGCTCTATGAGCGCGCCGCGTTTTCGCCGCTATGCCACGCCACTGGGGATCGCCCTGATCACCGCAATTCTGGGCCGGCACATCGCTTTCAAACTTCAGGCCGAACTGGGCATCTGGGCCACTCTTGCCGGCATTTCGGTCTTCATCGCTGGCCTGCTCCTGGCCGCCTGGGTCTGGCGCAGAGGCCGGAGGCGGCGGCCATGGTGACGGCGCCTTCGCCTATCTCCGCCGCTTTCCGGCAGGCACTGTCCGAAGCCTGGGCGGGCGGCGCCGGGGCGCTGCTACCGGTCGGTTTCTTCGCCGGCGCGGCGATACTCGTGCCGTTCGGGATCGGTTCGCAGCCCGACCAGCTGAGCGCGATTGGCGGGGGCATACTCTGGGTGGCCCTGGCGCTTTCCTCGCTGGTCACGATGGAGCGGATCTTCCAGTCCGACCTGGAGGACGGCGCGCTGGATCTCTGGCTGCAGGCCGATGCGCCGCTGGCCGCGATCGCGGCGGCCAAGACCTTTGCCCACTGGCTGGCGGCCGGCCTGCCCCTTGTGCTGATCACGCCATTGCTCGGCCTGATGCTGCAACTCCCGCCGGACCAGCTGCTGCCGGCCGCAGGCGCCTATGGCGTTGGCGGTATCGCCTTTTTCATGTGGGGCGGGGTCGGCGCAGCGTTGACCGCCAGCGTACGCCGGGGCGGGTTGCTCATTGCCCTGATCGCGCTGCCGCTGTATGTGCCGACGGCGATTTTCGGGGCCATGACGCTGGAGGCCGGCGCCGCCCGAATGCCGCCGGAAGCCCTTTTGCTGGCCGCGACGAGCCTGTTTGCCTGCGGCATAGCGCCCTTCGCCATGGCCGCGGCGCTGCGTCTTGCGGCTGACTGAGTTATATACAAGCCATGCCCAGACTGTCCTATTTCGCCAATCCGCACAGGTTCATGGCCTTTTCGAAAGCGGTGACGCCCTGGCTCTATGCCGGCGCGGCGGTGCTGGTCGGTTATTCGATCTGGCAGGCGCTGTTCATCGTCTCGCCGGAAAGGTATCAGGGCGACAGTGCGCGGATCATGTTCATTCATGTGCCCGCCGCCTGGCTCGCTATGGCGGCCTATGCCGGCATGGCCGTCTCCAGCTTTGTCTGGTTCATCTGGCGCCATGAACTGGCCGACACCGCCGCCAAGGCGCTGGCACCCGCCGGCGCGGCCTATACGGCGCTCTGCCTGGCAACCGGGGCGATCTGGGGCAAGCCGACCTGGGGCACCTGGTGGCAATGGGATGATGCGCGCATGGTCTCGGTCCTGGTGCTTTTCTTCCTCTATCTCGGCTACATGGCCCTGCGCGCGGCGATGGACACGCGCCAGAAAGCCGCCCGCGCCGGGGCGATCATCGCCATGGTCGGGGCGCTGAATGTTCCGATCATAAAATTCTCGGTCGATATCTGGGCGAGCCTGCATCAGGGCCCCAGCGTCATCCGGGCCGGCGGCCCGGCCATGCCGGCGGAATATCTCGTCCCGCTGCTGCTGGGCGCGGTCGGCCACGGCCTTTTGCTGGCCGCCCTGAGCTTCACCGCGATGCGCACCGATATCATGGCGCGGCGCGCAAACGCCCTTCTCCTCAAGCGCACGGTCGAGTAGACCGCCGCGAACATGTTTCCGGCTTTTGACCATACCGGGCCCTATATCTGGGCCGCTTACGGCCTCGCCGCCCTGGTGATCGGCGGACTTGTCGCCATTGTCCTGTTGCGCGCACGTGCCGCGCGCCGGCGGCTGGAGCGGCTACAGGCCGAAGACAGGGAGGCGGGCCATTGAAACGACTGCTCTACGGCCTGCCCTTCATCGCCCTCATCCTGTTTGCCGGGCTCGGACTCATCCAGCTGTTTGATGGCACCAAGCCGAGCTTCGAGCGCGTCAGCCGCAGCGCGCCGGCCATTTCGCTCGAACGTCTCGACAGCGCCGAGACCGTGCGCTTCGACCGGGCGGGCGAAGCCGCCCCGGTCATCGTCAATCTCTGGGCGAGCTGGTGTACGCCCTGCCTGGCCGAACATCCGCTTCTGATGGCCCTGTCAGAGCGCTATCCCGGCCGGGTCTACGGCCTCGTCTATGATGACAGCGAGGCCAATGCCCGCGAATTCCTGGCCCGCCACGGCAATCCGTTCGACCTGATCGCCATGGACCCGAGCGGACAGGGCGCCCTGGAATTCGGCCATACAGGCGTGCCGGAAACCTTCGTCATCTCCGGGGGTGAAATCACGCTCCACCTGCGCGGCCAGCTCACCCCCGACAGTGTCCAGCAACTGACCGAGGCGCTGGAACGCGGCGGGGGCACGGGTTTCCCCGCTGGCGGGCCTTGATCCGCGGCTTCGGCAGGAGTATAGGCGCTGTTTGATTTTTCCTGCGGCATGGCGCCCTGCCAGGTCCGCGCAACCGCTTGAAGGCCGAGACGCGACGATGAAATCCGAAGGGCATCCCGATTACCACTTCATCACCGTGGTGATGACTGACGGCACCGAATACCAGACGCGCACGACTTATGGCAGCGAAGGTGACCGGCTTACGCTCGACATCGACCCGACCACCCATCCGGCGTGGACCGGCGGGAATGCGCGCGTTTCCGAGCGTGGCCGCGTCTCGAAATTCAAGGACAAGTTCAAGGGCTTCATGTAGGCCCGCGGGCTCCGCCCCGGGAAAGCATCCCGTATCGGCCGGCGGGCTTTTCGCGCGTCACGCCGTCTCGTCCACGACCTCATGCTCGGCGGCGAGATAGGCCTCGGACCGCATCTCATGCAGGCGCGAGGTCGTGCGCCGGAATTCGAAAGCGCCGTCGCCCTCGGTATAGATCTGATCGGGCTCGGCCGCGGCGCTGGCAATGAGCTTGGCCTTCGCCTCATAGAGCGCATCGACCAGCGCAACGAAGCGCGCCGCCTCATTGCGCTTGTCCGGGCCGAGCATGGGAATCGCATCGATCATCAGCGTATGAAAACTCGAGGCGAGGCGCAGATAGTCCGCCGAGCCGAGCGGGCGGGCACAAAGCTCCGCAAAGCTCATCCGCGCCACGCCGGCGGCCTCGCGCGGGATCTCCAGCCGGCGGCCCTTGATCGTGAGCACGCAATGCTGCGGCTGCGCGCCCAGCGTGAGACGCTGCCAGGCCCGGTCCATGGCCGCATCAGCCTGAGGTCCCAGGGGCGTGTGCCACACATTGTCGGCCACGAGATGTTCAAGCCGGAAATCGCGCGCCGAGGCCAGCTCATGGACCTCGCAATACTGTTTCAGCAGGGCGATGAAGGGCAGGAACAGCTCGCGGTTGATACCGTTCTTGTAGAGATCATCCGGGTGACGGTTCGATGTGGCCACGACGGTCACGCCCCGCTCGAACAGGTCGGCAAACAGGCGCGAGAGGATCATCGCATCGGCGATCTGCGTGACCTGGAATTCATCGAAGCACAGCAAGCGCGCCGATTCGGCGACCTTCCTGGCGACCGGAGGGATCGGGTCATCGCCTGCCCCGCGCACCTGCCAGCCTGACCGCTTGCGCTCGCGCTTTGACATGGCCCGCCAGCGGGCGAGATCGTCATGGACCTCGTTCATGAATTCGTGAAAATGAACCCGCCGCTTCGCCTCCACCGGGGCGGCGGTGAAGAACAGGTCCATCAGCATCGACTTTCCTCGCCCGACACCGCCCCAGAGATAGGCGCCGGTCACCGGCTCCCGCCTGCGCGAGAACCAGCCGCGGGACTCCCTGGCCTCACCAAGACGGGCACAGACGGCATCGAGCAAGCCGGCCGCGCGCATCTGTTCGTCATCGCGCTCGAGTTCACCCTCCGCCACGCGGGCCTTGTAGGCTCGGCTCACCGCCCCCATCGCGTCACGCCGCTCCGGTCAGCTGGCGCATGAAGATCCCGATCACTTCAGGATAGACCAGCACGGTCGCCGCGAGCCCGGCCAGGGCCCCGCCGAGATGGGCGCCATGCGCGACCATCGTGCTTTCGCGCCGGGAGAGCCAGAAGCTGAGCGCGATATAGCCGATGCCGAAGACCACAGCCGGTATGGGCATGATGAAAAAGAGGTAGAGCATCTGGAAAGGCTGGAAGAGACAAAAAGCCAGAACGACCCCGGATATGGCACCCGACGCCCCCACGGCGCTGTAATCGGGAGAGTCGCGCTTGTCGACGAGCATCCAGAGGCTGGCCCCGGTCAGGGCGGCGAAATAGACCAGCAGATAGCCGCCGGCTCCGAGAACACGTTCCAGAATCGGCCCGAACATGAACAGCACGAACATGTTCACGAACAGATGCAGTCCGTTCACATGAAGAAAGGCCGAGGTCACGAGCCGGTGCCATTCCCCATTCTTCAGGACCGGAGCAATGCGAAAAAGGTTCTGTTCAAAAAAATCATGGGCCGAAAACGCAATCAGGCTGGCCACGATATTGGCCGCAATCAGGGCCGAAGTGATCGGGAACTGCGTGAAATATTCCATATAACGCTCTGCCGCAGGGAAACCTGCGCAGTCCTGCCGGAAACAGCGCCGGCGGGCAAGCACCCGGTCTGCCTGTGTCAGCCGGCCGCAGCCAGCAGGTGCTCGCTCAGATGGCCCGGCTCGACAGGCTGGGCCAGGCTCTGTCCCGGGCAAGGCAGGTTGAGCGCCGGCTGGGAAAGCGCCACCGTGCGCCGGTCGAGCCCGATCCGGTCGGCAAGCGCATAGATCGCCGCTTCCTCTGCCGCATGCAGCGTCCCGTCGCTTTCCGCCAGCAACCAGCAAAGCTGCACCAGTTTTCGCTTCATACGCCAGGGCAGCCCGGCCAGCACATCCCCGGGGGCCCGCCGCCCGGTCCGCCGCGTTTCGCCATCATGGCCGGAATTCAGGATTTCCCGGAAGATCGCCTTGCCGGTCTCGAGCTCAACCCGGCGCAGGACACCATCGGCGCGCGCAATCGCGTCGAGCGTGTGCGCCAGCTCGCTTGCCAGTCGCGCGCGCAGGTCGTCGCTGCTTGCCGGTCGTTGCTCCATGACGCGTTCATAGGAGCCGCCGGCTGAATGCCGGCTGAACCGGCCTGGCCAGGCCAGGTCAGGCCGCGACCGGAGCGGAGGTGTCGCCCATGGGCATGAGGGAGAGCAGGAAATCCTCGAAGGCGCCGGGGCGTTGAATGAACCGGTTGAAGGGAAGACCTGTCTTGCCGATGGCCTCGGCAGCGATATTGCAGCCGCACTTGCGCGCGGTCTCCACTGCGCGATCGCGCTCGTCACTGGCGGAGACGACGGCGATCCTGTGGTTTCCCATATTGGCAATGCGCGCAATCGTCATTTCCGGGTCCACGCTGTCAGGAAGGGTCAGGTCCAGTATGACGAGCGAAAACCTCTCGAGCCGCAAGCGGCTTTCCGCTTCCATGAGCGTCGTCGCCGTCACCAGGTCGACTTGCACACGGGCACGCGCGGCCTTGTCCGCAGCGATCGCGAGCATTTCGCGGACAGGTTCATGGTCCTCGACCCAGAGCACTTTCATCAATCTACCTCATAACTTGTGCCAAGCGTGCAGCCGCGCGCTTTCATCTTTCTGCCAGCCCGTTTAAACCACGCGGCTGTTTCGCCTTGGTAAAGCGAAGATGACTGAAGTGTTTACAATTGCGCGCGAGGCAGGGCGCCGCAGCGCGCCTGCTTTCGCCGGGCTCACGATGCTGTATGCTGTAATGCGAAGCGATGAGGCAGACCGATCATGACTGAGAAACCCGCGGCAATCGCTGCCCGACGCCAGGCGGTCTTCCTTCCGGCAGAGGGCGCCAGCGACCTTCACATCGTTGATGAACTCATCCGTGAACGCTGTCCCAGCTTTGTCTCCCACTGGTCCTGGCCGCTCACCCGTCCGCTGCTCTACAGCCTGCTGGGCTATGACAATGCCCGCGCCATGGCCGATCACCTGCAGACCCTGAACGGGCGGCAGAGCTTCGATTTCCTGGCGGAAAAGCTGCAATTCCGCATGCAGGTCGAGCATATCGATCGGCTGCCGGCGAGCGGGCGCTGTATCGTCGTGGCCAACCACCCGACCGGGCTGGCTGACGGGGTTGCGGTCTGGGAAGCGATCCGCAAGGTGCGCACGGATGTGGTCTTCTTCGCGAATGCCGATGCCATCCGCGTCAATCCACGCTTTTCCGACCAGGTGATTCCCGTCGAATGGGTGATGGAAAAGCGCAGCCCCGCCAAGACGCGCGAGACCCTGCGCCAGGCGGGGGAAGCCTTCGCGGAGGAAAAATGCGTGGTGATCTTTCCGTCCGGCAAGCTGGCGCGCATGATCGAGGGCCAATTGACCGAGCAGGACTGGTTCCCCACGGCCGTCAGCCTGGCGCGCAAGAAGAACGCCCCCGTCATCCCGCTGCACCTGGACGCGCGAAACTCGAAACTTTTCTACTTCTTTTCGCGGGTCAACGGTGAGCTTCGTGACATCACCCTGTTCCACGAGCTTCTCAACAAGAAGGGCTCACGCTTCGATATGGGCTTCGGCCCTGAAATCCCCGCCGAAGCCCTCCAGGGCGATGCCGGCGAGGTGACCGACCGCCTGCGCGACTATGTGGCCTATGAACTGGGCGGAGACCTTGACCGTGCTTTCGAAAATGTCAGTGCCCCCCGTGAAACATGACCAGATTGTGGTAAAGCCCCTCTTATCCAAACCAAATGGAGGGGCAAATGGAACAACTCTGGGAAAACATCCAGTACCAATTCAATGAATACGGTCCGAAGATATTCGCGGCCCTGATCATCCTGATCGGGTTCATCATCGCGGCCTATGTCGTGAAATGGTTGATCGGCGCAGCGATCGACAAGACCGGCCTTGCCAAGAAAGCCAACCAGACCGCCGGCCCCGGCCGCAAGAGCCTCGGCGCCAGCCTTTCGTCTGCGGCTTTCTGGGTCATCATCCTGCTCGGCGTCATCCAGGCACTGACCCGGCTCGAACTGACCACGATCACCCAGCCGCTCAACGCGATGCTGGACGAGATCTTCTCCTATGTGCCGAACATCATCGCCGCGGTCTTCGTCTTCGCGATCTTCATCATCGTTGCGAACGTGGTGAAGCAGGCCTCCAAGGCCGTGCTCGTCTTTGCCGACCCGCTTCCCGAGCAGGTCGGTTTTGCAGAAGGCCCTGTGAATATTTCCGGTGTCGTATCGACGATCCTGCAGGCCTTCCTGATGATCCTCGGGGCCATTGCCGCCTTTGACGCTCTCAACATCGAAAGTATCTCGCAGCCGGTAAACGCGCTCCTGTCGAGCATTGTCGACAGCCTCGACAACATTATCCTGGCGGGCATCATCCTGACCGTGTTCGTGTTTGTCGGCCGCTGGATCGCCGATCTCGCCCGCAAGACGCTGCCGAATTTCGGCATCGACAGCGCGGTCAACGAGCTTGGCCTGCTCAAGGGCGCGGACCGCAACATGACGGCCTCTAACATCATCGCCAACCTGGCGCTGTTCTTCATCGTCCTGCTTGGCGTGATCCAGGCCCTGCGCGCGCTCGAGTTCGCCGCACTGACAGAGGCGATGAACGTCGTGCTCGACATGGGTGCGCAGATCGTGTTCGGCGCGCTGATCATCTTCGCCGGCGTGTTCCTGGCCCGCCTGATCACCGATGCGATGAAATCGGCCGGTTCGGGCGCCACCGACACCGCGGCGAGCATCGTGAAATGGGTGATCATCGTTCTTTCGGTGATTCTCGGCATTTCCCGCATGGGCCTCGACCCGACGGGCGGCGCCTTCATCCTGGAAGTGGCGAAATACATCATACTCGGCGCGGCGCTGGCCATCGGCATCGCCTTTGGCTGGGGCGGGCGCGACTGGGCCGCCGCGCAGCTGGAGCGCTTCCGTCCGACCAAATAGCTTGGCGCCGGAACCCGGCCCAAGCCGAACCGAGAGCGGCCCCGCAGCTTTACTGCGGGGCCGTTTTTTTATGTGCGTCCTCACAAAGGGGCGAGCCTTGGCGATTCCACACGCAATCCGAGCACAGCCAGAGGATCAGGGCGTAGTTGACGCGTATTCGAGCCGCAGTCGAGACACGCCCTTGAAAGTCGAATATCGGCATTTGCACGCTATTAAGATAGTGCATGATAGGTTTCGAGTACGCACAGAAGCCTCAAAACAGTGTTCGGCCTAATGCGTATATAGTGCAATCAATAAAGAGTGTTTTCAATACAAAAGTTGATTTACTTAAAACGATTGCAAATGAACTTTCTTCGATTGGATAGGCATTTCGGGCAGTCCCTGGAGCTTTTTGTTCTGATACCGCTCGCAGCGGTATCGATGTCCGTGATTTCGGGCGTCGTCACCTTTCATCTGGGTGTGCCGGATACTCTGCAGGACTTCCTGAAAACCACCACACTTGTTGCATTGCTCGTATCTGTGCCAATGGCGGGCCTGGCCGCCCAGTATGACCTGCGCATCCGTCGTTCGAACGAAAAACTCGAACGCCTGGCCTCGACCGATCCGCTCACGGGCCTCCTGAACCGGCGCTCCTTCCTGTCGGCGGTTGGCGACGAAATGGCCCGAATGAAGCGAACGGGGAATTCTGCCGCGATCGCCTTTGTCGATCTGGATCGGTTCAAACAGCTCAATGACACATTTGGCCATAAGTTCGGCGATGAGGTCTTGTGCACCCTGGCGGTCCTCCTGAGCGATGAACTGCGTCATCCCTTCGACAAGCTGTGCCGCTGGGGCGGGGAGGAATTCGTGGTCTTGACCAGCAATGTCACGCCCGATCAAGCGCGCGGTATCTTTGAACGGCTGAGACGCAGGATCGAGAATCACTGTTTCGAATCCGGGTCAGTACACACATATGTCACGGCCAGTTTCGGGGCGGCGCCTGTATCGGCGATGTCCGACCTCGATGAAGCGATCCAATCGGCAGATGAGGCTCTTTACGCAGCCAAGCGTGGCGGGCGGAACCGGGTTGTCTTCACGTCGCTCGAAAGCGATACGGGGGTGTGGCCGCTCAGCGCCTGAACGGTGCGGCCGAGACAATACGGTCCCAACACCGCGCATCACTCATCGACCGCGACCTCGAAGCTGACCACGCCCTGGTCACCCGCCGACATCTGTCCCGAGCATTGCCAGTGGAGGTCCCCGGCATAACCCGCGGCTGGAGCCGCCGGCGAAACGAGCATGCAGGACAGGCCGGCCGGAGCGGCCACGACATCCGGGCCGGTGGCCGTGAGCCGGGAGTAGGCCGGCGTGTCATCATGAATATCGACCTCGTCGATCGCATCGGGCCCGGGATTCTCGAAACCGATCCGATATATCAGGACATCGCCGGGCCGCCCGGTATTGGCCGGCGCAAAGCCCGTGCCGCTGGCCGCGTCACAAGCCGAAACGGTCAGGTTACAGACCTGTTTGGTCAGTTCCAGTGCGCCTTCAGGCGAGACTGTGACCCGGTCGTCATTGGCGAGCTCTTCGCCGAGCGCGGTGCCCGCATAGGCGAAATCGGCCATGAGCGTATAGTCCAGCCGGGAGTCCCCGGGAATGCCCGGCGCTGCGGAGACACGGACAAGCAGGCAGGTCTCATCGCCCGCCGCCACGCCGAGCGAGCCCGACACAACCGTTTCCGCGAGCCCGATCACGCCGTCGCAATCGGTGTCGGCGAAAAGCGCTTGCGTGAAGGCACTGGCCGGGCTGGCCTCGATATCGGACAGTGTCAGGTCAACTGTCCCTGCTGTCGTCGCTGTGAATGTGTGGCCCAGAACGACCGACTGGCCGGGCGAGAGGCTGGCAAGGCGCGGGGCCTTCAGTTGCGGGCGCCGGACCTGGCCGATATCGACGCCGCTATAATCAGCGCCCGGCACGGGCGTGAAACTGACCTCACCATGGCTCGCCAGCGTGTCAGCCGCGGCGGGCAGGTCACCCGGCGCGCCGGAAACATACCGCCATTCGCCCCCCGCCCGCACCGCATGCAGTGTCACCTGACTGCCGGCGCTGTTGTTCGGCAGGACGATCGTATAGAGCCCGTCTCCATCGCTCTCGGTGCGGGCAATCACCGCGCCGCCGGCGTCGCGCGCAAGGATGCGCACCCCGCCGATCCCGGCCTCGTTGCCTGCAAAAACGCCGTCATGAGCCGTGCTTCCCCCCGCGCCGTTATCCTCGAAGACGCGGCCGGACACTGTGGGACCGCCTGGCTGTATCGTCATGGCAAGGCTGGCCTCGTCATCATCATTCAGCCCGTCGGCGAGATCATCCTCGCCGAAACCGGCATTCGGCGCGGAATCGCTGTCGGGCAGGTTGGCGCGGGTGATCTCGGCCCGGGCCTGCGGTGATCCGACGGCCGCGGCTGTCGCCGTGACAATCAGCGTGACGCTGTCTCCCGGATTGAGCGCGCCGAGGGTCCACACGCCGCTGGCACTGTCGTAACTGCCCGGCCCGGCTTCGCTGACAAAACTGAAGCCCGCCGGCACCTCGAACAGGGCCTCGATATCCCCGACACTTGCCCCGCCCGTATTGGCGACTTCGATTTCGAAATCGACGGTGCCGCCAACACTGACGGACGCGGCGCTGGCCGTCAGGCCGATTTCCAAATCGCCGGCCGAATTGTAATCGACCGGGCATTGCGGGTTCTGGAGCCGCCCGGACAGGGCATCGGCGGCGAACTTGAAGGAATTGAGCACGAAAACGCTCTGGTCGCTCGATGCGATGGCCGAATTGCCGATCACGCCATTGCCCGATGAGCCATACATATCGGGGTCGGCCGTCATAAGGAATTCCGGCGCGACAAGATCCGGCGCAATGGCGGCCGGCTGGCCGGTATAGGTGCCATTATGCGTGGCCAGCGTGGCATCGCCGGCGAGCGATGATATGACGGTCGCCGCGCCGCCATATGTGTCGACGCCGGAGACGCCGCCGCAAGTCAGCGGATTGTAGGCGAGGCTGAAATTGAGCGACACGCCGAAACCCGAGCTGATATTGGTGAGGCTGCGCTGCAGGCCATTTGGCCCGCACAGGAGCTGGGACGAGCTGTCACAACCGGCAATGACGAAACGGTTGCCCGAATTCACCCAGGTGCGGATTGCCTGGGTTTCGGCCACGGAGAGGTTTTCGGGAAACCCGCCGCCGATGAAGATATCGCAGGCGGCCAGCGAGCCGGAATTGACCGAAGACAGCGACTGGAAGGCCATCTGCTCGGGCGCGACAGTGCCGCCTGGCCCGAAATAGTTCGTATTGGACAGCTTGGCCCGCATGCCGCTCGTGCTGGCTCTGTTCAGGTCCAGCTCGGAGCCCTGTTTGGAACAGACTGTATATGTCGTTTGCGCACTGGCATCCGGGATCACGACGAGTCCGGTCATGAGCGCCAGGACGGCCAGCAGGAAATGCCGTGCCAGCATGGCGGACCTGCCGGCCCGTTTCGCAATCCCCATTCTCGCCTCCCT
Organism: Alphaproteobacteria bacterium; assembly: GCA_009909065.1. Lineage (GTDB taxonomy): Bacteria > Pseudomonadota > Alphaproteobacteria > Caulobacterales > Hyphomonadaceae > UBA5336. The sequence continues at coordinate 55,182 of JAAANZ010000002.1, read as the reverse complement.
GAACGAATGCAGCTTCTGGTAGTATTCGCGTTAAACGGGAAGCGGCTTTCGAAAAGTTTAACGCCTGAAGCGTCAGTCGCCCCGGAGCACGAGGCTCACGGGGGCATGGTCGGACGGCTTCCAGCCGCCGCGATAGCCGACATGGATGCGATAGCTTTCCGCTTCGGCGCGTTGGGTCGCCGCCGGGTCGGTCCAGATATGATCCAGCCGCCGGCCGCGATTGGACGCCGCCCAGTCCCGCGCGCGATAGCTCCACCAGGTGAAGAGTTTCTGCTCGTCGGGATGAACCTGCCGGGCAATATCGGTGAAGCCGCCGGCCCGGCGCGCCGATTCCAGCGCATCTGTCTCCACCGGCGTGTGAGAGACGGTTTTCAACATCTGCCTGTGCGACCAGACATCATTTTCATGCGGCGCGACATTGAGATCACCAAGCAGGAGGCGCGGCGGTCCGTCGGTGTCGCGCAAGGCTGCATAGGCGCGGCCCATAGCCTCGAGAAAATCCAGCTTGTGGGCGAATTTCTCATTGGCCTCGGCATCGGGCACGTCGCCCCCGGCCGGCAGGTAAATATTGTGCAGCTCGAAACCGCCGACGCGTGCGCCGATCACGCGGGCATGGCCTTCCCGGCACAGGTCGGGCGCGGCGACCGGCTCAAGCGGCAGGCGCGAGGCAATGGCCACGCCATGATGGCCGCCCCCCTGTCCGTACACCAGGAGGTGCGGCAGGCCCATCTCCGCGAAGGCCTTTCCGGGAAATTCCCCATCACGGCACTTGGTTTCCTGAAGGCAGACCACGTCGGGGCGATGCTCTTCGACAAACCGGGCGATATTCGGCGCGCGAAGACGCACGGAATTGATGTTCCAGGAGACAAGTCTGATAGCCGGCATGCGCCGAGCCTGTAAATGACGGAGCGCGAAAAGGAAAGCACCGGACACCAAAGCGCCCGAGCACGGGGGGGGAATGCTCGGGCGCTGGTGACGCGATGCGTCTTTCACCGGGAGGGGAAGGGACCGGTGGTAGAGAGAGCCACGGTCGGGGAAATCCGTGGGTTTCGTCGTCTCTACAGTTGCAAAGATGTCACTGCTGGCATGATTTTCAAGTAAACAATTGTTTATCCGCTTGCGTGTGACCGCGACACAATCGCCCGTGCCTAGCGTCGGCGCCCGCGATCATCCTCGTCATCCTCGAAATCCTCGACGATGAACAGGCGCGGATTGAGCGAAACGCCCGTGCGCACATTGCTGAGACGCACGGTTGTCGTGCCGCCGCTGGGGTCTTCCGCGCGCCAGCTGACCAGCTGGTAGCTGCCGGCATCGAAGATCAGCGTCAGCGTGCCCTCAGCCTCGCCCGTGCGGTCGCGCAGAGATACCGAGACGACGCCATTGGCCTTGCGCACATCGAGAATCTCGGCCTCTTTCTCGAAATCCAGATCATCATCGAGGATGAGCCCGAGCGGCGTCGAGGCGAGGGGAACACGGTCGACGGTCTCCAGCTCATTGTCGCGGATGGCGACAGTGGCCCCGTCCGCCGCAATGAGAAGCGGGGTCGGCGCGTCATAATCGAAACGCATGCGGCCCGGACGCTTCAGGGCAAAGCTGCCTTCGGTGAGCTGGCCGCTGGCGTCCACCTGGACAAACCGTCCTGTCGCCGTTTCCACCCGCGAAAGCGCCTCGCTCGCGGCCTTGACGGTCGCCCGGCGCTCCGTGGGCGAGAGGGCCGCAGGCGCGCGAGGCGGATCGATCAGCTGCGCACGGGCCGGCGCATCGCCGCCCTGCGTCTCGCCGGCGGGCGGATTGGACGTGTCCGGCGCGGATTGCGCTGTGTCAGGCCCGGTTGGCACGGTGCCTGATGACTCTCTTTCCGCGCCACCCGACCCCCGTTCGTCCTTTTCGCCCTGAACCCGGACCACTGGCGCGTCGGCTTCGCCGGGCCGTGCGGTGTCGCGGACGGGGCCGGACGCCTCGCCTGACACGTCGGTCTCGACCGTCGCGGCCGGAGGGGCCGGCGCCAGGATCGGGAGGTTGAGGCTGCCCGCCTGCATCGCGGCAAGCGTCAGGAATGTCGAAAGCATCCGCGGCTCCGTTCTCAATATCGGGCGACTCATGTCTGCTCGGGCATGAGGTAATCACGCACGCAATACGAAAACAGGGCGTAAATGGGGCAATTGTGCCGCGGTTCGTTGCCTAACATTCAGATGCCAGACAAAAAGGCCCCGGCAGCTTCCGCGCTGCCGGGGCCGGTTCGGGCCGGTGATGGCGGCCCGCACGGTCCGCCGCCCGGATCAGGAGGCAAATTCGGGATAGGCTTCGAGGCCGATTTCCGTCTTGTCGAGGCCTTCCATTTCCTCTTCTTCGCTGGCGCGCACGCCGAGGGTGAGCTTCAGGAGGAACCAGCCAATGGCCGACATGACGACCACGAAGGCCCCGATGGCAACCACGCCGATCAGCTGGGTGAGGAAGCTCGTGCCGGTATTGGTGATCGGCACCGCCAGCGTGCCCCAGATGCCGCAGACCAGGTGAGCCGGGATCGCGCCGACGACATCGTCAATCTTGAACCGGTCGAGCATCGGGACCGTCAGCACGACGAGGACACCGCCAATGCCGCCGATCAGCACGGACTGCCACACGGCCGGGGTCAACGGCTCGGCCGTGATGGAAACGAGCCCGCCAATCGCTCCGTTGAACGCCATGGTCGAGTCGATCTTGCCCTTGTAAAGCGCGGCCGTGAGGATCATGGCCGCCAGGACGCCGCCGACCGCGGCCATGTTGGTGTTGACGAAGATCTTCGCGACCGAGTTGATATTCTCCACGCCGCCGGCCGCCAGCTGCGAACCGCCATTGAAGCCGAACCAGCCGAACCAGAGGATGAAGGTGCCCAGCGCGGCCAGCGGAATATTCGAACCGGGCATCGGATTGACCGCCTTGCCGAAATACTTGCCGGTGCGCGGCCCGATCACGATGGCGCCGACAAGCGCGGCCCAGCCGCCGACAGAGTGCACCAGCGTCGAGCCGGCAAAATCGGAAAAGCCCATGTCATAGAGCCAGCCCTCACCCCACTGCCAGGAGCACTGAATGGGATAGATGATCCCGGTCAGGAAGGCGGTGAATATCAGGAAAGGCCAGATGCGGACGCGTTCGGCCACGGTGCCCGATACAATGGAGGCGGCGGTCGCCACGAAGACCATCTGGAAATACCAGTCGGAACTGGACGCGTATCCCCCGTCAGACGTTGCCAGATCGCCGGGCGCCCAGATGGCGGGCATGCCCAGATAATTCTCGATGATCCAGCTCGACGGATACAGGATCTGGTAACCGATCAGATAAAACATCAGGCCGGCAACGGAGAAGAGGGCAATATTCTTCGTGGACTGCATCGCCGCATTCTTGGAGCGCACCAGGCCGGATTCCAGCATGCAGAAGCCGGCCGCCATGAACATCACCACCAGTCCCGAAATCAGGAACAGATAGGAATTGTCGACATAACCGCTGGCACTGCCTTCAAGCGCCGCCAGCCTTTCCTCGACCGTTGCCTCCTGGCCATGGGCCATGCCCGCGGACACGATGGCTGCCGAAGCCATCGCCGCCAGGCGGCCGGTCTGTTTCATCAATACTCGCATCAGTCTGTTTCTCCCGTCACAAGGCATGAAGTTCAGGGGGCCTGCTCGTTTTCCCCGTGGCGGGCATGTTGCAGTTGCTTAATCATCGCGGCAGGGCAGATCAGCGCTGACCCGAGAATCGAGTCGCGCTTGCCGGATTCTTGGGCAGCGCTTGGCGCGTCCGCCCGAAAATTGGACAGCGCTGGACGGGGAGACCTTTCAGGGCTACGTCTTGTCTCCCAAAGAAGGCTTGAGCAGGCTCCGCCATGCACGATCTCGCGATTATCGGCGCCGGTCCGGCCGGAAGCACGCTGGCCCTTGTCTGCGCGGCGAACGGTCTCGACACGGTGCTGGTCGATGCCCGCCCGACGGATCTTCCGGCGCGGGCGGACACACGCAATTACGCCGTGGTGCGGGGCAGCTGGCACCTGCTTGAATCCGCCGTAGTCACGGCGCGAATTGACCGGGCGGATATCCAGCCCCTCAACGGGCTTGAAGCCACAGACGGCTCGCACGGGTTTGGAGCGCCTTCGGTGCTTTTCTCGGCAGCCGATATTCCTCCGGGCGGCGGCGACGGGAACACGCTCGGCTGGATGATCGAGGCCGAGACTCTTCAGACGGCGCTGGATGCGGCGGTGGCCGAGGAGACCCGTCTCAAGCGGCTACGGCCGGCCCTTTTCGAAAACTATGAGCCCGTCGAGGGCGGCGTCAGCATCGCCCTGCAGAATGGCCGGGTGATCGAGGCGCGCCTCCTGGCCGGATGCGACGGCGTTAATTCGCCCGTGCGCACCGCGGCAGGCATCGGCGTGGAGGGGCGGGAATATGGCAAATCCGTCTTCGCGGCGAATGTCGCGCTCGACAGGCCTCATGACGGGATTGCCCGGCAGCTTTTCACGCCGGAGGGCCCGTTTGCCACCCTACCGCTGACAGGGGATCGCGCCAACCTGGCCTGGTACATGAAATCGGGCGCGGCCGAGGCGCTTGCCAGGCGCACAGCCGAAGAGATCGAGGCCGAACTCAATCACCGCTTTGCCGATTTCGCCGGCAGGATGCGGCTTGACGGGCCTGTCTCAGCCTACCCACTGAGGCTCCAGATCGCGCGCGACATGATCGCCGGGCGTGTCGCGCTGGTGGGTGACGCGGCCCACCGCATCAATCCCCTGGCCGGGCAGGGCCTCAATCTCGGCTTCAAGGATGTGGCGGTCCTTGCGGAACTCGCCAGCCAGGCGGTGCGTTGCGGGCTCGACCCGGGGGCGGCAAACCAGCTGGAGGATTATCGCCGCAAACGGCGCTTCGATGACACGCTGACGGCGCTGGGCATGGATGCGATCGACCGGCTGTATTCCAACGAGAATCCCGTCCTGAAGCCTTTGCGTGGACTTGCACTCGGCGCGGCGGACCGCCTGCCCTGGCTGCGCGGGGCGTTGGCCAGCCAGGCCAGCGCGACCCGTTCCGGCCTGCCCGGGCTCATGAAGCCGGGTGATCGGGCCGGGAATTAGGCCGGCGATATTGCAGCGCGCGCGGCTTTAGGGCACGAATAGTCACCATGACTGCCGATCATACAGCCCAAGACACGCCTCTGCGCGACTATATGGCCGGCTTGGGCGCGCGCGCCCGCGCGGCCAGTTCGCAACTCTCCCGGGTCGGGGAAACCGAGCGGACCCGCGGCCTGAACGCCATGGCCTCGGCGGTGGATGCCGCGCGCGGTGAAATCCTCAGGGCCAACGCCGTCGACATGCAGCTTGGCCAGCAAAAGGGCCTGGACGCAGCGCTCATGGACAGGCTGGCCCTGGATGACAAGCGGGTTGACGCAATGGCCGCCGGACTTCGAACGGTTGCCGGGCTCGACGACCCCATTGGCCGTGAACTGGCGCGCTGGACCCGGCCCAACGGGCTCGATATTGCGCGCATCGCCTGTCCGCTGGGCGTGATCGGGATCATCTATGAGAGCCGCCCCAACGTGACCGCCGATGCCGCCGCGCTGTGCCTGCGTTCGGGAAATGCGGCGATCCTGCGCTGCGGGTCGGAGAGCCTCAATTCCTCCACGGCAATCGCCGCGGCCATGCGCGATGCGCTCGCTGGTGAAGGCCTGCCGGCCGATGCAGTCCAGCTCGTGGAGACGAATGACCGCGCCGCTGTCGGCCATATGCTGGCCGGGCTTGACGGGCAGATGGACGTGGTCGTCCCGCGCGGGGGCCGGGGCCTTGTTTCCAGGGTCCAGGACGAGGCGCGGATCCCGGTGATCGGCCATCTTGAAGGCATCTGCCACGCCTATGTGGACGCATCTGCCGATCCGCAGACGGCAATTGATGTCGTCTTCAATGCAAAGATGCGCCGGCCCGGCATATGTGGCGCGCTGGAAACCCTGCTGGTCGACCGGTCGGTCGCCGCTGACCTGCTGCCCCGGATCGCCCGGCCCCTGCTTGACGCCGGCTGCGAACTGCGCGGCGACGAGGCGGCGCGCACGCATTGTCGCGAGATGGAACCGGCAAGCGAAGCGGACTGGAACACCGAACACCTTGCCCCGATCCTTGGCGTGCGCGTTGTCGACGGGCTCGAAGGCGCCTTGCAGCATATCCGGACCTTTTCTTCCGGACATACCGATTCGGTCATTGCCGAGGATCAGGCGGTCTGCGAGCGTTTCCTCGCCGAGATTGACAGCGCGATCGTCATGGCCAATGCGTCGACGCAATTCGCCGATGGCGGCGAATTCGGAATGGGCGCGGAGATCGGCATTGCCACGGGCCGGATCCATGCCCGCGGTCCCGTTGGCGCCGAACAGCTGACCATTTTCAAATATGTGGTGCGCGGCACCGGGCAGACACGGCCCTGAATCCACGCCCTGACATCCTGGCAACCGTCCGGCTGCCCGGGCCTCATGCGGGGCTGCGCATCGGCCTGTTCGGCGGAAGCTTCAACCCGGCTCATGACGGCCACCTCCATGTCGCTGAAACGGCGCTTCGGCGCCTGCAGCTCGACTGGGTCTGGTGGATCGTTGCGCGCGGCAATCCGCTCAAGGACACGCACGGCGATTTCGAGGCGCGCATGGCCTCGGCCCGCGACATGGCCGATCATCCCCGGATGCGGGTAACGCGGATCGAGTCCGATCTGTGCATCAATTACACGCGCGATCTGGTGCCCGCCCTGATGGCGCGCGCGCCGGCGGCCCGATTCGTATGGGTCATGGGCGCCGACAATCTGGCCGGCTTCCATCGATGGGGCGGCTGGACACAGATCGCCCGCACCCTGCCGGTCGCCGCTGTCGCACGACCGAATGCCGGGCCGCGCGCGCGCCTGTCGAAGTTTCCCCAGCGGTTCCGGGCCGCGCGAATCGATGAGCGCAGCGCTGCGTCACTGCCGGACCTGCCCGCACCGGCCTGGACCTTCCTGACAGCGCGGTGGCATCCAGCGTCATCGACGGCGCTGCGCCGGCGGGCCAGGCCACGCAATCCGTTCCGCCCGGGTCTCTAACAGGATGCTGTGGGACTGGAGCCCGCTGGCCAGTCGTGTTAATCTCTGTATGCAGCAAATGAAGAGGACACCACACTGACTGCCCAGACCCAGCGCGGAACAGCCACATCCGTGGCTGCGCAGCCCGACCCGGAGACCATTGCCGATGCGGTCATCGGGTCCCTGGAACAGGACAAGGCGGAAGACCTCATTGTCCTGGATCTTGAAGGCAAATCGACGATTGCCGACCAGATGATTATCGCGTCCGGCCGATCGGCTCGCCATGTGACGGCGCTTGCGGATCATGTTTCCCGGCGGATCAAGGAGCTTGGTGGCAAACGCGCGCGCGTCGAGGGGCTGCCCACCGCCGACTGGGTCTTGATCGACACTGGCGACCTCATCATTCACCTATTCCGGCCCGAAGTCCGGGAATTCTACAATCTCGAGCGGATCTGGGGCGGTGAGCCCGCCGACACCGCGTTCCAGATCAACTGAACCGACCGGACGGGTTTATTGGATCTGCGCATCATCGCGACAGGGGCGATCCGTAAAGGCGCCGAGCGGGACCTGATTGATGATTACCTCTCGCGTCTGCAGCGGGCCGGGCCGCAGGTGGGCTTCCGGCGCGCCGAGGAAGTCGAATGCCGGGCCGGCGGCGGGCCGGAGGCGGAAGCCAGCCGGCTTCTGGCCAGATGCGGCGATGGGGCCCACATCATCGCCCTCGACGAGGCGGGGCAGGCGCGCAGCTCTGCCGGCCTGGCGGCCGATCTGGGTAAGTGGCGGGACCGGGGATGCCCGCAAACCTGTTTCCTTATCGGCGGAGCCGAAGGTCATGGCGATCCGGTGAACCGGGCGGCCCATGAGACGCTGGCGCTGGGTGTTCAGACCTGGCCGCACAGGCTGGTGCGCATCCTGATTGCCGAACAACTTTATCGCGCGGCGACGATCCTCGCCGGACAGCCGTATCACAAGAGCTGATCAGCCGGCATGGACCGGCCCAGCCCCGGCCGCGGCAAGACTGACCGCGACCACGGACATTGCGGCGAGGATTGCGAAACTGAACAGTCGGGTGAAGAAATGCGAATCCGGCCGGGCGGCTTCGATGCGTCCTTCGAAATGAGTCATCTCGGGCTTTTCCCTTCAGTCTGCGGCCCGCAAAGGCCCTCTCGCGACGCTTGTCTTGCCTTGTGGCAGAAGGCAAGCTAGCGAGCGGGATCAAGCAAGAACCGGGCCGTTCGCATGAAAGACTTCCTCAAGGTCTATTGGCCGCTGGTGCTGGTCGCTGTGATCGGCCTGATCATCGCCTTGAGATTCGTCGATCCGGCGCCGCCCAGGAACATCACCCTGGCGACCGGCGGACAGGGCGGGGCCTATTTCGCTTATGGCGAGCGTTACAGGAATCTCCTCGCCGAACACGGCGTCGAGGTCGAGCTGATATCAACAGCCGGCTCGATCGAGAATTTGAGGCTTCTCCAGGATGGCGACGCGGATGCCGCCTTGCTGCAAGGCGGCACGGCCATGCCTGAGGACTCTGAATGGCTGCAAACGCTTGGCGGGCTGTTCTACGAACCCTTCTGGGTGTTTTCCCGCCGTGACCCGCCCGCCGGCTCCTTCAGGGAACTGGCCGGGAGGCGTGTCGCCATCGGCCCGGAAGGATCGGGCACGCGCGACCTCGCCCTGCGGCTGCAGGCAGAGTATGACAAGGACTGGGACAATGCGCAGGCTGTCCCGATCAGCGGATCGGAGGCCGCCGACGCCCTCCTGAAGGGTGACATCCAGGCGGCCGTGTTCACGGCCGGGATTTCGGCGCCCTATGTCGAGAGGCTTCTGACCGCCCCGGAGGCCGAACTGGTTCCCTTCGCGCTGGCGCCGGCGCTGGAGCGGCGCAACCCCGCGCTGGCGCAGGTCACACTGCTGCGCGGGGTCATCAATGTGGGCGAACTGACGCCGCCGCAAGACGTGCCCATGGTCGCGCCTGTCGCCCAGCTCGGCGTATCGCGGGACCTGCACCCGGCGATCCAGGCCATCCTCCTGGAAGCGGCCAAGGATATTCACGCCTCGCATTCCCTTCTGGCAACGGCAAACACCTTTCCGAACGGGCAGATGACAGATCTCGAACTGTCTCCGGAAGCCGAACGGTATTATGAAGATGGGCCGTCGGCCCTGCGTCGCTGGTTTCCGTTCGGCGTGGCCAATTTCCTTGAACGGGCCTGGGTTCTGGCCATTCCGCTGATTACCCTCCTGATACCGCTCGTGCGCATGGCGCCGCCGCTTTACCGCTGGCGCACGCGCCGCAAGATCTATGTCTGGTATAACGATCTGCGCGAACTCGAGGCGCGTGGCCGAGCCGCCGAGTCAAGAGCCGAACGCGACCTTGTGCGACAACACCTCGAGCAGTTGCAGGAAGAGATCGGACGTCTCGAGGTTCCGCTGTCCTATACCGATGACCTTTATCGGCTGCGCAACCATGTCGCCTTCGTCAACCATTTGCTTGGCAATCCTGACAAGAAAAACCGCGTCGATCCCATGATCGCCTGAGCCGGGCACGGGTCACGCGCCGTGCTTCATCCAGATCGGTTCTTCGCCAAGCGTTTCGATAAAGGCGCGGTGACGCGCCGCCTCGTCCGATGTCAGGCGGCTTTCGAGTGGCGCCGGGCGCGCGCGAGCCGCAGCACGTGTGTTTTCGCCGCCGCCGGTATTCTGCGCTTCGAATTCGAAAGCGCGGGCTCGCCCGCCGAGAAGCTCCAGATAGACATCCGCCAGGAGCTGCGAGTCGAGCAGCGCGCCATGCAGCGTCCGGCTTTCGAGCGAGATATTGAACCGCCGGCAAAGCGCATCCAGGCTAGCCGGCGCGCCGGGATATTTCTTGCGCGCCATGGCGGCCGTATCGATCCAGCGCGCGTCCTCGATCACGGGGCGACCGCACCGAAGCAGCTCCATGTTGAGGAATCCGCGGTCAAACTTGGCATTGTGGGCGATGATCATCGCGTCGCCGACAAATTCCAGGAAACGGTCAACCACGATCGGCGCTTCGAAAGGCGGCTGGCCGGCGAGCATCTCATCGGTGATGCCCGTGATCCGCACCGTATCGCCCGACACCGCACGGCCGGGATTCACGAGCATGCGAAACGTCTCGCCTGTGGGGATATGATTGATCAGTTCGACCGCCCCTAGCTCGATGATACGGTCGCCCTTGTCCGGGTCGAGGCCCGTCGTCTCGGTATCGAAGGCGATTTCCCTGATCATGGCGCTCATTGTTTCTCCGCCTCCTTGGAACGAATCATCAGCGCGATGATGGCGCGTACAATGTCACGCGCAAAGTCGAATCCGAAGGCGGTATTGAGAATGAAATCCGCGCGGGCGCGTTTTTCCGCATCCGGCATCTGGCGCGCCAGAATGGCCTCGAACGCATCGAGCGACATGCCGCTCCGCGCCAATACGCGGTCGCGCTGCACGTCGGCCGGCGCGGTGACAACCAGCACATGATCGCAGCGCTTGTCGCCGCCGGTTTCGAAAAGCAGCGGGATGTCGAGTACGGCGAAGGCCGCGCCCGCCGCCTGCGCCTCCTCGCGAAAATCAATCTGGCTCTGGCCCACAAGCGGGTGGACAATCGCGTTCAGACGGTCGAGCGCCGCCTTGTCGTCGAGGACACGCTCGCGCAGGCGGGCCCGGTCGATGCCTCCATCCGGTGCGGTCACGCCGGGAAAGGCCGCCTCCAGAGGCTGGACGGCCGCGCCGCCGGGCGCATAGATTGCGTGCACGGCCGCATCGGCATCATAGACCGGAATGCCTTCCTCGCGGAACATCGCCGCCGTCGCCGATTTTCCCATACCGATGGAACCGGTCAGCCCGAGTATTTTCATTGTGCCGCCTCCAATGCGGCGCGGCAGCGCCGCAGGGCCGCTTCACGATCGGGCCGGATGGCAAACCAGATCTCGAAGGACAGCGCGGCCTGGGCGACCAGCATGCCGAGCCCGTCCGCCGTTTTCCACCCCGCAGCTTCGGCCGGGCCCAGGACCCGGCGGCTGGCCGGGCCATAGGAGATATCATAGAACGGGCGTCCCTCCCCAGCGGGCAGAGCCAGTCCCGCCCCGGAATGGCCGAGGCTGAGACAATTGACCACCAGTTCGACGCCCGCGAGGTCAGCCAGGCCCTCCTCCAGTCCCAGGACAGGCGTGCCCGGCAGCTGGAGGTCGGCCGCCAGGGCCTGAGCGCGGGCAGGCGTGCGATTGGCAATATCGAGCCGGGCCCCCGCCTCGTGCAGGGCCAGCAGAACCGCCCGCGCTGCGCCGCCCGCCCCCAGGACACGAATGCGACGGCCCCTGAGGCCGGCCGGCCAGGTCTCTGAAAGGTCCTCCAGAAAGCCGTGATAATCGGTATTGTCACCGCGCCAGGCGCCGCCGGACTGAAGCGACAGCGTGTTCACAGCGCCGATGCGGCGCGCAAGCGGCGAGATCGACTCGCAATGCTCCATGACGGCCTGTTTGTGCGGCAGGGTCACGTTGAGACCCTTCACGCCCTGTCTCTCGAAAGTGCCCATCGCGTCCCCGAGAGCCTCGGCCGGCACATGCAGGCCACGATAATCGGCATCGAGACCATGGTCACGCGCCCAGCCCCTGTGGATCACAGGCGACAGGGAGTGGGTTACAGGATCGCCGATCACGCCATACAGCCTGGTCATGTCGCCAGCACCCCACGCGTGCGCAAATAATCCATGAGCGCCAGGAGCGGCATTCCGAGAATGGAGAAATAGTCGCCCTCGATCCGGGCAAAGAGCTGGCTGCCGAGGCTTTCGAGCTGGTAGGCCCCGACCGTGGTCAGGACCGCTTTGCCGGCCCGCTCGAGATAGGAATCGATGAAATCGCCGGACAAGGGGCGCATCGTCAGGCGCGGCTGTGCCACATGCCGCCAGACCGGCGTGCCGCCCTCGCAGATGACAAGGGCGGTTTCCAGCGTGTGGGTCCTGCCCGACAGGGTTTCGAGATGTGTGCGGGCTTCGGCGAGGTCGGCGGGCTTGTCGAGGGCCCGGCCATCCAGGTTCAGCATCTGATCACCGCCGACCACCAGCCCCGGCCGCGCCGACGAGACTTTCAGCGCCTTGAGCTCGGCAAGATGAACCGCCTGGTCGCGCACACTGATGCCCTCCGCACGCATCCCCGCCCGGGCCGTTTCCTCGTCCAGGTTCGGGCGAACTGCCTGCGCCTCGATGCCGGCATTGTCCAGGAGGGCGCGGCGACTCGCACTGCCCGAGGCCAGGATAAGCGCGGGCTGGCTCATATGGGGCGCCTTTCATTCAGCTTGTTCAGGATGGCCGCCGCGGTTTCCTCCACGGAGCGCCGCGAGACATCGATCACGGGCCATTTCATCCTCTGGAAAAGTCGGTTGGCCTGCGTGACCTCGGAACGGACAGCTTCTTCATCGGCATAATCGGTGTCCTGGTCTTCACGCAGCGACATCAGCCGTTGGCGGCGAATCTGGACAAGACGTTCGGCGCTGATCTTCAGTCCGACAACCATGGGCCGCTTGAGTTCCATCAGCGTCGGCGGAGGCGCCAGCCCCGGGACCAACGGGATATTGCCCGCCCGGATGCCCCGGTTGGCCAGATAAACACAGGTTGGCGTCTTCGAGGTGCGGCTCACGCCGACCAGCACGACATCGGCCTGTTTCAGCCCTTCGACATTCTGCCCGTCATCATGGCGCAGGGCGAAATCGACCGCCTCGATGCGGTCAAAATATTCCTGGTTCAGCGAATGCTGGCCCGCCACCCGCTCACTGGCAACAATGCCGAGATGACGGCTGAGCATATGGACGGCCGGGTCGAGGACCGGCAGGGTCGGGATCCCGGCAGCCCGGCACTGGGCTTCGAGACTGGCCCTGAGCTCCTCATCGGCGAGCGTATACCAGACAAGCCCGGGAGCCCCCTCGATCTCCCGCATCACCCGGGCAAGCTGTTTTTCCGACCGGACGAGATAGTAATTGTGCTCCAGGGCCTGGACCCGCTCGAACTGGGCCGTAGCCGCCCGCATCACCGCATTCAGCGTCTCGCCGGTGGAGTCCGAGACCAGATGGACATTGAAATAGACGGACAGACGCATCGGAACCGGGCCGCTCCACTCAGTTTCGCAAAAGCGTGTTGTGCATGGCCGACCCCCGCGCCGCAAGACCTGTGGATCGCTGTTGATGGATCCGGGTGTCCTCATTCGTTAACAAAACATTCACAAATCGCGCCTTTCCGCCTGCGCGGATCACGTTTCGTTTTCCCCTGTGGGCCGAAGTCTCTTTTTCGGGCGTTTCACGCAGGGTTTACAGATGGTTAACGCCCCCCGGCTGCGATCCGCGACCTGTTGAAACCCGGTGCAACAGCGTTGACAATTGGGCCTGGGTGGCCTTGTCCCCAGATGTCACCGCTTAATAATCATAATCACCGGCTCAGACCGTCTGAATTGGAAGACGCACCATGGCTGCTCGCGGCACACCGAAACTCATCCGCACGCTCGGCGGGGAGATACACAAAAGGCCCCCGGTCTGGATGATGCGCCAGGCTGGCCGGCACCTGCCGGAATATCTCGAGCTTCGCAGCCGGGCGCGGGATTTCCTCGATTTCTGCTACACGCCGAGCATGGCAGCCGAGGCAACGCTTCAACCGGTCAAACGGTATGGCATGGATGGCGCAATCCTTTTCGCCGACATCCTGCTCATCCTTGATGCGATGGGGCGGGGCGTGCGGTTCGAGAAGGGCATCGGCCCGATTGTCGAGACAATCGGCGGCCCGGGCGACCTTGATACCGTCCCGCTCAGCGCCGTCGCCGACCGGCTGGCCCCGGTCAGTGAAACGGTCTCCCGGGTGAAGTCGCAATTATCGCCCGCGACATCCTTGATCGGGTTTGCCGGCGCGCCTTGGACCGTACTGATTTATGCCATCGAGGGTCGCGGAAAAACCGACAAGAACGAGGCCCGCAGCTGGGTCTACACGCGCCCCGATGATCTGGGGCGTGCCCTTGAACTGATGAGCGAGGCGACGGCGCGCTACATGCTGGCACAGGCCGAGGCCGGGGCCGATGCCCTGATGATCTTTGACAGCTGGGCCGAAGGATTGGCCGATGATGTGTTCCGGAAAATCATCATTTCCCCGACCGCCCGGCTGGTCTCGCGGTTGCGCGAACTTGGCGTCACCCTGCCGATCATAGGCTTTCCGCGAGGGGCCGGGGCGATGCTTGCGGAATATGCCGATCAGACCGGCGTGAGCGCAGTCGGCCTCGATACGTCAGCCGTGCCTGCGCATGTGAATGCCTCCCTGCCGGCGGATTTTCCGGTCCAGGGTCATCTCGACCCGCTCCTTCTGCGCGCGGGCGGCGAGCAACTTGTCGCACGCACGCGTGAGATTGTCGCCGCCTACCGGGGCCGCCCCCATATCTTCAATCTCGGTCACGGAGTTCTTCCGGACACGCCGATCAGCAATGTCGAAACCGTGGTCAGCTGCCTGCGAGACGGCTAGTCGCGAGTTTTGCGCAAAGGAGAAGGTTCATGGGACGACGCATCGCTCTGGTGCTGTTCAATCTGGGCGGCCCGGATCGGCAGGAGAATATCCGGCCCTTCCTGGAGAACCTGTTCAAGGACCCGGCCATCATCCGGGCGCCATCCCCCGTGCGGTTCCTGCTGTCACGCTTCATCTCGCGCACCCGGGCGCCGGCCGTGCGGGAGAATTACGCGATGATGGACCAGCCGGGCGGGGGCTCACCGCTTCTGCCGGAGACGGAGGACCAGGCCGAGGCGCTGGTGGCCGAGCTGCGGGCGCGCGCTCCGGAGGATGAATTCAGGGCTTTCATCGCCATGCGCTACTGGCATCCCTTCACGCATGAAGCGGCCGAAGCGGTGCGCGCCTGGTCACCGGACGAAGTGATCCTCCTGCCACTTTATCCGCAATTCTCGTCCACCACCACCGGTTCGAGTCTCGGGGAATGGGCAAAAGTCTATGAGGGGCAAGTGCGCACCTTGTGTTGCTATCCGTTCAATGGCGATTTCATAGAGGCGCATGCCCGCCGGATCCTGGATTGCTGGAAAAGCGCCGGAGAGCCGGGAAATGTGAAACTCCTGATGTCGGCCCACGGCCTGCCCGAAAGCGTCGTGAAGAAGGGCGATCCCTACCAGTACCAGGTCGAGGAGATGACCCGGCGGCTCGTGGAAAAACTGCCCTCCGACTGGGAGACCCAGGTTTGCTATCAGTCGCGCGTGGGCCCCCTCAAATGGATCGGGCCGGACACGGAGGAAGAGGTGCGCGCCGCCGCCGTGGACGGCAAGACTATCCTGATCGCGCCGGTCGCCTTCGTGTCCGAACACATCGAAACCCTCGTCGAACTTGGTGAGGAATACAGGGAAGTCGCCGAGGCAAACGGGGCTCAGGGTTACCATACCGTCCCGGCGCTCGGCACGGATGCGTTATTCATCAAGGCGCTGGCCGACGAGACGCTGGCCACGCTGTCGGCTGATGCCCGCCTGCGGTCCTGCGAGGGTGGGCGGCTGTGTCCGACGGAATATGGCGATTGCCCCTTTGCGCGCGAGGCCGCCCCATGAGCGGGTATCTGCTCGTGAAAGCGACACATGTCGTTTTCGTGATTGCCCTGATGGCCGGATTGCTCATGGCGCCGCGCCTGCGGATCTACCAACTCTCGGCCCGGCCGGGTGAACCCCTGTTCGAGACGATGCGCGAGGCGAGCCGGCGGCTGCGCCTTATCATCCTCAATCCGGCGCTCATTTTCGTCTGGATCCTCGGTATCGCCATGATCTGGATGGGCGGCTGGACGCTCCTGTCGCAGACCTGGTTCCAGATCAAGCTCGTGTTGGTGCTCGTGCTCTCGGGCATTCATGGCTTTATCATCTCCGTGGGCAAGAAGGTCGATGCCGGCGGCGCGGGCGTTTCGGAAAAGCGCCTGCGGATGATGAATGAGTTGCCCTTCGTCCTGATGATCGGCGTTGTCTTTCTGGCGATCCTCAAACCGGGCTTTTGAACCGGCCCTTGCGTGTCGTGAAATCTTTGCTTGACGCAAGAAAGCCTCTGCTCACATAACAGGATATCGCGTCGGAGTGTTTTCGTGAACGCCCACGCCGAACCCCGGCCCGACAATTCCTTTTCGGCGCCGCATCTTCATATTCCGGGACCCATGCCTGACACGTCTTTCGATCACGTCACCCACGTGGCGCTACGCGACCTGAAAGCGAAATCGCCGACAGAACTCCTTCATTATGCCGAGGAGTTGGAGGTGGAGAACGCGTCCTCCCTGCGCACGCAGGACATGCTCTTTGCCATTCTCAAGGAACTGGCCGAGCGCGATGTCGAGATCATCGGCGCCGGGGTGCTTGAAGTTCTGTCGGATGGGTTCGGCTTTCTGCGCTCGCCGGAGTCGAATTATCTGCCCGGGCCTGACGACATCTATGTCAGCCCGCAGGTTCTCAAGAAGGCCGGCCTTCGCACGGGCGATACGGTCGAGGGCAGGATCACGGAACCACGTGAAAACGAGCGCTATTTCGCACTGACCGATGTCACGACGATCAATTTCGAGGAGCCGGAGAAGGCTCGCCAGAAGGTTCATTTCGACAATCTGACGCCGCTTTATCCCGAGGAGCGGCTGGGCATGGAAACCGACGACCCGACGCGAAAGGACCGTTCGGGCCGGGTGATCGATATCGTCTCTCCGATCGGCAAGGGCCAGCGGGCGCTGATCGTTGCGCCGCCGCGTACGGGCAAGACGGTCTTGCTTCAGAACATTGCCAAGTCGATCGAGGAGAATCATCCCGAATGCTATCTTCTGGTGCTGCTCATCGATGAGCGGCCCGAGGAAGTGACGGACATGAAACGCACAGTGAAGGGCGAGGTGATTTCGTCAACCTTTGACGAGCCGGCGACGCGCCATGTCCAGGTGTCCGAAATGGTCATAGAAAAGGCCAAACGCCTGGCCGAGCATGGCCGCGACGTGGTCATCCTGCTGGATTCCATCACGCGTCTCGGGCGCGCCTACAACACGACCGTGCCGAGTTCCGGCAAGGTGCTCACAGGGGGTGTCGACGCGAATGCGCTCCAGAGACCAAAGCGGTTTTTCGGCGCGGCCCGTAATATCGAGAATGGCGGGTCGCTGACCATCATCTCGACGGCTCTTATCGAGACGGGCTCTCGAATGGACGAGGTCATTTTCGAGGAATTCAAGGGCACCGGCAACTGCGAAATCGTGCTGGACCGGAAAGTGGCCGACAAGCGCGTCTTCCCGGCCATCGACATCATGAAATCCGGCACCCGCAAGGAAGAGCTGATAACGCCGAAGGAACAGCTGCAGAAGATGTTCATTCTGCGCCGCATCCTCAATCCGATGGGCACCTCCGATGCGATTGAATTCCTGCTGGACAAGTTGCGCCAGACCAAGACGAACGATGAATTCTTCGAAGCGATGAAGAATTAGGGCGGCTTCCCGGGTGACCGGGCAAAACGCACCGGTGGAGATGGCAAACCAGGACACGATCTGTGCATTGGCCTCGGGCGCGCCGCCCTGTGCAATCGCCGTTATCCGGATTTCCGGGCCGGCCGTCAGGGGCGTCATGGAAACAAGGCTGGAGCCTAGCCGCATTTCGGCGAGGCACATGACCCGGGCGAGCCTTGTTGACCCGGAAGGCGCGGTTATCGATGACGGGCTGGCCGCCTGGTTTCCCGGGCCGGCGAGCTATACCGGTGAGGATATCCTCGAACTTTATCTGCATGGCGGCCGCGCGGTGGTGGAGGATGCGATGGACAGCCTCCTGTCGGCTGGCGGGGTGCGGCTGGCGGAGCCTGGCGAATTCACCCGGCGCGCCTTCGAGGCGGGCAAACTGGACCTGACTCAGGCTGAAGGCATCGCCGACCTTATCGATGCCGAAACGCGGGCGCAGAGAGAGCAGGCCTATCGCCAGCTTTCCGGTCATCTTTCCGGCAAGTTTTCCGAGTGGCGCCGGATCCTGCTTGAAGCGCTGGCACTGGTCGAGGTGGCGGTTGATTTTCCTGATGAGGAGGAGGCGCCGGGGTATGCCCATGGGGATGTGCGCCAGCGAATCGGCCATTTGCACACGGAATTGACCCGAGCGCTCGACGATGGCGCCCTGGGCGAAAAGGTGCGTGACGGATTTCGCATCGCCATTATCGGGGCGCCCAATGCCGGCAAGTCCAGCCTGCTCAATCGTCTGGCCGGCCGCGATGCCGCTATCGTGACCGACAGGCCGGGCACGACGCGGGATGTCGTCGAGGTGCGGCTCGACCTTGGTGGCCACCTCGTCTGGCTGCAGGATACCGCAGGCCTGCGTGAAAGCGAGGATGTGATCGAAGCTGAGGGGATGCGCCGGGCGCGGGCCGCGGCCGAGTCGGCGGATTTGCGTCTGTTCGTACTGGACGGCTCGAGGCCGGCTGCGGACGGTGCCGCATCGGAAGCGGTGTCGCCCCGGCCGGGGGATCTTGTCGTCTTGAACAAGGCCGATCTGGTCCCGCCTCCGGATGTTTCACGTGAAACACTGAGAGTATCGGCATTGACGGGCGAGGGGATGGACACGCTTGTCAAACGTCTCATGGTCCTCATCCCCGAGCGCACCGCGGACCAGCCGCCGCCATTGATCACGCGCCGCCGCCACCGCGAGCGGTTAGCCGAGGCGCGTGAGCATCTTGCAGAGGCCGGCGCAATACTGGAGCGCGGAGGGTTTGCGGAATTGGCGGCCGAAGAGATCCGCCTGGCGATCCGGGCGCTTTCCCAGCTGCTCGGGAGCATCGGCGTGGAAGAGGTGCTTGGTGAGGTGTTCTCACGTTTCTGTATCGGCAAGTGACGGCGCACCTTTTCGCGACTATATAGCAGCGCGTATAACAAGGCTGAGCTGACGTGACAGGAATGCCTCGGGAATGACGCAGACACAAGACTTCGATGTGATCGTCGTGGGCGGTGGACATGCCGGCTGTGAGGCGGCTTCAGCCGCGGCACGGGCGGGGGCGCGCACGGCGCTCATCACCCACAAATGCGCCACGATCGGCGAAATGTCCTGCAACCCGGCGATCGGGGGCCTCGGGAAAGGCCATCTGGTCCGCGAGATCGACGCGCTGGACGGACTGATGGCCCGGGTGGCCGATCGGGCAGGGATCCAGTTCCGCATGCTGAACCGCTCGAAGGGGCCGGCTGTACGGGGTCCACGCGCCCAGATGGATCGTTCGCTTTACCGCCAGGCCATGCAGGCGGAGATCTTCAACCATCCCGGCCTCACGGTGATAGAGGATGGTGTAGAGGATATCCTCATGGAGGCCGGGCAGACCCGGGGCGTGATCGGACAGGGCGGGCAAGCCTACCAAGCCGGCGCGGTGGTCATCACCACGGGAACCTTCCTCAAGGGGCTGATCCATATCGGAGAGCGGCGCATCCCCGCCGGCCGTGCGGGCGAGCAGCCGGCGACGGGTCTTTCCGACCGCCTCTATGGGCTCGGCCTTCCCATGGGCCGGCTGAAGACGGGCACGCCGGCGCGGCTGGATGGCCGCACGATTGACTGGGACGCCTGCGAGATGCAGCCGGCCGACGATGATCCGATCCCGTTTTCGGAGCTGACGGACGCGATCACGGTTCCGCAAATCGCCTGCGGTATCACCCATACCAATGCGCAAACGCACCAGGTAATTTTTGACAATCTCGGAAAGTCGGCGGTCTATTCCGGCGCGATTGCCGGGCGGGGCCCACGATACTGCCCGTCCATCGAGGACAAGGTCCACCGGTTCGGCGATCGGGACCGCCACCAGGTCTTTCTCGAGCCCGAGGGGCTCGAGGACGACACGGTATATCCGAACGGCATCTCGACCTCGCTTCCCGAGGAGATCCAGCGCGCCTTCCTGGAAACCATTCCAGCGCTGGCCAATGCGCAGATCCTGCAATACGGATACGCGATCGAATATGATTATGTTGATCCGAGGGCGCTGTCGCCGGGCCTCGAACTCAAGGCCGCTTGCGGACTTTTCCTGGCCGGGCAGATCAATGGCACCACGGGCTATGAGGAGGCCGGCGCGCAAGGCCTGATGGCCGGGCTGAACGCCGCGCGCCATGTGGCCGGGCAGCCGGTCGCCACGCTCGACCGGGCTGAAGCCTATATCGGCGTTCTGATCGACGATCTTGTCACGCGCGGCGTGACCGAGCCTTATCGCATGTTCACCTCGCGCGCGGAATACCGGCTTGCCCTGCGGGCCGATAATGCCGACCAGCGCCTGACTCCGCGCGGCGAGGAATGGGGAATCCTCGGCCAGAGCCGCCGCGAGTCGTTTCACGTGAAACATACGGCTCTGGCCGAGGCGCGCGAAAAACTTCATGCGTATGTCATGGCGCCCTCCGAGGCTGCGAAACATGGCTGGCGGGTCAATCAGGACGGGCGCAAGCGCTCGGCCATGGATTACCTCGCCTATCCCGAAATGTGTTTCGAGAATCTCGTATCGGCCTGGCCGGACCTGGCCCGTGTGGGCGAGCCGGTCCGTCGCCAGATGGAGATCGAGGCTCAATATGCAGGCTATATTACGAGGCAGGCGGAAGATGTGGCCGCCATGCGCCGCGACGAGGCGCTGAAGATTCCCGACGGGATCGATTATTCGCGCGTGGGCGGTCTGTCCAATGAGGTGCGGGGAAAACTCGAGCAGGTGCGTCCCGCCACGATTGGGCAAGCCGCACGCATCGAGGGCGTCACGCCCGGGGCGCTGACCGCACTACTTGGCCATGTCCGCTCGGGCCGGCGGAAGGCGGGGTAATGCCCGAGGCCACAAGGCGAGACGCCTCCGCAGACATCCTGGCGGAATTCGGTGTTTCACGTGAAACATCGCGCCGGATAGAAAGGATCATCGAAACGCTCGATGATTGGCGCGCCCGGATCAATCTGATCGGACCCCGCGAATGGCCCCAGGTCTGGCCGCGCCATGTCGCTGACAGCCTGCAGCTGCTCGACCATATTCCCCCCGGCGCCCGGATAATGGATTTCGGGTCGGGGGCCGGCTTTCCCGGCCTCATCATCGCCGCGGACAGGTGCCGGGATTCGCGTATCACCCTGATTGAGAGCGTGGGGAAGAAATGCGCTTACCTGCGCGCGGCGGCCACGGCGGCGGGGCTGCCTGTCGAGGTGGTCTGCGCGCGGGTGGAATCCGTGACGCCGGAGCCCGTCCAGATCGTCACGGCACGTGCAGTCGCTCCGCTTGCGAGGCTTCTCGAACTGTCTGCGCCATGGCTTGAAAATGGTGGAATAGCGCTGTTTCCCAAGGGCCGAACATGGCACGAAGAATTGACGGCGGCGCAACAAAGTTGGAATTTCACGTGTGAGGCGATAGTGAGTCGCACCCATCGCGAGGGCGCGATCCTCAAAATCTCGGAGGTCATACGCCATGCCTAGCGGCACGCGCATCCTGGCGGTTACGAATCAGAAGGGCGGCGTCGGCAAGACGACGACGAGCATCAATCTGGGGACGGCGCTCGCCGCGGTCGGCAAGCGCATTCTCGTCATCGATTTCGATGCGCAGGGCAATGCGTCGACCGGGCTCGGCATCTGGCGCCCGGATCGTCAGATGACGAGTTATGATGTTGTCATTGATCGCCAGCCCCTGGAAGAGGCAGTTGTCGAAACCGTTGTGCCCCGGCTTGACGTTGTCCCGGGTGACGAAAGCCTTTCCGGCGTCGAGACCGAGCTGGCGGCCGATAACCGGCGTTCCTACCGGTTGCGGGACGCGCTGCGCGGCTATCTGGAGCGGGCCGGCGGCCATGATGGCGACCCGTATGATTATATCCTGATCGATTGTCCGCCCTCTCTTTCCGCGTTGACGATCAATGCGATGACCGCAGCAGATGCGCTGCTGGTGCCCTTGCAGTGCGAGTTCCTCGCGCTCGAAGGGTTGACCCAGTTATTGCAAACGATCGAAATCGTGCGATCGGGGCTCAATCCGTACCTGGACATTCAGGGCGTGATCCTCACCATGTATGATCGCCGTAACAATCTTTCCGACCAGGTCGCCGATGAGGTGCGCGCCTTTTTCGGCAACAAGGTCTATAACACGGTCATCCCGCGCAATGTGCGTCTGTCCGAGGCGCCGTCCTTTGGCAAGCCGGCACTGCTCTATGATTATCGCTGCCCGGGGAGCGAGGCTTATATCCGGCTGGCTTCCGAAGTGTTGCGGCGTGAACAATCACAGGCGGCGGCATGACGGCAGATGCAGGAAAGTCGAAACCCAGCCGGCTCGGACGCGGACTGTCCTCGCTGATCGGCGAGGTCGAGGCGGTTGCACCGGCCGGCGATGACGAATCGGGCACACCTGAGGCGGCGGCCAGCGAGGTCGCCGTAACGGATATCCGGGCCAACCCGGGCCAGCCGAGACAGGTCTTCAATGAAGCCGCGCTCGATGAACTGGCCGAATCCATTCGCACGCGCGGCGTGCTCCAGGCCATCCTCTTGCGGCCCGATCCGAAGGCGCCGGGCCAATACCAGATCGTTGCCGGTGAGCGGCGCTGGCGTGCGGCCAAGCGCGCCGGGCTGAGCCACATCCCGGCCGTCGTCAGGGACATGGACGAGCTGGCGCTGCTCGAAGTCGGCATCATCGAGAATGTGCAGCGCACCGATCTCAATCCGGTCGAGGAGGCCGAGGCTTATGATGCCCTGATGAAGCGTTTCGGCCGGACCCAGGAGGGGCTTGCCGAGAGTGTCGGAAAGAGCCGGGCGCATATTGCCAACACGTTGCGCCTGCTCGCCCTGCCGGAAGCGGTGCGCGAGCATCTTCGCGAAGGCCGGCTGTCGGCCGGTCATGCCCGCGCACTGCTCACCGCGCCGGAGCCGGAGACGCTGGCCGAGCGAGCCATCAGCCGCGGGCTGAGCGTTCGCGATGTCGAGGCGCTGGCCCGGCGCGCCCGCGAGTCGACCGACGAACCCGGCTCCGGCGCGTCGTCGGACAGCGAGGAAAAGGATGTGGACACGCAGGCTCTGGAGGCGGACCTGACCCGGTCGCTGGGGCTTTCCGTGGAAATCCGTCACAAGAAGGACCGCGGAGAGCTCCGCATCAAATACCGCGACCTGGAACAGCTTGACGAGGTTTGCCGGAAGCTGACCGCATCGCGTTGACAAGCGCGCAGCAGTATCCTCACCGGCGTCCGGCCAGCCGGACCATGTCATTCACGAGAGTCCTGAGAACCGGGCTGCCGACCGGGCCGGAGAGCCTGGCGGACTGCTCGCTGTCATGGATGCGCTCCAGCAGCCGAAGCAATGCCGCGACGGGCCATTTCCGCAAGCGCGCCTGGAAGGCGGGCCATTGCTGGGCAAAGACGGGCGGGCGCAGTTTCATGCCGACATTTCCGCTTCCGGCCGCATGTGCGCCGAGC
Source organism: Alphaproteobacteria bacterium (assembly GCA_009909065.1). Taxonomy (GTDB): domain Bacteria; phylum Pseudomonadota; class Alphaproteobacteria; order Caulobacterales; family Hyphomonadaceae; genus UBA5336. Next base: position 31,766 of record JAAANZ010000002.1, on the reverse strand, counting down.
ATGCGTTCGGCCTCTCGCTGAAGGGCGCGCAGGATCGTGATCGTGTTGGTTCCGGCCGTCTCGAGATGTTCGAGTTCGCGCAGGGCCTCGCCGCCATCCCCCCCGAATGCGGCATTGACGAGGCCCGTCACCCGCTGGTCGACATCGGCGATACCCAGCGCGCGCACGTCATCGACGCTCAAGGCCCGCTCGAGCCCCCGGGCATAGAGTTTCAGTTTCTCGAGCTCGGAACGGGCAAGCTGCCTGTGACCTGGAAGCGCGCTGGTAAACAACTGGAGAGCCGCCGGCTCGATTTCGATATTCGCGGCGTTCAGCTCTGCGCCCACAAGCTCCGCGATGTCACGGGAGTCGTCGGTAAACAGCTGCAGCGAGGCGGCGCGGGCCGCATCCTCGAAGGCCTTGCGCAGTTTCGAGGACTTTTTGAGGCCGCGCGAAATCACCACCAGGCGATTGTCCGGGCCGGCAGGTCGCTTGTCGCCAAGAGCGACGGCTTCGCCCAGGGTTCGCGCCAGCTTTTCGTTCGTCAGTCGCACCTGTATCAGGGTTCGACCGCCCAGAAGGGCGCGCGCTTCGAGGGCGTCGAAAAGCATCGCGCTGTCGCGCGAAACCTCTTCCTCGGTCAGGACGAGCCTATGGCTTTCCGTTTCCCGTGACCAGGCGGCGATGAGCGCGCGCGCGGCATCGTTTGCCACACCATCATCCTCGCAATGGCACAGGGCCGCCCAGAACGTGGCCGCAGGGGCATTGCAAAATTCGAGCGCCGCCTTGCCGGACCACTTCATCCGCGATCGGCGAGCCGCAGGCGGATATCATCATTGATGCGCCGGGCAAGATCCGTGGCCGCGCGTTCAGCCGCGTTGTTTTGCGCTGCCACGTCTCCGAAAACCTCCCGCGGAACATTGAAAAACACTTCGGTCTCGGCGCGGCCGGAGACAGCGTTATCGGGAAATTCGGCGACATATTTCGCCCGCAGATTGACACTCGAGCGCGAGGCGGCGCCGTCCGGGCGGAACCCGAGACGCTTGATGGTCTCGTCGAGCTCCACACGGATCACGGTCGGGCCTCCGGCGCCCGGAATCCCGGCGGCCGTTTCGCGCAGCAGCGCCTTGCGCAGTGCATGTCCCGTTCGGCCCTGGATCTGCTCGATCCGGACATTGCCGTCCCCGGCGCCGAGATTCGTGCCGTAGACCGGCTGGAAGCCGCAGGCCCCGAGGGCAAGCAGGAGGGCAGGAAGGGCGTATCGAAGCGACCGGATCATCACACGACGATATTCACGATCCGGCCCGGCACGACAATGACTTTCTTCACGCTGGCGCCCTCCAGGAAGCGAACAATACCGGAATCACCGAGGGCCGCCGCTTCGATCTCCTCTTTCGGGGCCTGCCTCGAGACCGTCACGTGCGAGCGCTTTTTGCCGTTGACCTGAACCGGCAATGTGATCGAATCCTCCTCGATCAATTCCGGATCTGGGTCCGGCCACGGCGCCACCGAGACCAGGCCTTCACCGCCGCAGCGCGCCCAGGCCTCTTCGGCCAGATGGGGCATAAAGGGCGTCAAGCAGCGCGCCAGCATTGAGGCGGCCTCGAAACGATCGGGCTCGGGGGCCTCATCGCCCGTCTTCTTGATCGCGTTCACCCATTCATGGAAACTGGCCACGGCCGTGTTGAACCGGAATTGCTCGATCGCTTCGGAAATTGCCGCCACGGACTTGTGACTGGTCCGGCGCAGGGGGCCGTCTCCCTTTGGTGCGGCGTCTGTCCCGCCGGGGGGCAGGGTGTCGAAGACCGACCAGACGCGCTGGGCAAACCGGGCGGCGCCTTCGACACCGGCCTGCGTCCATTCCACATCGCGTTCGGGCGGACTGTCCGACAAAACGAACAGGCGAGCAACGTCGGCGCCATATTCCGCGATGATCGCATCGGGGTCGACCGTGTTACGCTTGGACTTGGACATCTTCTCGACCGGACCGGCCGTGACCGGTTCTCCGGTTTCAACATGAACAAGTGTCCCGTCCTGCCGCGTCACCTCGCCCGGGGCGACCCAGCGGCCTTTCTCGTCGCGATAGGTTTCATGGGTCACCATCCCCTGCGTGAAAAGCCCGGCGAAAGGCTCGCCATCGGGCAGGTCCAGCAGTCCGACATCGCGCATGGCACGCGAAATGAACCGGGCATACAGCAGGTGAAGCACCGCATGTTCGACGCCGCCGATATACTGGTCGACCGGCATCCAGTAGGCGCGCTCGTCCAGATCGTCACGAGAGGCGAAACGCGCGAAATACCAGGAGCTGTCGACAAACGTGTCGAGCGTGTCGGTCTCGCGTTTACCCGCCCGTCCGCAATTCGGGCAGGTCGTGTCCTTCCAGGTCGGATGGTGTTCAAGCGGGTTGCCCGGCATGTCGAAACTGACATCGCGCGGCAGCGTCACCGGCAGCTGGTCTTCCGGAACGCGAACCACGCCGCAGTCGGGGCAGTGAATGACCGGGATCGGGCAGCCCCAGTAGCGCTGGCGCGAAACGCCCCAATCGCGCAGACGGTAATTCACCATGCGCCGGCCCGCATCCTGTTGCTCGATGGCGCTGATTGCGGCGGATTTCGCCTCGTCGACTGCCAGGCCGCTGAGGAAGCCGGAATTGAAGATCGTGCCCGGACCTGTATAGGCCTCCTCGCCGATTTCGAAAGTTTCGGCTTCCGCGTCCGGGGGAAGCACGACCGGTATCACAGGCAAACCGTACTTTCGTGCGAAATCGAGATCGCGCTGGTCATGGGCGGGGCAGGCGAAAATTGCCCCCGTGCCGTAGCCCATGAGAACGAAGTTCGCGACCCAGACGGGCAGCTCCCGCTCTTCGAAGGGGTGTTTCACCTTGAGCCCGGTGTCGAAACCGATCTTTTCGGCTTTCTCGATGGCTTCCTCGGATGTGCCGACATGCGCACACGCGTCCCGGAAAGCCTTCAGGCCATCGCTGTCCTCGGCGAGCCGGACCGCCAGGGGGTGATCGGGCGACAGGGCAATGAAGCTGGCGCCACAAAGCGTGTCCGGCCGGGTGGTGAACACTTCGATTTCGCCACTGGCGCGGTCCGGCGGGGGGCCGGCCCACGCAAATCGCATCGAGAGGCCTTCCGAACGGCCGATCCAGTTGGCCTGCATGGTGCGGACCTTTTCCGGCCATCGCTCGAGTTGGCCGACCTGTTCGAGGAGGTCATCGGCATAGTGCGTGATCCGGAAAAACCACTGGGTCAGCTCCCGGCTTTCGACCGGCGCGCCCGAGCGCCAGCCTCGGCCGTCAATCACCTGTTCATTGGCGAGGACGGTCTGATCGACGGGATCCCAGTTGACCTTGGACGCCTTGCGATAGACCAGCCCCTTGTCCAGGAGCTTCAGGAATAATCGCTGCTGGTCACCGTAATAATCCTCATCGCAGGTCGCGAATTCGCGGCTCCAGTCGAGCGACAGGCCGAGCTTGGCGAATTGGTCGCGCATCGCTGCAATATTCGAATAGGTCCATTCGTGCGGGTCGGCGCCGCGCTCGATCGCCGCGTTCTCGGCCGGCATTCCGAAAGCGTCCCAGCCCATCGGGTGCAACACATTGAAGCCCCGGGCGCGCCGATAGCGCGAGATCACGTCGCCGATCGCATAATTGCGCACATGACCCATATGCAGCCGCCCCGAAGGATACGGAAACATCTCCAGGATGAAGGCCTTTGGCCGATCCCCCGCCTCGTGCGGCGAGAGAGCGCGGAAGACCTGCTCGCGTTCCCAGGCCGCACGCCATTTCGGCTCCACCTTGAGCGGGTCATAGCGCGAAGTCATAACCCCGCCTCCCTGTCATGTCGCATGTCCGGATTTGCGTATGGTCCTATTGAAGCTCGGCGACCTTGAGCCGGCGGGCGCGTTCAAGGATCTTGTTTTCGAGCTGCACCGGCGTTGCCGGGTCGACTTGCGCATCTTCCCAGCTCCCATTGCGGCGAACCTGGCGGAAGACGGACACTTTCACGCCGTCCGCGCGCAACCGCGTATCCAGAATATAGACCGTTGCCTTGATGCGCTCGTCCGGGGCGTCTTCGAAACTCTTCCAGTCATAGACGATAACGCCGCCAACCGGATCGGGTTGGGAGTCCAGCGGCAGATCGTCCAGCGTGTCGAGCGAGGCGCGCCAGAGATACGGATTCACCGCGCCGCTGACTTCCTGAACGACCTGCCGCTCCTGGGCATTTCCGCCGGTGCCGCAGCCAGCAAGGAGGATCGAGCCGGCAGCCGCCGCGAAGACATAACGCATCACCATAAAATAACCCTGTCGGAAACAACCTGTTGACTCGGGATGCTATAACAAGGCCCACACGCCGCGGCCAGAGGCTAGAACATGATCCATATAGCCCTTCGCGGCCTGATCCTCGCTGTCATGCTCTTCGGCGCCGGTCCGGCCGCCGGCCAGGAGGAGGATTTCCGGCTCTGGGAAACCGATACCTATGCCGAGGGTGTTCTCGTTCTTGCGCCCGGCCTGGCCGAGGACGGCGCCTTTGGGGAGGGTAAGGCCGGGCTGTTCGAAATCTCTCTTGGCGGATCGGCGGAGCGGATACTGGAATCAGGAGCGCGCGTCGGGTTCCGCGGCGCCTTCAGGCTTCAGAGAGACCAGGCCGGGCGTCCGGGTTTTGCCGGCAACCTGGCGCAAGGCGGCCCGGCCGGCCCGCGCGGGGGCTTTACCGGTCTGGCCGCCGGTCCGGCCGCTGACGCCACCGGCCCGCGCGGATCCGTCGAGAGCGCCCATGTTTATCTTGAGGGCGGATATGGCGAGGTGAGCGCCGGCAGGGACCGGGGCGTGGCGGCACGTTTCCACGAAGGCGATGTGGGCGTTTTCAGTCATGCCGGCGCGGTCAGCCCCTTTCTTGATCCGTCGGGCTACAATCTGGTGCAAACCCGCCATGACCTTACGGGCCCTTCGGCAAAGCTGAGCTATACCAGCCCGCGCCTCCTGGGATTGAAGGCCGGGTTATCCTATACGCCGCAGGCGGATACGCGCGGGCTGGATCGCAACCCGGTCTTCGATGGCGCGGATGTCGCCGCCCCAGGTCTGGAAAACGGATTTGAGCTTGCTCTCAACGGTTCGCGCAGGCTGCGTGACAGCGGGCTCAGATTGCGCGCCGGGCTGGGTTACTCGACGGCCGGACTTTCAGCCCCGCAGGAGGAGGCGGGCCGGGCCTCGCTTATCGAGACGTTTTCCGCCGGCGGCGAGCTGGAAAAGGGTCGGTGGCGTGTGGGCGTGAATGCGCTTTTCAGCGATGAGGGGCTGGAAACTGGCGACTATTCCGCCTGGAGTGCCGGCCTCGCCTTCGAGGAGGGAAGCTGGACCTATTCGGCAAGCTTCGGCGCCGCTTCGGCTGACGCCATCTCTGCCGAATCAACATCTTTTACGCTCGGCGCCGCCCGCGATCTGGGTGAAATCGGCACGATCGCCCTTGGCTATCAAGGGCATGATCTCGATTGGCGGGCCACAGCTTCCATGCCGGATGTGCCATTTGGGGCCCGGCGCGAGGGAATTGTTGTCGAAATCACACTGTCCCCGTGAATCGGGCCGGTGTCATAATCTTAATCTTCTCTTAAGCGGCGAGCTACTATATTTGAAACTGGGTGAGGAGAAAACATGAATTGGGCGACATTGACATTCCTGGCTGCGTCCGCCGCGCTGGCTTGTCCGGCTGCGGGCGAAGATACGTCGGCGCCGGATGTCCTGTCCATCTCGGTTGATGAGGGCCAGGCTTCAGAGAGTGTCCATCCCGACTGGTATCGCCAGTTCACGCTTGCCCAGCCGGACAAGGGGGAGATCGAGACCAACCCGGCGATCCAGAGTATTCCCGACCAGGACCTTCGGCTCGAATGGCTCAATTCGGGGCGCTGGGAATTCTCGATTGACCTGCGCGCCCGACCCGAGGACTCGCCGCTTCCACGCGAAGAAATGTCTGCGGGGGCGACCTTCCAGATCACGCCGCGCTTTTCGATCGGGGGCGATGTGAAGCTGGGCGCTGATGAGCTGGATGACAGTTCGAAATGGCGTGAACAGGCGCTGGAAACCGGTATCCGGCTACGCTCGGCCTTCAAGTTCTGATTCGGTCATTCGATTTTACCCACGCCCGCAAGCCCGGCCCAACGGCTGACCGCCGGGGCCGTTTCCCCGGTGATGCCGCCCAGGGCATAGATCGGGCATGCGGCGTCCCGGCTGGCCTTGCGAAACCGGAACCGGCCCATCGGCGTGGACGCGGTCGGACTTGCGGACGGGAAGACGGTCGACAGGACGCGCGCGTCGATGCCTCTCGGTTGCGCCGCGCAAACGGCTGAAACGCTGTGCGCCGAGGCCGTCATGAGGCGAAACCGCCCGGTCCAGCGACGGGCGGAAAGCAGGCAGGCCTCGGGCCAGTGCACGCCATCGGCGCCCACCGCCGCGGCGAGGCGGGGATCCGCGCCGATCAGCAGCGTGAAATGGCCTCTGAAGGCCAGCTTGGCGAGCCGCTCGGCCATCGCGAAACGCTCCGGCGCGCCAAAATGACGATAGACGAGCCCCCAGCCCGGCGGCATTCTCTGCGCCAGTTGTTCCGGCGGTGCGCTGCGCCACGGATCGGTCAATATCAAAGCCGGCGGCAGCCCGGCCGGCAGATGCTGGCGGGCGAGCCGCGTGGCAAGCTTCAGGCGGCGGATGTCGCCATTTCGGGAGTTCAAATTCATCACATGCCTGAAAAAACCGAAAACCTGATCGCCGCGCGCCGCGGAAAGATCATTTCCGAAATCGACGCCGTGAGCGAGCATAAAGTGACGCTTGTTGCCGTGTCGAAGCGCCAGCCGGATGAGCGACTTCAGGCCGCACTCGATTCGGGCCAGCGCGTTTTCGGGGAAAACCGCGTTCAGGAGGCGTCAGCGCACTGGGCCGCCAGGCGGGCGCATTATCCCGACCTGGAATTGCACCTTGTCGGGCCCTTGCAGACCAACAAGGCCGACGAAGCCGTGGCACTTTTCGACATGATCGAGACGCTGGACCGGCCGAAACTCGCGCACGCCTTGCGCAAGTCGATGGATGCCGCGCGACGGGAGGTGCCTTGCCTCATTCAGGTGAACACGGGCGATGAGCCGCAAAAGTCCGGCGTCGGTGTGGCCGATCTGGACGCGTTGCTCTCGACAGCGACCGAGGTGTGCAAGCTCGATGTGCGCGGCCTGATGTGCATTCCGCCGGTCGATGAACCGGCCGGCCCGCATTTCGCCCTCCTGGCAAAGCTTGCCGCCGAGCGGAATCTTCCCGTCCTTTCCATGGGGATGAGCGGGGACTATCTCCTGGCCGCCCGGCTGGGGGCCACGCATGTACGGATTGGCAGCGCACTTTTCGGCGTGCGGGAAGGCTGAGGCGGCGTTTCAGAAACGATAGCCACCCGTGATGATCGTATCATATTCGTCCCGGCTCAGGGGCTGGTAAGCGCCCTCCTCGGGGTGTGCGAACCAGATCGGATCCTCGACCTCGTCGGGATTGAAGGCTTCCCTGACCAGCTCGACCTTCCTGTATTTGAATGTGCCTGTGGTCGTCGCTTCGCGCTGCAGTCTCAGGAAGACCGGAATGGCATAGGCCGGCAGCTGGCCACGCAGATAATCGTGTAGCGCCGCGAAGTCTATCTCGCCGCTTGCGGTGATGGCGGCCATGCCGGCCTTGCCGTCCATTCCGGGGATCGCCACCCCGTAGACATTGGCCGTTTCGATCCCGTCATAGCCGGCCAGCACCTTGGCCACCTCGGTTGTGGACACATTCTCGCCCTTCCAGCGGAACGTGTCGCCAATCCGGTCAATGAAATAGATGTAGCCCTTCTCGTCCTTGCTGAGCAGGTCGCCGGTCCTGTACCAGAGGTCACCCTCCTCGAAGACGTCTTTCAGGAGTTTTTTCTTCGTGGCGTCTTCGTCATTGTAACCTTCGAACCGCTCGCGCGCGTCCTCGCCGATCCGGCCAATCGCCTCCCCCGGTTCGCCTGGCTCGGCATCGATGCAGTGTCCGTCGGCCCCGCGCACGGGCTCCTCGGTTTCGAGATCGAACTTCACGAACCGCACATGATCGAACTTGCCGGCGAGAAAGCGCGGAATCCGGCCGACCGCGCCGATCTTGCCGTCATAATTGACGAAACTGACATTGCCCTCGGTCGATCCATAAAACTCGGCCAGGTGCGGTATCGCGAACCTGTCGAAGAATTCCTGCCAGATTTCCGGGCGCAGGCCGTTTCCGAAGCCGGTGCGGATCCGGTGGGCGCGTTCCTTCGGGTGCGCCGGCTGGTTGAGCAGGTATCGGCACAGCTCACCGATATAGGCAAAGGCCGTTGCGCCTTCGTCGCAGGCTTCCTGCCAGAACTGGCTTGCCGAAAACCGGCGCCGCAGGATCACGGTGCCGCCGGTCATCAGGCTGGCGCCAATGCCGCATAGGCCGCCGGTGCCATGATAGAGTGGCAGGGTGATATACATCCGGTCGCGTTCGGTCAGCCGGCAGGGCGCAATGAAGGAGCGCATCATGCCCTGCGTGCGCATATGGGTCAGTTTTGCCGCCTTGGGCAAGCCGGTTGTGCCGGACGTATAGACATAAAGGCAGAGGTCGCTTGCGGTGAGCCCCTCCCGATTGGAGCGGTCGGGGCGTTCCGACGGTTTGGCGGCGAGCACGGGTTCGAGGTCGCTGACGGGATGATCGGCTGTCCCGTGAAGCGTCCAGATCCGGGTCTCCCCGGCGAGCAGGTCGATGGCCGTGCGGATCGCCTCGTCCTGTTCCTCGCCACAGATGACGTGTTTGGCTTCGGCGATATTGATGCAGTGGGCGAGCGCCTCGTCCGTCAGGTGCGAATTGATCAGGGCCGTGACCACCCCGATCTTGGCCAGGCCCGACCAGATCGCGACATAATCCGGGCGGTTCTCCATGAACAAGGCCACGCAGTCGCCGGCCCGCAGGCCTTCGTCCAGGGCCCAGTAGGCGACCTGGTTGGCGCGCGCATCCAGTTCACCATAGGTGACGATCTCGCCTTCGAAGCGGAACGCGACATTCGTGCGATAGGTGTCGGCCGCCCGTTCGAAATCGTCAGCCACGAGATTGCGTGACTCCGGCTCGATATCCTCGATCCATTTGAGTGTGCGGCGCAGCCCCGAAAGGACGCGCCAGTTCGATTTCATGTCCTCGATCAATGACATTGGTCAGACGCTCCCATCAAATTCGCCCACATACCCAATCATCCAGGCGTTAAGACCGGGTATTTGGGCGACATAATCCAGCTGTGTCCATACCGGACGGTCAGGCTTCCAGCTCGATGTCCCAGTAGAGATAGTCCATCCAAGTTTCATGCAGGTGGTTGGGCGGAAAGCGCCGTCCGATCTCCTGCAGCTGATAGGTGGAGGGACGCGCCGGCTTTCGTGCCGGGAACATCTTCGCTTCGCGGGGCAACCGCCCGCCCTTCTTGAGGTTGCACGGCGAACAGGCGGCGACGATGTTGGTCCAGCTCGTGCGCCCGCCCTTCGAGCGCGGTATCACATGATCAAAGGTCAGTTCATGGCCGGCCCCGCAATAGACGCACTGGAAGCCGTCGCGCAGGAAGACATTGAACCGCGTGAAGGCCGGTGGCCTGTCCTGCCGGATGAATTCGCGCAGGGCGATCACGCTTGGCAGGCGCATTTCGAAACTCGGAGAGCGCACCAGGTGATCATATTCGGCGACGACCTCGACCCGGTTCAGGAACACCGCCTTGACGGCTTCCTGCCATGGCCAGACCGAGAGTGGGTAATAACTGAGGGGCCGGAAATCGGCATTGAGAACGAGCGCAGGACGGCCACTGGGGGGTGTCGTCACGACCTCAGCCATCGTGGAAACCCCATTCAAAAGGGACCGGACTATCGACAGCGTAACTGGTGAAGACGATGACCCTCCGTTTGTGAAACTCTCATACACGATTCTCCACAACAAGATTATGACAAAGCCGCAGAGAAGGCGAGCCCCTTTGAATCAATCGCCACACCGTGTCTCGACCGCCGTCCCGAAAACTGCGCTGCGGCATCGCGCTGTTCAGGGGAACAGGGCGCTCACAATGCCTGGTCGATATCGGCGGCGAGGATCCGGTTGCCCAGGAAATAAAGGCCATCGCGCCGGATCGAGAGGCTGAGGAACTCCCCGTTTTCCGAAGCCGCCGCCACCATGTCGATCGCCTGCTCGGTGTCGGCTTCAAGGCGTCCGCTTTCTCTGAGCGCCGCCTTCAGCGCCTCGTGTCGTTCCAGGCGAATATCAATCTGCCCTTCCAGATCGCCGCGGCCATTCCTGTCCAGGCGTCCACGTGCGCCAAGATCGGCCGGCCCCCATTCCAGAATGAACTGCGCAAGCGTGATATCGCCGCCGATATCGAGGATCGTCGCGGGCAGGTCGGCCATATCGCGCGCCAGTTCCAGGGCCGGAACCGCCTTGCTCGCCTCGGCGCGAAGGATGGACGGACCGAAGCGGGTGCCAAGGAATTCCGCATCCGGCACCGGGCGGGCAAGCTCAACCAAATCCCATTGCGTCTGCAACTGGAGGCTTTCCGCTTCCCCGGGAGGGGGACGCAGGTGGAATTCGAAACCTTCCGCGCGGCCCAGCGCCTGGTCGGGCTGGCGGGCTGTCAGGGTGTCGATGGAAACCGAAGCGCGTCGGATTCCCTCATCGTTCCAGGACAGGCTCCCGGCGGATTTCCGGCCCAGTTCCAGTCGATAGGCCTGGCCGCCCATCCGCAGCGTGTTGGCGCCGGGCGTGCGGGCAATCACATGCTGCCAGTTCCATGGCTGCATGACGAGCTGGAGCTTCTGGCCTTCCCAGCTCTGGCCGGCGCGCGGATCGGCATAGACCGGGTCATCGACCTGAAGCGCGAAGCGAAACGGAAACCCTCCAAGCGATTTCGATGAAAACTCCACCGTGCGGCCGGCGGCGCGTTCGGTTGCGATCCAGTCATCAATGCCTTCATCGAGCAGGTTCTTCGCCCAGAACCAGTAGGCGGAATAGGCTGGGGCAATGAGGAGCACCAGGCTGAATGGCAAGACGAGCCAGAGGCCGCGGCGTTTTCGGTCAGGCGAGTCGGACATTCAGGCTTTCTCCATAGGCTCGTGCCGGCGGCCCTGAGCGGCGAGCCCTTCTTCCAGGAGGGCCGCTGAGGCCGGCTCGATGACGGCTTCCAGCCGGCGCATGAGTTCGCGCCGGTCAAGCCCGGCCGGGAGGGGAGGCAGGATCTCGAAATGGGCGGGGCCGGGCCGGCGCACGAGCCCTCTTGCCGGCCAGGTCAGCCCCGAATTGGTCGCCACCGGAACCACCGGGAGGTCGAGGCGTTTGTAGAGCCCGCCAAGCCCCGCGGCATGGTAATTGCCGGCCTCGCCCGGCGGGCGCCGTGTGCCCTCGGGAAAGATCACCACGACGCGCCCCTCGCCGGCGCGCTCTTCAGCCGTCGAGATAATCGCGCGCAGCGCCCGCGTCACACCTGCCCGGTCGATCGGGATCATTCCGGCCTTCAGCGCATACCAGCCGAGGACCGGATACCAGAGGAGCTCGCGTTTCATGATGATGGCCGGCGCGGGCGAGATCAGGAAGGGGACGAAGACATCCCACATGCACTGGTGTTTTGCCGCATAGATATACGGGGCCGGGGGAAGGTTTTCCTGCCCCCGGATGACGGTCCTCACCCCGCAGATCCAGCGCAGTTCGAAACGAACAATCCGCACAAATGTCCGAATTCCGAAAAGCGTCGCACCCCTCGGCAGGACCAGCGCAGGCAGCCAGATCAGACCCATGACGAGCATGGTGGCATACATGCAGATGACGAACAGGACGGAGCGAAACGCGTTCATTGCGCTCATCTAAACAGCGCGGCCGCCCAGGTCACGCGCCATTTCGCCCATTCGGTCGCCAGTCCGCGAAAGGAGCGCGCATCGGAGAAGGCGTGTTGCGCATCGATTTTCGTGCGCACCGGCACGGGATGCAGTTGCACCCCGTCCATGGCCTCTCGAAGGTGAATGAGGCTGCGGGGCATGTGATAGTCCGAGGTGACGATCAGCAGGGAGTCGAACCCGTGGCTTGCGCTCCAGCCGGCCGCTTCGACGGCGTTGCCTCGTGTCGTTTCCGCTTCATAACCGATATCGACACAGCATTCGTAGAGAGACGGCTGCCCGCCAGCGCGTTTGGCGACCTCTTGCCGGGAGATGTCCCGATTGACGCCCGTGATCAGCAGCCTCTCGCCGCGCCCCTCTTCCAGGAGTCGCATCCCTTCCGCGATACGCATGCCCGAGCCGCCTGTCAGCACCACGATCGCCTCGGCTTTGTCGCCTGCGGCAAGCGGCGCCATTCCGGCCACGCGGGCCCGAAAGCCGAGGAAATCCCATGCCGCCAGCACCAGAAGGCTCGCCAGCCCCCAGTGGCGCCAGTTCAGCCACTGTTTCCCTCGGTCCGGCTTGTCCATATCCGTCACAGGCTCCCCTTGAGCGAGCGCAGGACTGTCATGCGCGCGGCCAGGCGCGCGGCGATTGCCGCGATGATCGGCGTGGTGACAAGGATCAGGAAATCGAGCGCGTCGAGCGAGAGTTGTGGCAGGAGCCCGCTTCGCCCGCCCCGCGCCGAAGCCAGCGACAGGACAAGCGCGGTGGTGCCCAGCGCGAACAGCGCGCCGACACCGCCTGCCTGCAGGCCCAGAAGCCAGAAGCGCCGCTCGAAAAGCCGCGAGATGAACCTGTCCGTCGCGCCTGAAAGGTGCAGCACCTCGACAATGTCCCGGCGGGCCAGAAGCGCGGCATGGGTGGCAAAGGCGATCACCGCGACCGCCGTGGCGCCGAGCAGGAGAACCGTGGACAAGGCGACGAGCCGCACCACGCCGAGCGCGCGTCGTACATCCCCGGCCCAGTCGGAATGGGTATCGACAAGGGCGCCGATTCCCGAATCGGCCAGCCGGTTTTCCAGGGTCTCGTCCATGTCGCGGTATTCGGGGTCTGCATACACGTCGAGAATGAGGGGCATCGGCAGGCCGGCCGGCAGCCCTCCGGCACCGAAACTCGGCTCCAGCAGGGATTCCACCTCATCGCGCGACAGGATACGCGCGGATTCGACACCTTCAGTGGCCTGAACGATATCCAGCGCCTCTGCCGCGCCGCGCCGGTCCTCGCCCTGCAGGCGGATTGTCATCTGGCCTTCGACCTCGGCGGTCCATCCCCGCGCCGCGCTGTAGCTGGCCCTTGCGGAAAGGGCCGCCAGGGCGGCAAGGAAACACAGCGCGCAGACCACGAAAAACAGGGCCGCTTCGCGGGCATCGCCTTCCGGCAGCAGAGGTGCAGGTCGGCTCATACGGCTTCGCCTCCGAACTCGATGTCGCGCACGAGCAGGCCATGCTGCAGGCGAAGCACCGGCGCATTCATTTCACGGATGAGGGTCAGGTCATGGGTGGCAATCAGGACCGTGGTGCCCAGGCGGCGATTGAGTTCGCCGAAAAGGCGCAGGAGGCGCGAACCCATTTCCGGGTCGACATTGCCGGTCGGTTCATCGGCGATCAGAAGGTCCGGCTTGTTGACGAGCGCCCGGGCAATCGCGACCCTTTGCTGTTCGCCGCCCGAGAGCTGCGGGGGGTTGGCGTCGATGCGCGGTCCGAGCCCGACCCAGCGCAGGAGTTCTTCCACGTCGGCGCGATAATCGCTCGCGCGCAGCCCCTGGACCCTCAGGGGCAGGGCCGCATTCTCATAGGCCGTCAGATGGTCGAGCAGCCGGAATTCCTGGAACACGACCCCGATCCGGCGGCGAAGGGCCGAGATCTGGTCGCGCTTGAGGGCGCTCACGCGGCGACCCAGAAGCGAGACGTCTCCGCGGCTCGGCGGCAGGGCAAGGTAGAGCAGTTTCAGGAGACTTGTCTTGCCCGCGCCCGATGGTCCGGTAAGGAAGGTGAATGAGCCGGGCTTCAGGATGAGGTCCACCCCGGACAGGACATCTTCCGCGCTGTCATAGCGCAGGGCCACATTGTCCAGCCGCACCGCTTCATCGCTCATCGCTTCGCGCTTGCCTTGTCTCATGACCGCATGGATATCTCCGGCGCACAAACAGTGCGTGAACAATAGACCCATTGTCCGAATTGCGCGATTATCCAAGCCATGATCCTCACCTGCCCTGCCTGCGAGACACAGTATTTCGCCGACGAGTCGACCATCGGGACGGAGGGGCGCAGCGTCAAATGCGCCGCTTGCGGCCATGCCTGGTTCTTCAGGGCCGAGAGCGCCGAGACCGGCGCCGCCGACACATCGCCCGGCGCGCATGAGCGCTATCTCGAAATGGTCCGCATTCGCCGGAAAAAGCGATCGCGTCGAACAGCCCTGGCCGTCTGGCTGGTCGCCGGGTCCGCATTTGCCGCGACGATCACGGGCGCCGTGATCCTGCGCAATGATGTGGTCAGGGCCTGGCCGCAATCGGCAAGTCTTTACACAGCCCTTGGAATGCAGGTTAACCGGTTCGGGCTGGATTTCCGGAATGTCGAACGCAAGCGGGAGCTGAAGGGTACCATGCCGGTGCTGTCGGTGGCGGCCGATGTGCACAATATCAGCCACCGCCGGCAGGATGCCCCGGTCGTCCGTGTCGGATTGCTGGATGATTATGGCCGCGAAATCGCCTTCATGCTGGCCGATGTAGAACCTGCGCAGATCGCGGCGGGCGAGACCGGGCGCTTCGAGGCGGTGCTCGAAAACCCGCCGGTCGAATCCTACAGTCTCAGCCTGCGCTTCATGGAGGATGACGAGGCGGAGGCGGCGCGCCAGGAAGCCAAGAGCGCGCAGACCGGCAAGGCCGGCCTGCCATGAGCGAAACACCGCAAATCTCGATCGTCATGACGGAAGCGGAGCTGTCGGGCCATGTCGACGATCTCGCCGCGCGCCTCTCGGTGCGGATGACGGGTCCGTGGACCATCGTGTCCATCCTGATCGGCGCGATGCCGTTCACGACGGATCTGATGAAGGCGCTGGCACGCCGGGGCGTCCATCCGGTGCTCGATGCCCTCTGGCTGGAAAGCTATCGCGATGCGCGGGAAAGTTCCGGGCGGGTCGTCGTGCGCGCTGACCTGTCGCGGCCCGTCGCCGGTCGCCATGTTCTGGTGGTCGATGATGTCTTCGATTCCGGGCGCACGCTTTCCTTTGCCCGCACGCACCTTCTGGCCAAGGGCGCGAGCACCGTGGCCACCTGCGCGCTGGCGCTCAAGCCCGGCGCACGCGGCGATGGCGTCGATTATCATGCCTTCGAGGCGCCCGACCGTTTCCTCGTGGGATATGGGATGGACGATGCGGGGCGGCTTCGCGGCCTGCCTTATGTCGGCGCGCTCGACTGAAGCTATTTCATGCCGCAGCATGGCGTGGGCCGAGGATGTGGCCTTTGCGTGGGGCCCGAACGGCGGAAGGTGAATGCCGCCGCCCGGCTTTGCAGCACGCCCGAATATCGCGTCCTGTCGCCAAGGATGACGATGCGGCCCGCGCCACCATGGAAGCCGGCGGCGACGCCGGCTCCGACACCGCCGGTCAGGCCACTGAAATCACGTTGCGTCACCGGCGCGGCGGCTCGGCGAACGATGCGGTGTGTGCGCTTCGGCGCCGCCTTGCGATAGACGCGGCGCGTTTCCTGTTGCCGGGTGCAGTCCTGACCGCCCTCCAGCTCGGATGTGCATTCCTGAGCATGGGGGGCCAGAGGTTCCGGGCCCGCGACCGGCCGGCCCGTATCCTTGCCATCGCCGCTTGCGGGCACGGCAATGAGGGCGCTTGCGAGAATGAGTGCGGTCCAGATGTGCGGTTTCGGCATGCAATTCGCCTCCTGCGCGATGGTTCGATACCGTTCCAGCCGGACCAAGCAAGGCCCGCACCAGAACATGCAATCATGACGCTTGCCGAGGTGCGGGGCAAACACCTTCGCGCCCGCGGCGAATCGCCGGGTTCAGGGCTGCAGCCTGTATCCGCCGCTTTCGGTCAGCAGGATACGCGCATTTGCGGGATCGGCCTCGATTTTCTGGCGCAGCCGGTAGACATGGGTTTCCAGCGTGTGTGTCGTGACATTGGCATTGTATCCCCAGACCTCGGAGAGCAGTTCCTCGCGCTCCACGGTCTTTCCGCCGGCCCTGTAGAGGTATTTCAGGATATTGGTCTCCTTTTCGGTCAGGCGGATCCGGCGGCTTTCCCCGCTCTGCAGCACTTTCATGGAGGGCTGGAATTCATAGGGCCCGATCTGGAATGTCGCATCCTCGCTCTGTTCGAAGCTGCGCATTTGCGCGCGTACCCGGGCGAGCAGGACCGCAAACCTGAAAGGCTTGGTGACATAGTCATTGGCGCCGGAATCCAGCCCGAGAATCGCGTCGGCATCGGTGTCCTGGCCTGTCAGCATGACGATCGGAACACTGACGCTCTTGGCGCGCATCTGCTTGCAGGCCTCGCGCCCGTCCATATCCGGCAGATCGATATCAAGCAGGATGAGATCGATCCGTTCACTCACGGCCAGGTCGATGCCGGCCCCGGCGGTTCCGGCCTGAAGTGTTTCGAATCCGTCATGCATGTCGAATTGCTCGGCGAGCGCTTCGCGCATATCCTTATCATCGTCGATGAGCAGGATTGTTTTCGTGCCGGACATCTCGGACCCTCCATCTCGATGGCGGCGGAATACTGCGCCGATACCGTCTTGTCTGCCCGAATATGGCAAATATGCCATCAAATATCGAGGAGGATCAGGTGAACACCAGCTTCAGGGCCCACAGTGACGGCCGGCTTGTCGGCGAGGGGCTCGCGTTCCGCTGCGCGCTTGGCCGCGAGGGCGTGACTGGCGCGGAAATCAAGCGCGAGGGTGACGGCAAGTCGCCGCTCGGCGCCTGGCCGATGCGGCGGGTCTTCTACAGGCCCGACCGTGTTGCCCCGCCCGACACGGGCCTCGAAACCGTTCCGCTCGCCCCGCATGACGGCTGGTGTGACGCTCCGGGTGACCCGCTTTATAACCGCCCCGTGACGCTGCCCTGCCCGGTCTCGCACGAAAGGCTCTGGCGCGACGACCATGCCTATGACCTCATCGTCGAGCTCGGTTACAATGATGATCCGCCGGTCGACGGACGGGGCAGCGCGATCTTCCTGCACCTGGCCGGACCGGAATATTCCGGCACCGCGGGCTGTGTGGCCCTGGGCGAGCAGGACCTTCTGGCAATGCTGCGCCTGTGTTCCTGCGAAACGCGGCTCGAGATCGCGCTTTAACGCGCTTTCTCCCGGGCATTCGCGGCCGCCAGCGCCTCGCCCGGAGCAATATCGCCGTCATAAAGGGCCCGCCCGAGGATGCAGCCGGCAATCGGCTGGCCCGGTCCGGCGAGCCTGAGATCGCGGATGTCGCCGACGGACCGCACGCCGCCGCTGGCAATCACCGGGATCGAGACGGCCCCGGCGATCCCGGCTGTCAGGGCGACATTGACCCCGGACTTGGTCCCGTCTCGTCCGATATCCGTGACGATGATCGCGGCGACACCGCAGCCTTCGAAAGCGCGGGCCAGCTCGCTCGCCGGCATGTCCGAGGTTTGCGCCCAGCCCTCGACCGCAACACGGCCGTCACGCGCATCGATCCCGACCACCACCCGGCCCGGCAGATCCCTGGCCGCGGACCGGACCAGTTCCGGGTCGCGCAGCGCCGCGGTGCCGAGTATCACGCGGTCGACGCCGGCTTCGAGCCAGGCTTCAATGGCCGCGCGCGTGCGGATGCCACCGCCGAGCTGAACCGGACAGGAGGTCGCGGCCAGGATGGCGCGCACGGCCTCGCCATTCGCATCGCGCCCGGCAAAGGCGCCATCGAGATCGACGACATGCAGATGCTCGAAACCCATTTGCGCGAAGGCGCTGGCCTGTTCGGCCGGTGACATGCTGAAGCGGGTCGCCTGGTCCATGTCGCCGCGCACCAGGCGCACACATTCGCCCTGTTTCAGGTCGATCGCCGGGAATAGCGTGAATGTCATGAAGGGTCCCATTGGAGGAAACTGGCAAGCAGGCGCAACCCCGTCTCCTGGCTCTTTTCAGGATGAAACTGTGTGCCGAACATATTGTCCCGCGCGACCGCCGCGACGATGGGGCCGCCATAATCGGTGGTGGCGGCCACTTGCGTCTCATCTTCCGGCGAGAAGGCATAGGAATGCACGAAATAGGCGTGCGGCTCGCTCCCGAGACCGGCAAGGACCGGGTGGCGGGCGCGGGTCTCGACCGTGTTCCAGCCCATGTGCGGCACAGGCCGACCCACGCCCGGCTCGATGGGCAGGACCGCGCCATGAATCCAGCCCAGCCCCTTCGTGTTTGCGTCCTCCGCGCCGAAATCGGCCAGCATCTGCATGCCCACACAGATGCCCAGAAACGGGGCGCCGCGGCGATGCACCGCCGTCTCCAGCGCTTCGACAAGCCCGTCAGTGCCTGTCACCGCCGCCATGCAGTCTGCAAAATGTCCCACGCCGGGCAGGATGACCCGCTCGGCCCGGGCGATTGTTTCGGGATCGGCCGCAAGCTGGATTTCGAGATCCAGGCCCGCGGCCCGGGCAGCCTCGAGGGCCGCGCGGCGCGCGGAGTGAATGTTCCCGGACCCATGGTCGATGAGGGTGAGCGTTTGCATCAGGAATCGCCTGGTGAGTGTGAGCGGCCGGCAGCAGGCTGCCAGTTTCTACAGGCTGCCCTTCGTGCTCGCCGGCGCCCCGGCCAGACGATCATCGGGTGCCACGGCCATTCGAAGGGCGCGCGCGGTGGCCTTGAAACTGCTTTCTATGATGTGATGGCTGTTCTCGCCATAGAGATTTTCGACATGCAGGCACATCCCCCCATTGCCGGCGAGGGCGTGAAAGAACTCCTTGAACAGTTCGGTGTCCATCTCGCCGATCTTGTCGCGCCGGAAGCCGACATGCCAGACAAGATAGGGGCGCTTGCACAGATCGATGGCGGCGCGGCTCAGCGTCTCGTCCATCGGGACATAGGCGTGTCCGAAGCGGGTGATCCCTGCGAAATCTCCAAGCGCCTGGCGGATCGCCGTGCCGAGGACGATTCCGGTGTCTTCCACCGTGTGATGCATGTCGACATGCAGGTCGCCTCTTGCCACCAGATCAATATCCATTGCCGAATGCTTGGCCAGTGCTTCAAGCATGTGATCGAAGAAACCGATCCCGGTATCAATACTGGCGTTACCCTGGCCATCGAGACAGAGTTGCAGCTGGATTTCGGTTTCCTTCGTCTTGCGGGAAACCTCAGCTTGGCGTGTATCTGGCATCTCGGATCTCCTGATCAGCAGCCGTCAGAATGTCAATTCTTGGAAATTCACGGAATTATAAGCCTTTCTGCTCACAATCCTCAATCCGGGTGGGGCTGAACGCCTAGGCGAGAGGAATTGCCGAATCGTGACCGAGAAGCTGGCGCCTGCTCGCGTAACCAGCCGCATGAGCCTTGTTCTGTTTCATCCGCTCATGTCCGTGGCAATCTCTGTGACGTTGGTCGCGGCGTTTCTGGCGGTCAGCATAGGCGCGAATTTTTCGCGGAGCCATACGGATTCGCAGCGCCAGACCGAAATGATTGCCCGAATGGTCGCCAGTGACCTGGCGGCCGGCGACATGGCGGGCGTCGAGCGTGTGTTCGAGGCCGCCGGGCAGGACGCTCTTGCTCTGGTTTCCCCCAAGGGGAGGCATCTTGCCGGCGAACCTGAGCTTCTTGATCGTGGCAGGACCCTTTTTGCACCTGTCATCCATGACGGCCGAGAGATTGCGAAGCTGCACAGCCATGAGCTGTCGGCATTCCGGATGCAGACCCCCGTCTGGCTTGTTGCCCTGATTTGCGTCAGCGCTATTCTGGTCGCTGCGGTGTTCGGCTACCTGTATTCTCAGCGTCTTGTCCGGGACATAGCGGCCATCGAGCAGGATATCGACCGCGTGGCACACCAGGCCCGGGATCCGGGCCGTCAGTTCGGCAGTTTCGCGGAATTGCAAAGGCTCAGGTTGCACACGGTCCGAACCCTGCGCTCGCTCTTGCGTGAGCGCGACGACCTCAGATCACTTGCCTATCATCATCCGGTGACGGGACTGCCCAACCTGGCCGCCCTTCAGGAGTATTTGGAACGCATTCTTCCCGAAGCCGATGAGCATTCATCTGTTTGCTTCATGTTCATCAACCTCGACCGGTTCGGGCGCGCCTGCGAGATGCTTGGGGCGGGCCCCGGTAATGCCCTGCTGGCCAAGGCCGCGGAACGGATGAAGGCGGAGCTCGCCAAGATTTCAGGTCAGGGGCTGATCCATGTCGAGGAGACCCGGCTGGCTCACCTGCATTCAGATGATTTCGGTGTTTTCCTTTCAGGTCTTTCGAGCCGAAAGGACGCTTCGCTCGTTGCAAGGGCGATGCGCGCCGCCTTTGTGAAACCCTTTAATCTCGATGGGCGCCGAATCACGCTCGGGCTTTCGGGCGGGATCGTCATGGCCCCCGAGGATGGCGACCGGGCCGAGGATCTGATGCGCCGCGGGCGGATTGCCCTTTCCAGCCTCCGCGATGAGGGCCGAACCGGCTTCCGCTTCTTCACGCCGCGGCTCGACCGGGTGGCGAAAGGCCGCCTCCAGCTTGAAACCGACATGCGCCGCGCCCTCGCGAGGGACGAGTTCGAGCCCTTCTTCCAGCCAAAGATCGATTTCAGGACCGGTCGCGTCTCGGGATGCGAGGCCCTGGCCCGCTGGACACGAAAAGACGGGAGTTCGGTGTCTCCGGGGGCGTTCATCCCGGTGGCCGAGGAAAGCGGATTGATTGACGAAATCGGCCAGAGAATCCTTTACCGGTCCTGCGAGGCCGCCGTGGGCTGGCTGCGCGAAGGACTTTCTATCCCGGTCGCGGTCAATGTGTCCCCCAGCCAGGTGGCCCGGCCGGATTTTCGCGATCTTGTGACAGGAACACTCGCGCAGACCGGGCTGCCCCCGAAATTCCTCGAGCTTGAAATTACCGAGTCGGTGGCGGTTTCCGATCCGAAAAAGTTCGAGAGTGTCATGCATCCGCTCAAGGCGATGGGTGTGCGCCTTGCGATTGATGATTTCGGGACGGGCCATTCGAACCTGTCCATCCTGTCCAGGCTGAATTTCGATGTCTTCAAGATCGACCGGCAATTCATTGCCGGCCTGGACGGGCATGACTCCGCCCCGGCGATCGTCGAGATGATCCTGGCCATGGGTGAAAGCCTCGGCCTTGAAACCGTGGCGGAAGGCATCGAAACGCCAGAGCAGGCCCGCTTCCTGCGCCGACGCGGATGCACGCTGGGCCAGGGATTTCTTTATGCGCGAGCGCTTTGCGAAAGCGAATTCCGGGACTTCGCCGAAAGCTGGAACCAGCGCCGTTCGGGCGCCCGGCGCGCGCAGGCCGGCTGAGGCGCGTTGTTGCGCCGCTCTTGCGCTGACGGCGTCATGGCGCCAAATGCCGCTTGTGACTGACGACCCGCAGACCGCCCCGCCTCGCTGGCACGCAACGACGATCCTCGCCGTGCGCAAGCCCGACCGCGTCGTCATTATCGGCGACGGACAGGTTTCGATTGGCCAGACCGTCATGAAGGGCAATGCCCGAAAGGTCCGAACGTTACATGGCGGCCGGATTCTGGCCGGCTTTGCCGGCGCCACAGCTGACGCCTTCACCCTTTTCGAGCGTCTCGAGGAAAAGCTGGAACGCTTTCCGGGGCAGTTGCAGCGCGCCGCCGTCGAACTCGCCAAGGACTGGCGGACCGAGAAGTATCTGCAGAAACTCGAAGCCATGCTGATCGTGGCCGACCGCGAGGTCACGCTCGTCCTGACCGGGACGGGCGATGTGCTCGAGCCGGAACATGATGTCGTGGCCATCGGTTCGGGCGGAAATTATGCGCTTGCCGCGGCCCGCGCGGTCTATGACTACGAAGCCGATGCCGAGGCGCTGGCCACGCGCGCAATGGAGATTGCCGCCGATGTCTGCGTTTATACCAATTCCAGCTTCACGATCGAGACGCTCGACAGCTGAGCCTTTTGTTCTCACGGCCAGGAGACAAATCCCAGATGACTGAACTGACCCCCCGCGAGATCGTCGCGGAACTCGACCGGCACATTGTCGGACAGTCGGCCGCAAAGCGCGCCGTGGCGATCGCGCTGCGCAACCGCTGGCGCCGCAAACAGGTGGGCGGAACGCTCCAGGACGAGATCACGCCGAAGAACATCCTCATGATCGGACCGACCGGCGTGGGCAAGACCGAAGTCTCGCGGCGACTGGCCCGGCTGGCCAACGCCCCCTTCCTGAAGGTCGAGGCGACCAAGTTCACCGAGGTCGGCTATGTCGGCCGCGATGTCGAGCAGATTATCCGCGATCTGGTGGAAAGCGCCCTGATCATGGTCCGCGAGACCCGGCGCAAACAGGTCGAGTCCCAGGCGCAGGATGCCGCGGAGGAACGCCTGCTGGATGCGCTGGTCGGCGAGGATGCCCAGTCATCAACGCGCGAGGCTTTCCGGGCCAAGCTGCGGGCCGGCGAACTCGACGACCGTCCCGTCGATCTTGATCTCGCCGAACAGTCCAACCCCATGCAGATGCTCGACATGCCGGGGGCCGGCGGGTCCATGGGCATGGTCAATCTGGGGGATCTGTTCGGCAAGGCCATGGGCGGGCGCACACGCCAGGTGCGCACGACGGTCGAGGACGCGGCCAAGCCCCTCCTGGAAGAGGAGGCTGACCGCCTGCTGGACGAGGAGGCGATCCAGCGCGAAGCCGTGCGCGCCGTGGAAGAGGACGGCATCGTCTTCCTCGACGAGATCGACAAGGTGGCGGCCCGCAAGGAGCGCGGCGGCGCGGATGTCTCCCGCGAGGGCGTGCAGCGCGACCTCCTGCCGCTGATCGAGGGCACGAGCGTGTCGACCAAGCGCGGCGTTGTGAAGACCGATCATATCCTGTTCATCGCCTCGGGGGCGTTCCATATCGCCAAGCCTTCGGACCTGCTGCCCGAACTCCAGGGCCGGTTGCCGATCCGTGTGGAGCTGGAAGCGCTTTCGCGCGATGACATGCGGCGGATCCTCGTCGAGCCCGAAGCCTCGCTGATCAAGCAGCACAAGGCGCTCATGGCGGCCGAGGACGTGACCCTCGAATTCAGCGAGGATGCGCTCGATGCGCTCGCCGACATTGCCGTTCAGGTCAATGATTCGGTTGAGAATATCGGGGCGCGGCGCCTCCAGACCGTTCTGGAGCGGCTGGTCGATGAAATCAGTTTCGAAGCTCCCGACCGCCGGGGCGAGACCCTCGAGATCACGGCAGATTATGTGCGCGATACCGTCGCCGGGCTGGCGGGCGATGCCGACCTGTCGAAATTCATTCTCTGAGGGCGTGCCGGGCCAGGCCTGGCTTTCACGCGGGCCGCATGTGCACTAATCTGAAAGCAAAGTCGTCCATGTGAACGGGAGGTTCGGTCGTGGCGTCAGAGCGTTTCGAGTTCTTTTTCGATTTCGTCAGCCCGACGGCCTATCTCGCCTGGCATGCCGCCCCGGCCGTGATCGAGCGCAGCGGCGCAGAGATGGCCCTGAGGCCGATGTTCCTCGGCGGTGTGATGCAGGCGAGCGGCAACAAGCCGCCGGGAACCGTTCCGGCCAAGGCCCGCTATCTCGGGATCGACCTTCAGCGCTGCGCCCGTCATCTCGATGTGCCCTTCCACATGAACCCGGCCTTTCCGTTCAATTCGCGCCCCGCCTTGAGGGCGGCGCTGGGGCTGGCCGATGACCCGAACGCGCAGGCGCCGTTTGTCGACCGATGTTTCCACCTGGCCTGGGGTGTCGAAACGCCGAGAGATTTCGGCGAGTCCGAAGCCCTGGCCGAGGCGGCAGGCCTGGCCGGGCTGGATGCAGAGCGGGTCGCTGCGCTTGCCGTGGACGAGGCCAACAAGGCCGCCCTGAAGGCGAACACGGAAGAAGCCGTTGCGCGCGGGACTTTCGGTGCGCCGACCTTCTTTGTCGGGGAAGAGATCTTCTTCGGCCATGACCGGCTCGACTATGTCGAACGCGCATTGACCCGCGCGCCCTGACCGGGTGTCTCTCAGGCCGGGCGGCGCGGATGCGGGGCAAGCACAGGCGCTGGTCCTTGCCGCTTCGTGTCACGCGGCCTCGCCTGAATTGAACCGGTCGCAATAGGCGCCGAGAGCGCGTTCGCGTGCGCCCTTGCAATTCAGGCTCTCCTCGCCCTCGCGCGCACATGCATCCCCCTGCGGAGCAATTTCCAGAAAGGCCGAGGCCCTCGCGGCGGCGTCGAGATAGGCATGGCGTGTGTCGCGGGCGGCCGGGTTGCGCGCGTGACGGGACATGAGGCCGGCAAGCCCCTGCCGGCGCTGCAGGTTGCAAGCGCTTCGCGCCGCCATCTTCCGGAACGGCGTCGCATCCATGTCGCTATTGGCAAGACCGGCAATGTCACGGTCATAGGCAGGCCATGAATTGTCGACGCTGGAGGCGAAGGATGCGGCACTTTCTTCGGCGTCGGCCCAGTTTTCACCCCTGACCGATTCGGCCAGCACCCGGCCGGCGACAAGGCTGTCATGGATGTGCATGACCGCCGCGGCATGGGCGCATTGCTGTCCAAGCCCCGGGTCGGGGGCCCCCTCTTCGCAGATCTGCCAGGCATCCAGTGCGGCGGTGAAGGCTCGGGTCCGCGCCTCCAGAAAGCTCGCCGTGTCGATACCTGGCCTGTAGGAGGCCGCCTCGAAGGCACGGATGGCCGCCGAGGCGCGCGCGAGCGCCCGGGAGTCATCGCCGTCCTGTTTTGCCGCTGCGGAGAGCGCCGCGGCTTCCCCGCCGAGCCGGCTGAGGGTCTCGTAATCCCCCGCGCGGGCCACCTCTTGCTGGAGCGCGACAAGGGCCTCATCGACGGCCGAACCGGGGCTATTCGAGGCGCAGGCGGATACGAACAGACCGGCGATAAGCGCCGCGAGGCCATGGCGAAGTGTCATCCTTCAGCTCCTTCAATCGGGACAGGGTGTATCGGTTCGTCAACCGGCGGGTCCGTGACGGGCGGGCGAGGGCTGTCGTCGGGCGGCGCCGCGATTTCCGGGGCCGTGTGCTCGATGACGGCGAGCAGCCGCTCATCCGGGACGTGGCCCTCTCCGGTGGCGATGACGCTGGCGATATGCCAGCGAAACGCTTTCAGCCATTGGCGCGCGGAAAGCCCCGGCCCGGCGGGGCCGGCCTGCGCCTGAGCGAGGGCGTTCAGACGCTGAACAAAAAGGCCGACCGCGCCGAGGGTCTCGCTCCGGGCGAGCCGGCCGGCATTGTCCGCGGCCGCACCCAGTGTCGCTGTCACGGCCCCGGCCAGCGTCTCGCCGAAGGCAAGATGGGCGCGCCCGCGCCCGGCCGCCTGATCCGCCAGGCTGTCATGAGCGCTGTCAAGCACCCGGCGGACGAGGGCGACCGCGAGATGATCCTCCGGCCTGTCGGGCGACAGGCTGAACAGGGCCTTCGGGTTCTGCATGGCCAGGGACACCGCCTCGGCGGATACGCGCTTCCAGTCGCCCCGGCTGAGAAGGCCGGCATGCTCGCTTGCGATAAAGGCCGCCACGCCTTCGGCGATCCGTGTCAGTTCCGGGTTGATATCATCGGGCAGGATCATGCCCGGCGTTTCCGCCGCCGCTCCGGCAATCATTCCGACCATTTCAAGGACAAGATCCGTGTCCAGGGTGTCAAGACTATCCGCGAATTGCGGGCCTTCGCGGGCATAGGCCGCAATCATGGTTTCGCCGAGATGCGAGGCAATCTTCACGCCCAGGACGCCCCAGGGCGCGTCGGGCGACCCGGTGGCCAGGGTCCGCGCGGACACGCCCGACTGCCATTCGGCCAGGGCGCCGCGCGCCTCGCTGACGAGATAGGCGCGCGCATGCCGGCGTGTCAGGTCAACGCCGATGCGCATAAGCTCGCCCGCAAGCTCCGGCCGGCCTTCGAGATGTTCGTGACCTGACAAGGCTTCCGCGAATTGTGCAAGCATGTCGCGCCCGAGCGCCACATGGGCGCCCTTGCCGGTCACGAAGGCCTCCGGCGCCGCGGCGGCGGCATCGAGCATGACCGGGTAAATGCGCTGCACGAAGCCTTCGGAAAAGACCGCGCCCGCGCTACCCAGTTCGCGCGCATCCTCGACGAAGGCCGCGAAAAGCGCCTCGGTCACGACGCCGGCGGCCTTGTCCCTGCCTGGATAGCTTCCGGAGAAGAAGTCCTCGCGATGTTCGTGCAGCGTCTCCAGAACGGCGAGGCTGACCGGTCCGCGAATGGCCCCGCGCAGGCGTTCGATCCGCTCGCCAAGGCCCAGATGGCTTGTGGTATCCTCGGAATTGATCTGGCGCAGCGGCTCGGCCACGGCACCCACCAGGGCCTGGACATGGCTCTTGCGTGAGAAGAGTTCCGGCCGGTCGGCGGCTATTGTCAGGCTGGTCGTGACCAGCGTGTCGAGCACCCGCTTGGCCATGCCCTGCGAAAAGGCGTGCGCGATGAATTCCTCGCGATGCGTGTCCAGCCAGTTGTCGAGCCCCTCTGCCAGCGCGCCGACAACGGCTTCGGCCCGGTTGCCAAGGCCCAGCGCATCGACACGATACTCCAGAAAGGCCAGGCCCGCCTCTGCAAGCGACAGGATCAGACTGTTGCGTTCACGTCGCGCATCCTCGGGGCCGGTCCAGGATTTGAGCACGAAGACTTCGAAGCGATTGCGGGAAATCTCCGCCGGCCCTGTCCAGGCCTCGCGGCGGGAATCGATCACGCAGTCGACCAGGGCGGACTGGCGCTCGAGCGGGGCGTCAGGATGGACATGATGGCTACCATCCTCACCGATCCAGATCGTGTCCGAAAAATCCGTTCGTATGTACGAATAAGACCCTTGCGGGCCATAGATGCTGTCGTCCGAAAGATGAACACGCACGAAATCGAGGGGATCGGGCATGGGAACCGGCTGGAGCACGATGCTGATCGGCTGCCGCATTCTGGCTGTCTCCATGCGTTCGCGCAGTGTCCCGGCAACCGCGAAGGCGGCCTGAACGAGTCCCATGGCATTGGCGCTGGCGAGCATTCTCAAACTCCTTGCGGCGCGTTGCCATCAGGCCCGTGGCGGTCGTTCGGGCGGGCGAATCCCGTATTCCCGGCCGGGCGGAGGCGAGTCACCGGCCTTGTCGGCCGAGGCGAAGGCCTCGGTTCCACGCCCGAGCACCATCAGGAAGCCGCGTTCGAGATCGTCAGGGTCTTCGCTCTCGCCATCGCGAATCTTGCGCGCGGCGGGCGGCGGGGCCCGGCCCGGCGGCGGCGCACTGGTCGCCAGCCTCGCACGCGCCGCCGGTGTCACGAGGCCGGCCGCGCGGCTGAACAGTTTGAACCAGAATGGCGCGCCAAGACCCAGCAGGCCGCCGGCAATCAGTATGCCGAGGGCCCAGAGAGCGAACGTGCCGGGATTGTTGGCGATGGCCGCGATCCGCTTGGCGCGATACTGAAACCAGTGGCCTGCGGTTTCGAGGGGGCCGGCTTCTGGCGCGCCCGGCCGGGCGGCGAGAAACTCGCCGAAGGATTCTTTCCAGGTCTCATTGGCTTTCCGCTGCTCCTGGAAGCCGCAGCGGGCATCGCGATACCGGGCTTTCAATTCGTCGCTGCCCAGTGCCGTGTGGCCTTCGCAATGGGGAAACATGGCCCGGCCGACGGGAACGCCCATCTCCCGAAAACCGCCGGAGGAGTCGGAAAGCTGCGAGATGAGGTCGGTGACTTGCGGATCGGCGGACCGCTCCTCGCCGGCCTGGAATTGGGAGGCGTTGACGACCTGCGTCAGTTGCGATGACAGTATCGCATTCGAGGACAGCTCCCTGTAGAGCGCGATGGCGTCAATATTGACGATGAGGGCGACGATAATGCCCGTGGCGACCGAAATCATCTTGGCGCGTGCCTTGAAATACGCCCCTTGCGCTTCGCCGAGACGTTCGAACTCATAGGCGGCCGCGCTGAGCGCGGCGCGCATGCCGCGGCGGTCATGGCGGGCCAGTGCCGCGCCCTGCGGCGTTTCGGCCAGGCGTTCCACGAATTGCAGCGGGGTCATTTTCTGGCTCTGCGACGACAGAAGGCGCCCGATCAGGGGCCAGCGGCGCACATACCAGGGCCGCAGGCTTTCCGACGGGGCGCGCCGTGTCATCGCGCGCGCGAAATCCCGCGCCTGCGGCGATGTCCGCTCGGAATGCTCGCCGACCGGAGCCTGGTCCTGCGCCGGGGTGTCGGCGGGCTGAAGGGCCGCCAGCTTGCTGTCATAGAAGCTGCGCAGCATTTCCGCGAGGCCCGAGCTGCGCAGGCCGAAAAGCTTGTGTATCGCCTCGACCAGCACCGTCACAATGGTGGAATACACCGCGATCACGGCCGCGAATGCGACGAGTGCGATCAGGAACGACATGGCCGCTCGCCTCCCACCGATCTGCTTCTGGACGCCTGTTAATCTATCGTTCACACTTGTGGAAACTTGTCGATGCTTTTTTGGGGACGTGCCATGCAACTGCTTGAAGTCACCGCGCGCAGCGGCCTGGTGATCCGGCGCATGCCGGACGGGAATGCCGAGCGCATCGTTGCCATGCCGTTCGGCATGCGCGCAGAGCGCCTTGATGGCCAGGTCTGGAATGGCGGCTGGTATCGCATCCGCGCGTATTTTTCCGGGGGCTATGTGGCCGAGGGTTACAGCGCCAGCGCCTATCTCGCGCCCGTCACGCCCGCGCCGGAACCAACACCCTCGCCTGTCGAGGCGCCGGCCGTGCCTCGGCTACATCCCCTCACCCCGCCGGAAACCGCGCGTCGCCACACCGAAGAGCTGCATTCGGGTTTTGCCCGCCGGCTGACCCACCTGCTGGAATCCTGCAAGCGAAAGGGCCTGAAATTCAAGCTGTTCGAGGCCTACCGTACCCCGGAAAGGCAGGCCTACCTGTTCGAGCAGGGCCGTAGCCGGCCGGGAAACATTGTGACCAATGCCGATGCCTGGCGCTCGATCCACAATTATGGCCTGGCGGCCGATCTCATCCTTGATATTCCGGGCATAAATCCGTGGGAAACCGGCACAGTGGAGGGTGTCGATTACATGGCATGCTGGAAGCGTATGAGGCGCCTTGCCGACAAGGCCGGGCTGAAAACACTGTCATGGGACCTGCCGCATGTGGAAATGCCCGGCACGTCCTGGCAGGCGCTCGCAAAGGCGGACTTGCCGCCCGGCGGCGGTGCGGACTGGGCGGCCAATTTCGATCGGATGGTCAGGCGCTTCGCGAATCCGCAGGTGCTGGATGGGCCGGCGCTGCACGCGGCGCTGAACCTCGATCAGACGGCAACGCCCCGACCGGCCAGGCGTGTGAGCGACGCGACGCCCGAAGGCGACGGCCGCGCCCTGCAACCGGATGCCGCCTGACGCCCCGCAGCAAAGAAAAACCGCGCCGGCAAAAGGGCCGGCGCGGTTTCAGCTCCGCGGTGTGCGGGCGCGCACTTACTGGCTCTCGGGCAGGATCACCTGGTCGATCACGTGAATGACGCCGTTCGAGGTCATGATATCCGCCTCGGTGACGGTCGCGCCCTCGACGGTCACGCCGTCCGTGGCATCAATGCTGACCGGCCCGCCCAGCGTTTCAGCTTCCAGCGTCTTGCCGGCCAGGTCGGCGCTGGTCACTTTACCGGAAACCACATGCAGTTTCAGGATGGCGGCCAGCTGGTCCTTGTTCTCGGGCTTGAGCAGGCTCTCGACCGTGCCGTCCGGCAGAGCCTCGAAGGCCGCATCGGTGGGAGCAAAAACGGTCAGCGGACCGTCGCCGGCCAGTGCTTCTGCAAGCCCGGCGGCTTCGGCGGCGGCAAGCAGCGTGTTGAAGGCGCCGGCCGCTTGGGCGGTCTCGACGATGTCCGGCGATTCTTCATAGTCGCCGACATAACGAACATCACTTTGGGACTGTTCGGCGGTGCGGGTTTTCGACCAGGGGCAGTCCTTGGCGACGGCCGGTCCGGCCGCCAGGGCCAGGGCGGAAATTCCGAGGAAAAGCGTTCTCACTTTGCGTCTCCGTTCAATCGCGCGGCAGCGCGGGATAGCGCGGCTCGCGTAAGCTCTTACGGCGTTGCGCCCGGCCGCCGATCACTCCTGACAGGAAATTAATGCGGCAGCTTCTCGAATTCGTATCGTGCGGCGCGGCGGATTTGGTGCTACTCTTTTTACCATGAGTATCTGGACGAAACTCCTTGCCGCCGGGCGGCGCCTGTTCGATGCCGACGAGGTGGATCCGCCTGAGGATGTGGACGAAGGTTGCGCGCCTGATCCGAACGATGTCGGCTTCACCGCGGCGGTTGTCGGTCTCGGCGCGAAGATGGCGGCGGCCGATGGGGTTGTCACCGATGACGAGGTGATGGTCTTCTCGCGCGTTTTCCGTGCCGCGCCCGAGGATGCGCCCGCGGTTCGCCGCGTCTTCAATCTCGCCCGGCAAACCGTGCGCGGTTATGAATCCTATGCCCGGCGGATTGCCCGCAAATACAGAACGCGACCCTGCCTTCTGGAGGGTGTTCTGGATGGCCTCTTCCAGATCGCAGCGGCCGACGGTGTCGTCACATCCGAGGAGATGGATTATCTGCGCACGGTGTCCGATGCGTTCGGCTTCGACGCGGCGACGTTCCGCCGGATCCGCGCCAGCCATCTAGGCCCCGACAGGGAGGATCCCTACAGGGTCCTCGGCGTGTCCCATGATGCGGACTTCGAAGCGATCCGCAGTGCCTACCGGCGCCTTATGGCCGATAATCATCCCGACCGGGTGGTCATGAACGGGGCCCCGCCGGAATTCGAGCTTGCCGCTCATGACAAGGCAGCGGCCATCACCTCGGCTTTTGCGCGGATCAAGGCGGAACGCGGCTTGCTTGTCTCGGCCTGAATGACAAGGCTGTCACCCGGCAAACGTGCCGATTGACGTGGGGCACCATTGCGCCCATCCTATTAGCCCTAGGAGGTCGAAAGGCACAATGACTCTCAACCAGACCCACCGCGCGAATGTGGCGCCCCTTGATGTCCTGATCGCGAGCCTGCGGCGCGGGCTGGGCGTCGCCGGGCGTATCGCCCTCGGCGCCTTCATCATTCTGGCCGCCGGAATACTTGCGGTTGCCACGGCGGTGGCCGGTCTGGCAATTGCCGCGGTGGCCCTCGTGATCGGGCTCATGGGGCGCATTCATCTGTCGGGGCGTTCGCACAGGCGCGGCCAGGCGGGGACTTCAATGACACTTGATGCCCGGCGCACTTCGCGTGGCTGGACGGTCGAATAGGCGCAGACGCCGCCGGTCCGGCCGACTTTCCTGAACATCAAATCCGCCGTAAGCCTTCATCAATGAAAGACGGAGGGAGCCGGCATGATCACGTTATGGCAGGGCAGCGCCAATACCTGGGACTGTGACGAGATGGGGCACATGAATGTGCGCCCCTATGTCGAGAAAGCGATGGAAGGCATCGGCCGTTTCGCCCATGAAATCGCCCTTCCAGGCGCCTTTCAGGAGAACGCGGCGTCAACGCTCGTGCCGCGGCGCCAGCATATCCGTTATATGCGTGAGGTCCTTCCGGGCAGGCCCCTATCCATGCAGGGCTGTGTCATCGACTGGGGCGATGACTGGGTCGAGCTCTATCAGGAAATGCGCCATGGGGATGGCATGCCGGCGGCGGCAATCCGCACACGCCTTTGCCATGCCGAGGTCAGGAGCGCAAAACCCTTCCCCTGGACCGCGCGCACCCGGGAGCGGATCGCCGCCTTGAAAGCAGCCCCG
>JAAANZ010000077.1 GCA_009909065.1 Alphaproteobacteria bacterium | reverse complement strand
CGATCTCGGGCACATATTCGGTGTGCGAGTCATAGCCATGAACGACCATGTCGGTGTCGAGGCCGAATGCCTCGCGCACATTCACCTCCTTCGTCGCTTTGAGGTCTGCCAGCTGGTCTGTCTCGCTCGTCACGCTCATGGCCGTCCTTGTCGGTTACGTGTCTCTGGCCACGTTCTAGCACGCCGCGCCCGAGCGCCAACATTTTCCCTGCGTCATCGGCGCGCGGGGGCCGGGGCTGTGCCTGTCAGCGCGCTGACATTGCCACCGCTTCGCGGTCGAGCGCCTGGAGGAAGTTCGACCGGTCGGCCTTCGAGAAGGGCGGCGGCCCGCTGGCCGGGCCACCCACGACCGTGTCGCGCAGATCTTGCATGATGGCGCGCGTGGCGATCTGCGCGCCGATAGAGGCGGCAGTGAATGCCTTGCCATTCGGCGCGAGGACCCGCGCGTCGGCCTTCAAGGCGCGGTCGGCGAGCAGGATGTCCGCGGTGATGACGATGCTGCGCGCGTCGGCCTGCCCGGCGATCCAGTCATCGGCGGCATCGAACCCGTCCGATACGACAATCAGTTTCACCGTTTCGCTTACGGGCACGCGCATGAAGCTGTTGGCCACAACGCGAACCTCCAGCTCGTAGCGCGCCGCGACGCGGTAGCATTCCTCCTTCACCGGGCAGGCATCGGCGTCGATGAGGAGGGTGATGGGCCGGCTCACCCCCGCGCGAATTTCTTGAACTTCACGCGTGTCGGCTGGACCGCCTCCTCGCCGAGCCGGCGTTTCTTGTCCTCCAGATAGGCCGAGAAATCGCCCTCGAACCATTCGACATGACTGTCGCCCTCGAAGGCGAGGATATGGGTCGCCATGCGATCGAGGAACCAGCGATCGTGCGAGATCACCACGGCGCAGCCCGGAAAGGCCTCAAGCCCCTCTTCCAGCGCCTGCAGGGTTTCCACGTCGAGATCATTGGTCGGCTCGTCCAGCAGGAGGAGATTACCGCCCCGGCGCAGCATCTTGGCGAGATGCACGCGGTTGCGCTCCCCGCCCGACAGCTTGCCGACAGGTTTCTGCTGGTCGGTCTTCTTGAAATTGAAGGCCGAGACATAGGCGCGCGAATTGACCTCGACCCCGCCCAGATCGAGCACGTCCAGCCCGTCGGAGATTTCCTGCCAGACATTGTTCGTGTCGGTCAGGCTGTCACGGCTCTGGTCGACATAGCCGAGCTTGACCGTCTCGCCGAGGCGCAGATGCCCGCTGTCGGGTTCCTCCTGGCCCAGGATCATCCTGAAAAGGGTCGACTTGCCCGCCCCGTTCGGCCCGATCACGCCGACAATACCGCCCGGCGGCAGGTTGAAGGACAGGTCCTCGATCAGGAGATTGTTGCCGAAGGCCTTGCGAAGATGTTCGGCCTCCAGCACGAGATTGCCGAGGCGCGGACCAGGGGGAATGCGGATCTGGGCCGTCGAGACCTTCTCCTTTTCCGCCTGGCTGGCCATTTCCTCATAGCGCTGGATCCGCGCCTTGGACTTGGCCTGGCGCGCCTTGGCGCCCGCGCGCACCCATTCCAGCTCGCGCTCCAGCGCGCGTTGCTTGTTGCTTTCCGAGCGGCTCTCCTGGGCCATCCGCTTGGCCTTCTGCTCCAGCCAGTCGGAATAATTGCCCTTGTAGGGAATCCCGCTGCCGCGATCGAGTTCGAGAATCCATCCCGTGATATCGTCGAGGAAATAGCGGTCATGTGTCACGAGGATGACGCAGCCGGGGAAATTGATGAGATAATTCTGCAGCCAGTCCACCGTCTCGGCATCGAGATGGTTGGTCGGCTCGTCCATCAGGATCATGTCGGGCTTTGACAGGAGCAGCCGGCAGATCGCCACGCGCCGGATTTCCCCGCCCGAGAGCTTGGTCACATCGGCGAAATCATCCGGGCAGCGCAACGCGTCCATGGCCATCTGTATCTTGGAGTCGATGTCCCAGGCATCGGCCGCGTCGATCTGTTCCTGCAGCCCGGTCATCTCCTCCATCAGCTCGTCCGTGTATTCCTCGCCGAGCCGTGCGGAGATCTCGTTGAACTTCTCCACCATCTGTTTTTCCGGCACGGCGGCCTCGATATTCTCGATGACATTCCGGTCCGGGTCGAGCTGTGGCTCCTGCGGCAGGTAGCCGACCTTGATGCCGTCAGCCGCCCAGGCCTCGCCATTGAATTCGGTGTCGAGCCCCGCCATGATCTTCAGGAGGGTCGACTTGCCCGCACCATTGACGCCGACCACACCGATCTTCGCATCCGGCAGGAAGGACAGGTGGATATTCTCGAACACCTTCTTCCCGCCCGGATAGGTCTTCGAGACCCCCTGCATGTGATAGACATATTGCGGATTGGCCATCTGAAATCGGTCCTTGCCCCTGGCTGTGCATTCAAGGTCGCCACAAATGGCACCCGGCGTTGCCGATATCAAGCAGCCAGTTGAAAGCAGGGCCCCGGCTGTCGCGCCGCCGTGCGCCCGGCAAGAGCGGAGCGGAAACGGCTTCAGCTGCGCCTGAGCACCTTGAACGTGCCCGTCCCGGTCATCAGCGTGCGTTCGCCGGCCCAGATGCGCCCGCGCACCGTATAGATATCGCCCTGCCGGCCGACAATCTCGCCCGTGCCCTCGACCCAGTCGCCATGATTGGCCCCCGAAAGGAAATCGCAGACGAGCCGGATCGTCACCCACCAGTGATCCGGCCCGGCATCGACCACATGGCCCCAGGCCATGTCGGCAAAGGTCATCAACATGCCGCCATGGGCATTGTTCATGCCGTTGGTGTGATGCTCCTCCACCCGGAAGGCGCGGATATAGGTGCCGTCATCATGGATCTTCTCGTAAAGCGGGCCGACCTGCCGGCCGAAACCGCGATGCCAGGGCAGGACGGTAAAGCCGTCGGGAATGTCGCTGGTCTGGTTTTCGGTGAGATCGTCGGACATGGGATGCAGCCTCTCGCGCGCCGGTCAGGAACGGATCTTGTAATAGACGGGAACGCGCTGGCGATCCTGCTCGCCCGTCGTTTCATTCTTGACCGTGATATAAAGCCCCGTGATTTCGCCGTCCCGGCACGTGTCGCCTTTGGCAAGAAAATAGGAACCGCGCCGCCCGGTCGATTGATGCAGTTGGGAGCCGCCATGAGCCGCGCGGCAATCTGAGCCCTGCACTTGCGGGATGAACCAGACCCGATACGTGCCGGACCCGACCCCGGAAAAGGCATATGTGACAGTCACCCGCTCATTCGGCGTAATGGAGGCGTTTGTGGCGGGGCTGAGCCGGATATCCGAAACGGTCAGTCCCTTTATGGAGTAGCTCCGACCCGTCAGGTCATAGGCTCCGGCCTGTGCGGCAGGCGAAGACTCGATCGCCACGCCGGTGCACAGCACATTATTGCCTGTGGACGCCTCATCGACGCGCCCGGCGGGGTCGACCACGGCGCAGAGATTGAACCGTCCGGTGGGCCAGGCCTCGGGGACTTCCAGACGGGTGATGATATCGCGAGAGGCCTTCGGCGCGATGGTTTCTGTATCCTGCGCGCGCCCGCCGCGCAGCATGGCATCCTCGCGCCAGCTCTCCTGGTAACTCGCCGGGCGCACGGGAGCCGTTTCATCCCGGCTGAGAACGAAATCGACCACATAGCCATTCTCGCCCGATCCGGGGGCTGCCTGCTCGCCCAGATTGCGCAACTTCGCCCTGACCCGGACCGTGTCGCCCGGCGACAGGCGGCGCGTGCCCAGTTCCAGGCCGGCGATGGCAAGGTCGGCCGTCCCGGCCGGGCGAGCGGGCGTGACGGTTGCACGAGGACCGCCGGCACCGGTCTCGCCGTCGGCCGCGCTTTCCAGCGCCTCGATCCGCGCCAGCGCCTCGCGGCGATAGGCGCCGGTCGGGCGGGCATCGAGATAGCGGCGATAGGCGGTAATGGTGTCGGCCTCCTTCGCCTCCCCCCAGGCGCGCTCGTCTATGCCGCGGGTCATGGCCCGGGCGGTCGCTTCGTCCTCGGCCCGGTCGGCCAGGCGCTGATTGTTCTCGTATATCTGAAAGCCGAAAAAGCCGACAACCGCCAGCGCCAGCGCGGCGGCAAGGCCGGCAAGCCATTTGCCGATGCCCCCGCCCGAACCCTTGTCCGGAGCCTGCTTGTCCACGCGCACGGTCTTTGACGGCGTATAGGCCACGCGGCTGACGCCCGGCGCCGTGTCCCCCTCGCCCGTGCCGATCCGCGTGCGCACGGCGGCGACGAGGTTCTGCCATTCGGTGTGCGACAGGTCGCCGGTCCAGCTCGACAGGTCCGCCCCCTCGATGCGGGCAAAGCCGAAAGGCGGACTGACCGGGTCGAGAAAGACCGGGATCAGCTTGCCGTCATGCTTGGCCATTTCGGCCTCTTCCTTGACCCAGTCGGAGCCGACCGAGGCCTGCGACCAGAGAACCAGAACGCAGCGCGCCTGGTTCATCTTCTCCTGCAGCACCCGCTCCCAGGACGAGCCCGGCGGCACCTGCACGTCATAGAAGACATCATAGCCCTCCGCGCGCAGCGCCTCGGCGATCGGCGCGACGCGGCCATGCTCTTCCTGGTCCTCGCGCTTGTAGCTGATGAAGATATCGGCCATGGCCCTGCAGTGTCCCTTCCTGCTGTCGCGCCCGCGCGCTCGAGGCTGAGCTTACCGCCTGCGCGCGGGCCTGTCAGCCATGGACGTGCCCGCCGGGGCTTCAGCCCTGTGTCGGGCCCGCGGCGAAGGCAAGCATGACAGCATTCGTGCTGATATGGGCGAGGACCGGCGCGGCCATCGAACCTGACGCCACGCGCAGGAGGGCGAGATAAAGCCCGGTAATGAAGACCGGGATCAGCGCGGGCAGCACATAATTGACATGCAGGCCGGCAAACACCGCCGATGTGACGAGCGCGGCCGCCACCGGGCTCCAGCCGCGGGCGATCAGGCAGCCAAGCGCGATGCCGCGAAAGGCCACCTCTTCCACCAGCGGGGCCAAGAGAATCACGAACGCCACCATGACCGGCGTGATCGCTGCGCTCGAGAACAGCCGGGCATCGAAGCCCTCCCGGTACATCCATTCCGGGTCGCCGCCGGAAAAGACCAGGGTGACCATGGACACGGTCATCACATGCAGGATCGGGCCGGTAATCACGGCAATGGCCACCCAGTCGCCTTCGGTGCGCATCGGGCCGGCAAAGGGGCCGGCCCCGATCGATTCGGACCAGAAACTCATCGCCGCGAACACGGTGAAATGGGCCAGCGCGAACAGCATCCACTGCGCTTCAAGGCTGCCGCCCTCGCCGAGAATGCGTTCGATCCAGCCGCCCGTGACAATATTGAGCACGAAACTGATCGCATAGAGGATGACCGTGGGCGCCAGGATCGTCCAGAAGACCGCCGCAAAGGGACGGTTCGCCAGCGAGGCGGGAATATTATAGGGTGCAAGCAGCATGACGGGTCCACGCATAAGGGGCAAATCCGTCTCTGGCGAGACCTGCCGTGGCGGCCTGGCGCGAGGGTTAACGCCGTGCAGGCCGCGTGTTCACCTTTTGCGAAGATTTTCCTGCCACCCCTTCACCGATTGCTAACCATCGCGGGGGCGCCGGACACGCCGCCCGCCGGTGGATGAGCGCCGCTTCGAAGGAGGTCGTCATGCCCTATTCCGCCCCCGAATCAGATACCCCTGTCGCCGGAAAGGCCCGCGAAAAGCGCTTCAAGGTCGACCTGTGGGCGACTGACTTCAACGATGTCGAGCTCGGCATCATGAAGCGCACCCAGCACGAGGCCGCTTCCGACCAGTTCACCAAGGACATGGAAGTGATCGGCCAGGTCAAGGAAGACGGCGAGCGCACCGGTCTCATCGCCTATCGCAAGGGGCTCTGGAACGAGGAACGCGGCGGCAAGCGCCGGCTGGTCATCAAGCTGTTTTCCGAAAGCTGGAACTGGCGCGGCTCGCTCGACATGATGGTCGGCCGCTCGCTGCAACTCGCCCACGGCGCCGATGGCATTCCCGCCCCGGCCTTCTCGATCAACCTTGCCCGTCACGACCAGCTCGTCCAGCTCGAAAGCTCCGCGCATCGCCTGCCGCTGGTGCCGGAGAAATTCTCCTTTTTTATCCTGACCGAGGACGGGCCGGTATTCTACCGCCTGCGCCGCGACCGGGTCAGTATCGGCGCCGATTTCAACCTCTTCGGCCCTGACGGGAAAAAGGTCGGCCGGCTTGACGGGAAAGTCGTCAATCTCGGCGGGGCCTGGAAAGTGCGGCTGGCCGGCAGCCACGCGAATGCGAAGCTGGAATCGGTGCTGACCCTGTTCTGCGCCATGCTGCGCTTTCATGGCGGCTGCCGGAAACATGTCGAGACCCTGCAGAAGGCCATGGCGGACGGGCGCGCCATCCATCTCGATCATCACGAGGACGATCTCTACATGAATCCGCGCCGGGCGCGCTGAGCGGGCCGGCCTTCACATTTCCGCCACGCCGCAGCGCTAGGTTCAGGCCATGCCAGCATTTGACGACCCGCGCCTGACCCCGCCCGAAGGCGGTTTCGAACGCTATCAGGTCACGGCCGGCGTGGCTGCAATCCGGTCGGCGCCTGCTCCTGACGCGGAAATGGTCACACAGGCCCTGCATGGCGAAACCGTCCGCGTTTTCAGCGAAGACGGCGAGTTCGCCGAAGTGCAGCTCGAGCGCGATCGCTATACCGGCTGGGCCCTGATGGAGGCCTTGTCGGCGCCGGTTATCGAGACCACTCACCGCGTCAGTGCGCTGCGCACCTATGTCTACTCCGAACCGGACCTGAAATCGGCCCCGCATTTCCTCATCAGCCTGAATGGCGAGGTGGCGGTCCAGGCCAGCCGGAACGGTTTTGCCAAATGCGTGCGCGCGGGATGGGTTCATGAAGGCCATCTCTCCGCCCGGGACTGT
>JAAANZ010000035.1 GCA_009909065.1 Alphaproteobacteria bacterium | reverse complement strand
AATCGTTTTTAGCCCCATCCATATTTCGGTCATCGTCCGCAGGTCCGTCGTGACATAAAGGTCCACCTCGAAGCCCGGGTCTATGTGGCAAAGATCGACAGACTGATCCGGCTCAACAATCAGCCACCATTTGCGCTCGGCCGCCGGCAGGTCGGGATAGATGAACTCGATCACCGCGTGCTGCTCGGGCACCGGATCGGTATCGAGATTGCGTCGCATGTCCCACATCAGAAGCTCAGGATCGAGATTTTCCAGCGATGGCTCGGTCTCCACCCATTTCTGGCCCCAGATGCCGATCGCCTCGACCACCGGCTGAAGATCACGGCCCGCCTCGGTGAGCCGATACTCCTTGACGTCCGGGGCGTCCGGCGCGGGCTCGCGGGACAGGATGCCGGCGGCCTCCAACTCGCCGAGACGCTTTGACAAGAGGGCCGGGGACATGCGTGGCACGCCGCGGCGCAAATCGTTGAATCGGGTGGAGCCGGCGACCAGTTCGCGCAGCAGAACGACGGTCCATCGCGTGCAGAGGGTCTCCGCCGCCATGGCGACCGGACAGAACTGGCGGTAGCTCGCATTCGTCATCGTCATCTCCTCTTCATGGCTTTCCCGGATTTACCAGTCGCGACCCCAGCTGCGCCAGTTCAGAAACTGTATTGGCCCGGTTCAGTCCGTGAACTGGCGGGCATTCCGCCTGGGCTGCCAGCCTGGCCCTTGCGTCGGGATGACCCGGTCGCATCGCACGGCAAGACCGAACAGAAGGAGAACAATATGCCACTCGTCGATATCCAGCTGATCGAAGGCGTCTTCGACGACGACCAGAAGCGGAAGATGATCGAGGCGGTCACCGAAACGATGGTCGCCATCGAGGGCGAAGCCATGCGCGGCGTGACCTGGGTGCGCGTCCAGGAATTCGCCAGTGGCGAGTGGGGAATTGGCGGCAAGGCGATGACCGCGGACGCCGTCAGGGCGGTCCGGGATGAAAGGGCCTAAGCGCGACCTCGGGCCGGGCGCCCCCGCCCGGCCCGATCGCTGCGATGGCAGCTGCACCTTAGTCCATTCAGACAGGAGATACGACATGACACCGATTGATGTAAGCAAACCCGATGACACCGCCATTGCCGGCCTGGACCAGCGCCTGCGCGGTGCCGCGATCCTGCCCGGCGATCCGGGGTACGATGAAGGCCGCACGCTCTGGAATGCGATGTTCGACCGGCGCCCGGCGCTGATCGTGCGCCCGCGCGGCGCCGCGGACGTGCAAGCGGCGATCGGCTTTGCCCGCGACCACCATCTGGAAATCGCGCTCAAGGGCGGCGCTCACAATGTCGCCGGGAATGCCGCGTGCGATGGCGGGATGGTGATCGACTTTGCTCACATGACTTCGGTGCGCGTCGATCCCCAGGCCAGGACCGCTGTGGTCGAGCCCGGCTGCCTGATCCGCGATCTCGATGCCGAGAGCCAGGCGCATGGGCTGGCGACACCCGGGGGGTTCATTTCGTCCACGGGCATGGCCGGGCTGACGCTCGGCGGCGGCTTCGGTTATCTGTCGCGTAAGCACGGTCTGACCGTAGACAATCTGCGCGCCGTCGACCTGGTGACGGCAAATGGGGCCTTCGTGCGCGCCAGTGGCGAGCAAAATCCCGAATTGTTCTGGGCGCTGCGTGGCGGTGGGGGCAATTTCGGCGTGGTGACCGCTTTCGAGTTCAATCTGCACGATTTGGGCCCGCAAGTCCTTGCCGGCCCGGTCGTCCATGCGTTCGAGGACGCGCCAGCGGTGATGCGGAAAATGGCCGCTTTGATGCGTGAGGCGCCAGACGAAGTGTCCTGCCTGCCGGTGATCCGTCACGCGCCACCTGCGCCGTTCATTCCCCAAGCGTATCACGGCAATATGATCGTGCTTTTCGGGCTGATCCATGCGGGCGATCCGGAAGAGGGGGAGGCATCACTCGCGCCCTTCCGCGAGATCGGCAACCCGATTGGCGACGCGCTGAGCCGGAAGCCCTACACAGCCTTCCAGTCGATGTTCGACAAGACGGCGGAGCATGGCGCGCGAAACTACTGGAAGGCCCATTACCTGGACGACCTCTCAGACGGCGCCATCGACACGCTCTGCAAGCGGGCGGCCGCAATGCCCTCGAAGGAATCCTCGATCGGGATGTTGTCGCTCGGCGGGGAGGTCGCGCGGCGCCCCAGGGGGGACGCCCCCTACCCGCACCGTGACGCGGGGTGGGTGGTGAACATCCAGGCGCGCTGGCGCGAGGCCGGCGAGGATGACACCCATATCGCCTGGGCGAGAGAGACGTTCGAGGCGTTGACACCTCATTCCACGGGCGGGGTCTACGTGAATTTCATAAGCCGCGGCGAGGGCGATGCGCGCGTCCGTGAGGCCTATGGCTCGGCCACCTATGACCGGTTGGCGAGGGTCAAGGCGGCGTGGGATCCTGAGAACGTCTTTCACCTCAACCAGAATATTTCCCCCGGGACGCAGGCTCACAACACTTGAACCTTGCTCTCGCAGCAAGATTGGTTACCCGCCCCGGTCCGGACATGCTCATTACGTCCTGCCCCCGGCGCGCGAGTCTCGCCGCGGCGGCGCCGGTTGGCGCGCGGCGGGCCCGGTCAGGCCGGCGGGGCTTCGCCTTGTGTTTCGCGCTGTTTCTGCTGGCGGTAGAGTTGCACGAAATCGACCGGGTCGATCAGGAGCGGCGGGAAGCCTCCCTCGCGCGTGATATCGGCGATGAGCCGGCGGCCGAAGGGAAACAGCAGGCGCGGACATTCGATCAGCAGCGAGGCCTCGGTTTCCTCATCGCTCATCTGGATGCACTGGAACAGGCCGCCATAATCCAGTTCGATCAGGAAAAGAGTCGTGTCTTCGGTGTGGGCCTTGGCATTGAGCTTCAGATTGACTTCGTAAACGCCATTGCCCTGCTCATGCGGCTGCGCGCTGACATCAATCCCCAGATCGATATTCGGCCGGCCATCGGAGGACCGGTTGCCGGGATTCTCGAAAGACAGATCCTTCACATACTGGCTGAGAGCCCGCAATTGCGGGCCCGAGCGCCTGTATCCTGCGGCGGGGGCTGAGCAGGGCCGGGCCCCGCAGGTGCGCTGTTGTCGCTCATGGATCCTCGCTTTCCGGCCTGGCCAAGGCGCTAGCATGGGAGATTCCGCTTCGCAACGGCCACTGGCGCTGTTAGGGATCGCGCCTTATGTGTTGGGTGCAGACAATTCGAACCGTTCAGGAATTCAATGCTCGAAGTCCTTATACTCGCCGCGATTGCCCTTTTCGTCCTCTCCCGGCTCTATGTGGCGCTCGGCCGCGATGATGGCCCGCCCGATGGCCGGCAGCGTTCAGCGCCCGGCGAGATGCGTGAGGCCCAGCCGGCCGACACGCCCGGGGAAGCCGCCCATGGCGCCGGAGAGCCGGCCTTCACCGGTCCCGGTGCCACGGGCCTGGAGACGATCCACCAGGCCGATTCGGCTTTCAATCCGACCGAATTCCTGCGGGGCGCGCGCTCGGCCTATGAGATGATCGTGCAGGCCTTCGCCGATGGCGACCGCGAGACACTTCGCCCACTGCTCGACGCCGATGTCTACCAGGCCTGGGATGATGCCCTGAAGCAGCGCGAGGCCAATGGCGCCGAGCCCTGGCAGCTTCTACGCGTGAAAAATGCCGAAATCGAGGATGCCGAGCTTGACGGGAACACCGCCCGCGTGACCGTGCGCTACCGCGCCGAACTGGGCGATGGCGAGCGCACCCGAAGCTCCGATGAAAGCTGGACTTTCAAGCGGGATGTCACAGCGAGCGACCCGAACTGGCTGCTCGATGATGTGGAAAGCGCGGCCTGAACCGGCATTGTCACTTTTCCTGTCACAGGGAGAGGCTATTCATTCGGCATGGCCTTCGTGTGTAGATTGGCCGGCCTGGCGCTGGCGCTCCTTTTCTCGGCCTGCGCCAGTGCGCCGGCGCCCGACCCTGTAACCGCGCCCGGCGGGGCCCCCGTGCCGCCGGTGCCGCCGACCCCGCCGAAACTGGCCGTGCCGCCCGTTCCGGATGCGTTTGCCCGCCTGGCGCCCTGGTCGCAGGCGGAGATTGCGCCGGGCCTTCTGGCTTTCAAGCGTTCCTGCCGGGCCATCACCGGGCGCGAGACCGGGGAATGGCTGGCGCCCTCGGCGCCTTGGGCCGGGCGCGTTGGCGACTGGCAGCCGGCCTGTGCGGCGATGGAGAATGCCGGGGATGCCGCCT
Source organism: Alphaproteobacteria bacterium (assembly GCA_009909065.1). Classification (GTDB taxonomy): domain Bacteria; phylum Pseudomonadota; class Alphaproteobacteria; order Caulobacterales; family Hyphomonadaceae; genus UBA5336. The sequence continues at coordinate 2,741 of JAAANZ010000035.1, read as the reverse complement.
CGGCGCGGACCATTCTCGAAACCCTTTTCCTGCCGGTCGAGGTCATGGCGCAAGAGGGGGATTCGCGGTTCACCGGCTATTTCGAGCCGACGATAGAGGCGCGCAAACAACCCGTGGTGCCCTTCACGGCGCCCATTCCCGGCCCGCCGCAGGACATGGTGCGTGTCGGGGGCCGTCCCATGCAGCGTCGGCCCGATGGCCGGTTGCGCCCCTATCCGCCGCGCGCGCAGATCACGGCGCCCACACCGATCGCCTATGCCCACCCAGCCGATGTTTTCTTCCTGCAGATCCAGGGATCGGGCCGGCTGCAATTCCCCGATGGCGCCAGCCTGCGCGCGGTCTATCACGCCAATAACGGCCACCCCTTCCGCTCGACGGCCAACTGGCTGATCCGGAAGGGCGAGCTTTCCCGGGGCGAAGCCTCGATGCAGGGGATCCGCGCCTGGATGGACCGCGCCAGCGCGCAAGAGCGCCGCTCGGCCATGAATGCCAATCCCCGCTATGTTTTCTTTGCCCCTCAGCCGGTCGGTGACCCGAAGCTCGGTCCGGCGGGCGCGGCAGGCCAGCCCCTTGTGGCGCTCGGTTCGATGGCCGTCGATGATCGACGCCATGCCTATGGCGTGCCCTATCTCGTCAGCACGTCGGCGCCCGGTCTTGGCGGCGAATGGTCAGGCCTCCTGGTGGCACAGGATACTGGCGGGGCGATCCGGGGCGCCGTGCGCGGTGACATTTTTTTCGGGACGGGTGAGCGTGCCGGAGAGCGCGCCGGCACGATGAATGCGCCGGGCCGTATGTGGGCGCTCCTGCCGCGCTCGGTGGCCGAACGCCTGGCTCGACCGGCGCGCCAGACCGATGACGCCACCAGTTGAGCGCGGCCGGGCGATCGGGGCGAGATTTCGCGTCGCCTCCATTTGAAAGCGCCGGTCTTTCCTTGTCACCCCGGCGCGATGCCGTGCATCCATGTTCGCGCGCAAGTCTGCCTTCGCAAGCCATTCCGGCGGCTGCGAACCTGTTTCAGAACATGCGTTCGGCTTCACGAATGGCCCGCTTATAGTCGGGGTGATCAAACATTGCCGCCCAGGCCCGGCCCTTGGTGTCGCCGGGCAGTCGGCGGAAGCTGCGCAGCGCTGTCACGCCGATGGAACAGACATTCAGCTGCTTCAGGGCTTCGCTCTGGTCCCCGCCGGCCATCATCGCTTTCATCACGGAGGGATCGGCCATCAGGGACATCACCATCCCCTGCAGGGCCTGTTCGTCCGCGGCGGTCAGATTGCCGTGATGTGTCGGGCTTGTCCTCGCCCGCTCGATCAACTCATAGAATTCGGCATTGATGGTCAGCGCGATCGGGGCGGCGACATCATGCGTCAGCCCGTTGGCGTAAACCATGTTCGCGGCCTCACGTTTCGATTTGCCCTCGAAACGGGCAAGAAAGCTGCCCTTGCACCATTTCGTCCCCGACTGCTGAAATTTCCGGAGTTCATTTATCGCGGTGTCGGTGAGTCGGTCGATGTCGCGCACCGAGACCTTTTCGAGATGATCGGCATTCTCGATCAGGACCGGATAGGCGGCAATGAACATGACTTCCATCCGCTTCAGCCGGTCTTGCCCGACAGAGGGCAGGCGAAGCGCAAGTTCGCGATAGGTTTCGGGCGACAGGCGCGAGAGCACCGAGAGGAAACGGGTCTCCTGCGGCGAGAGGGCAACCGAATCGATATCGCCCGGGGCCGAAAGAGAGGCGCTGACAGCAGCGTTGGGAGAGGCCGGCCCGCCTGCTCCCACCAGGTCCGGACCTTTCCAGACCGCGAGGAACGTGCCGCCGACAACGCCCAGCGTGGCCAGGCCGAAGACCAGGTTGGACTTGTCACCGCCTGTGCGCGAGCGCGCATCATACATGGCCGCCGGCTCCGGATACTGAACGACAGATGAAGCCGAGACTGCCGGCAAAGGCCTGAAAAACAATTACCGGTTTCGTACAATGACCAAGTATTCGCCGGGCGGGTCGGCGAACAGCAAGGGCAGGGAGGCGCCGGCCGGGTCAGGCGACCTTCACCATGAGCGCGCTTTCGGGCAGTTCCTCATTGAAGCAGCGCTGATACATTTCCGCGACAAGCGGACGCTCCAGCTCATCGCACTTGTTCAGGAAGGTCATGCGGAAAGCGTGGCCGAGATCGCCGAAAATCGCGTAATTCTCAGCCCAGGTGATCACGGTGCGCGGGCTCATCACTGTGGATATGTCGCCGGACATGAAAGCATTGCGGGTCATGTCGGCCAGTCGTACCATTCTCGAGAGCGTGTCGCCGTCAACGCCGGTCGCCTTCGAGGCGATGATCTCGACCTCGGCATCATGTTCGAGATAATTGAGTGTGGTGACGATGGACCAGCGGTCCATCTGGCCCTGGTTGAGCTGCTGCGTGCCGTGATAAAGCCCGGTCGTGTCGCCGAGGCCCACGGTATTGGTGGTGGCAAACAGGCGGAAGCCGGGATGCGGGGCGATCACCCGGTTCTGATCCAGCAGGGTGAGCCGGCCGGAAGCTTCGAGCACGCGCTGGATCACGAACATCACATCCGGGCGCCCGGCGTCATATTCGTCGAAGACCAGCGCCACAGGCCGTTGCAGCGCCCAGGGCAGGAGGCCTTCCTGGAACTCGGTGACCTGCTTGCCATCCTTCAGCACGATCGCGTCCTTGCCGACAAGGTCGATCCGGCTGACATGGCTGTCCAGATTGATCCGCACCAGCGGC
>JAAANZ010000101.1 GCA_009909065.1 Alphaproteobacteria bacterium | reverse complement strand
CGCCGCGATGATGTCCGGGTCGAGCGCATTGGCACCGGTGGTCGCCATCATCTGCTCCATGGCTGCGGTATCGAGGCTGGCCTCGGTCATCCGCGTGATCGACTTCGTCCATATCGGCGTGTCGATGATCCCCGGATGGACGGAATTGACGCGAATGCCATACTGCATCTGCGCGCACTCGACGGCGGCGGCCTTGGTAAACAGGCGCACCCCGCCCTTCGAGGCGCAATAGGCGCTGGCGCCCGCCGCCCCGCGCAGGCCGGCCACGGAGGAAACATTGATGATCGATCCGCCGCCGGTCTCCTTCATGGCACGGATGGCTTCACGCGTGCCCAGGAAGACGCTGTCGAGATTGACCCGCATCTGGGCCTGCCAGTCTTCCAGGGAGAAATCCATGATCGGCCCGGCAAGCGCGACGCCGGCATTGTTGACGAGAATGCTGACCGGCCCGTGGGCATCGCCGGCCGCCAGCATCACGTCATGCCAGCGCGCCTCGTCGGTGACATCCTGGTGTGCGGCCCTGCCCTGTCCGCCGGCCTCCCGGATAAGCGCGAGTGTCTCGGCGCCGCCGGCCTCGTCGATATCGGTGACAAAGACGCGCGCGCCGTGCCTGGCAAGCGCGAGCGACGCCGCCGGTGACAATGGCGGATTTGCCCTCAAGACGGCCCATGGCCTTCCTCCCTTCCTGTCATTTCGAAAGACGCTACTGCGCCCGTGACGGCCTGTCGATTGCCCGGTGAGGTCTTGACAGGAAGCGGCCTTTCGCGTTTTTGCAGACGCTTTCAAGACGGGTAGGTGCAGAGGCCGCCGTTGCAATCGCAGCGCTCGATAATGACGCGCTGCCGGCCTGCGTCGAAAACACAAGGAGGCGAGCGAGCATGTCGCGTCGTCACAGCACGAAATACAAGATCGACCGCCGCGTCGGTGAGAATATCTGGGGCCGGCCGAAATCGCCGGTCAACAAGCGCGCCTACAAGCCGGGCCAGCACGGCCAGGGCCGGCGTTCCAAGACCTCTGATTTCGGCCTGCAGCTCATGGCCAAGCAGAAACTGAAATTCCATTATGGCGACATCACGGAAAAACAGTTCCGCAAGACCTATGAGGAAGCCGCCCGGCGCCGAGGCAACACGGCGGAAAACCTGATCGGGCTTCTGGAATCGCGGCTCGATGCGTTCGTCTACCGCTCGAAATTCGTGCCGACCATCTTTGCCGCGCGCCAGTTCGTGAACCATGGCCATGTCAGGGTGAACGGCCAGAAGGTGAATATTCCCTCCTACCGCCTGAAGCCTGGCGATGTCGTCGAAGTGCGCGAGAAATCGAAATCCATGGCGCTGGTGCTCGAGGCGCTGGGTTCGCCCGAGCGCGACCTGCCCGAATATATCGAGGTGGACCCGAAGAAGATGAGCGCCACCTTCGTGCGGATCCCTGAACTGGTCGATGTGCCCTATGCGGTGCAGATGGAACCGGCCCAGGTCGTGGAATACTATTCCTCCTGACCGCAGCCGTCGGCCTTTAGTTTTTCATTGGGGGCCGCGCCCGTCGGGTGCGGCCCTTTTCTGTATGTCTCCCGAGGAAAGAGATTGACCCAGCCCAGTATCGACACTGTCCGCAATGCCCTCATTGCCACGCCCGGCCAGCGTTTCATGCTCGCCGACCGGCCCACCCGCCATCCCGACCTTTTCGAGGACAAGAAGGAAGCCCGGACGAGCCTTGAAGAGGATGCCGCGGCCATCGACGAGCTTCAGGACAAGCTCTATGCCGATCGCACCCGCGCGCTTCTCGTCATCCTTCAGGGAATGGACTGTGCGGGAAAGTCGGGAACCATCCGGTCTGTCTTCGCGCGCACATCACCGCTTGGAATGCAGGTCACCGCCTTCAAGGCGCCGACCGCGCAGGAACTGGCCCGCGACTTTCTCTGGCGTGTGCATGCCGCGGCCCCGCCCCGAGGCTTCATCGGCATTCATGACCGCTCGCATTACGAGGATGTTCTGGTTGTGAAGGTGCGCGACACCGCGCCGGCGGATGTCATCGGGGCGCGCTATGAACAGATCAACGCGTTCGAGAAATTGCTTGAGGACACCGGCACCAAGGTCCTGAAATTCATGCTGAATCTGGGTCATGAAAAACAGGGCGAGCGGCTGCGCGAAAGGCTGGAGGAGCCCCACAAGCACTGGAAGTTCAATCCCGCCGACCTGGAGGACCGCGCGCGCTGGGACGATTTCATGGCCGCCTATGAAACCGCGGTCCGGCGCTGTTCCACGACACATGCGCCCTGGTATATCGTCCCGTCCGACAGCCGGTCGCGGCGCAAGGCCATGGTTGCGCGCATTGTCCGCGGAGCCCTGGAGGACATGCAGCTCGACTGGCCCGACCCCGGCCACCGCCCCGGTGATTTCGACTTCGATTGACACCGCCCGCCCGGCAAGGGACGCTCTCGCCCGAGACGGATCCAGGGAGGCGGCCTGCCCGGGGCGGGCCGGAAAACGAGATGAGCCACGAATTGCCGGTCCTTGCGCCGCTGCGTCACGGCGAATGGGCCAACTGGGCGCGCAACCAGAGCGCACACCCCCAGCGCATGGCCCGGCCGCGAGATACCGACGCCCTGCGCGAGCTTGTGCGATCGCACGCGCCGGCCCCGATCCGCCCTGCCGGCTCGGGTCATTCCTTCACGCCGCTTTGCGCCACAACGGGCACGCTGGTCAGCCTCGATGAATTGTCCGGCCTGGTCGAAATCGATCACGCCGCCGCCACCGCGCGCCTGGGCGCCGGCACTGTGCTCAAAGCCGCCTCCCGCGAGCTTGACGCACGCGCCCTCGCCTTCCGCAATCTCGGCGACATCAATGTCCAGACCCTCGCCGGCGCGATCGCGACCGCCACACATGGCACCGGCGCGCGGTTTGGCTGCCTGTCCTCGGAGGTGCGCGCCGTGCGCCTCATGGTGGCGGGCGGCGACATCATCACCGCCTCGCGCGATCAAGATGAGCCATTGCTGCGCGCCGCACAGGTCTCGCTCGGCGCGCTCGGCCTGCTGACCGAGGCCGAAATCCAGCTCATGCCGGCGTATAATCTGCACCGCCGCGTCTGGTCACAGCCCATCGGGGACATCCTGGCCAGCGCCGAGGCGCTCTGGGCCAAGCACCGCAATTTCGAATTCTTCTACATCCCCTTTTCCGGCCATGGCATCTGCATCGCCCATGACGAGACGGACGCGGCCCCGACGCCGCGCGCGCCGCAGAATGATGATGAAGAAACCATGGGCCTGAAATCCATCCGCGACGGGACCATGCAGGATGTGTCGGCCCGCCGGGCCATCCTGCACAAGGCAATGGCGCAGAACGAGGGCGAGGACGTGGTCGGCGTGAGCTGGCAATTGCTGGCGAGCCCGCGCAATGTTCCCTTCAAGGAAATGGAATACCACCTGCCGCTGGACGGCGCGCTCGGCGTTTTCGAACAGCTGGTCGCGAGGGTGGAGGCCGAGCGCCCGGACGTCTTCTTCCCCATCGAGGTACGCATGACCGCCGGCGACGATGCCATGCTGAGCCCCTTCCAGGGAGCCCCGCGCATCTCGATCGCGGTGCACGCCTATTTCGAGGACGATCATGACTGGTTCTTCTCGCTGGCCGAGCCGCTTTTCCGCGCGGCCGGCGGGCGACCGCACTGGGGCAAGCTGCACTCACTCGGCGCGCGGGAACTCAGCGCCCTCTATCCCGAATTCGAGCATTTCAACGCCATCCGCCGCGAGCTTGATCCGCCGGGCCTGTTCCGCTCGCCCTATCTCGCGCAGCTTCTGGGGGAGACGCCGGCATGAGCGCCCGCGCGCCCTATTTCCTGCAGATGCAATCGGCGCTGCACGCGGCCGGCATCGCCACGCCCACACTGGTGATCGACCGCGCCCGGCTGAACGCCAATATCGACACGGTGATGGGGGCCCTGCCGGAAGGCATGGGTTACCGGATCGTGGCCAAGTCCCTGCCCTCGCGGGCCTTGCTCGAGCATGTGCGCGCACGTTCGGGCACCGACCGGCTGATGGTGTTCAACCTTCCCATGTTGCTGGAACTCTCGATTGCAATGCCGGATGCCTCGCTCCTGCTCGGCAAGCCGCTGCCCGTCGCTGCCGCGCGCGCCTGTTTCAAGCGGCTACTGGCCGGGGCCGGAGCCCGCGCGGCCAATGTCCAGTGGCTGGTCGATACGCCCGAGCGCCTTGCCCAGTATGCCGACCTGGCCGAGGCGGTGGGCGAAAACCTGCAGGTCAATCTCGAGATCGATGTCGGCCTGCATCGCGGCGGCTTTCAGCCGGGAGAAGCGCTGGGCGCCGCGCTGCAACAGGTGCGCGAGAGCAACCGGCTCTCCTTTGCCGGTTTCATGGGCTATGAGCCGCATCTGCCGGCTTTGCCGGAAAAGGGCGGATGGCGAGAACGCGCGCTTCAGGGCGCCTGGCAGGTCTATCGCCAGGCCAATGAACTCGCCGAAGAAACGCTCGGACCGTCAGCGATGGCGCAGGCCACGCGCAATGCCGGCGGCAGCCCGACCTACCGGCTCTACCGGGACACCTCGATTGCCAATGAGGTCTCGGTCGGATCGGCGCTGGTCAAGCCGACGCATTTCGACACCGACCTTCTGGCGGCCCACCAGCCGGCCGCTTTCATTGCCGCACCGGTGCTCAAACGCATGGATGGCGTTCAGATGCCCGGGCTCGAATTCGCCGATCCCGCCACCCCCTCGCCGCCGCCCCAGCCCGGGACGACGCTGTTTACCTATGGCGGCAAATGGATGGCCGACCCGGTCGATCCGGCCGGCCTGGAAAACCACAAGGTCATCGGGCGCTCTTCCAATCAGGAAATGCTCGTCGGCGCGCCGGACCTGCCCGTCAGTGTCGATGATTTCGTGTTCCTTCGCCCGCATCAAAGCGAGGCCGTCTTCCTTCAGTTTGGCGATATTGCCGTGTATGAAGACGGAGCGATTGTCGATACCTGGCCGGTCTTCCCGGCATCGGCCTGAATTTGCGTCCGGGCGATTCCATTCTTGCGCGCTCTGTCCTAATCTGGCGAAATCCGGAGCAGAAGGTCGGGACGCATCGCGATGTCAGGCGGCATCTTCATTTCCTATCGGCGCGAGGATGCCGCCGGCGCAGCCGGGAGGCTGCATGACCATCTCAGCGCACGTTTCGGCCGCGAAGCGGTTTTCATGGATGTCGATGCGATCGAACCCGGCGTGGATTTCCATGAGGTGCTCAACCAGCAGGTCGGCGCCTGCGACGTCCTGATTGCCGTGATCGGGCGCGACTGGCTGGACGCTGTCGACGAGGACGGCCAGCAACGTATCGCCGACTGCGATGATTTCGTGCAAATCGAGATCGCCGCGGCGCTGGCCCGCAATGTCCGGGTCATTCCGGTTCTGGTCGAAGGCGCGCGCATGCCGAAATCCGAGGAGTTGCCGGGCCCGCTGAAAGCGCTTGCCCGGCGCAATGCCGCGGAAATCTCACATTCGCGCTTCGTCTCGGATGTCCACAGGCTTTCGGACGTGATCTCGAAATTCGTCAGGCCGGCCCCCTCCCTCACGCCGCAGGAGCGGCCCGTCCAGGGCGATGAAGCCTTTACCCGGCGCATGCAGAACGCGCTCCTTGCCTTTCAGGACAATGCCCGGATCTTCGTTGCACCGAACCTGCCGGAAGACCGCGAGGAAAACGCGAGACGCCGCACGGCCACGTCCGGCGACGAAGAGGTCCTGGCCCTGGTCGATTTCACGGTCATGAACAATGCCAATGACGCGCTTCTGGTGACGTCTCTGGGCCTGCGCATTCATCATTCCACCGGCGACGACCCGACAACGCGTTTCATCGCCAATGACGAGATTCGCAACGCACCGATCTCGAAAACCGGCTGGTGGAAAATTGCGATTGGCGCCCGTGAGATCACGGTGTCGGGCGGGCCGAACCGCGACCTGCTCGTGCGTTTTCTCCAAGCGGTGCGCGATGCGGCATGACATGCATGACCACGATCGGCAAAGGCGGGACAATCTCAGTTGCCCTTGGTTTCGTGACCTGCTATCTCACGGCCTTTCCGCTTGACCGGAAACAGTGGCCCTGTGGCGGAGTGGTGACGCGCCGGATTGCAAATCCGTGTACCCCGGTTCGATTCCGGGCGGGGCCTCCAGCCGGAAATGGATGAAATTCTTCAGGTTTCGTCAAACTTGCGGCAATCTCTGCGAATTTTCCGTTAAGGCTTTACCCTGCATTAACCAATCGGGGCCAATTTCGGATCGTCTTCTATTGGAGACACCCACCATCACCCAACGCCTCGGCGGGAGCTTCCGGCTCCCGCCCTTTTTTTGTCAGCCTGCAGCGCCAATGGGGCTTTGACAGGCGCGCGGCTTTTGCTAGACACCGCGCTTACCGACGGTATTCCGCGATAGCTCAGTTGGTAGAGCAGGCGACTGTTAATCGCCCGGTCGTAGGTTCGAGTCCTACTCGCGGAGCCATCGAAAATACGCAAAGCATTGAAAAGTTTCATAATCTTATCAAAGCAGCGAAAAGCGCACCCGTAAATATACCCGCTTTTCTCTTGCTCATTGGAGGGGGCGCCACGCCATCACCCAGTCGATCTCGGCGAAATTCCGCTCGACCGGCATCGCGAAAACGCATTTGCCCTCGCTCGCATCGAGCCCATAGTTCGCCGATCTTGCGCCTGTCCATTGCCGCATCTTCCGGAAACGCCCTTCCACCCTACAGCCCTTACCCGACGATCCATCCAGGATCGCGTCTCGAAGGATGGAGATTCGCACGACTGTCCAAGCCATTGGATGGCCGAAGGATCCCTTTGTCAGCCCCGGATCGTTTTATTGTCCGCTCGACCTTGCCAGAAGCCTCGCACGCGAGTCCGGTCCGCTCCTCGCCGGACCTCAAAATTCACCCCGCCAAGTGTTCAATTTGGTCGGAATCTGGCCTAAGCGGGAGACATGGAGCTGACTTCCGACACGTTGCCGACAGTTCGCGGCAAGCTGCTCTTCGGCACGCCGCTGGCGCCCTATACCTGGTTTCGCGTCGGCGGGCCGGCCGATATCCTGTTCC
>JAAANZ010000092.1 GCA_009909065.1 Alphaproteobacteria bacterium | reverse complement strand
CGCGCGCCCATCTCCACCTCGGTCTCGATGACATAGCGCAACTCGCTCTCGCCATTGGAACTGGTGACATTGCGTCGGTCGACGACCTTGGCCGAGCAGGTCACCTCGATCGACGGATCGTCCGGATTGGGCCGCATCAGGAAACGCACCTGCGGCTTGTCGGCGCGTCCGAAGGGTTCGATGGCTTCGGCATGGAGCGCAGATGTGCGCGCGCCGGTGTCCACCTTTGCCTTGATCGCCGGCAGGCCGAGCCCCGGCAGGGCAAGCCACTCCTCCCATCCGAGCGTGAAGGGCTGGGTCTCGGTCATAATTCAGGGCTCCTTGCGTGTGCGGGCAACCGGGCCGCGCCTGGACATGACGGCGCTGGGCGTCGCGACTTTCCGCGCGGGGGCGCCCCCGATCATGGCTTGCCGGCGCCGGCGCGGTCTGCCATAGCCTGCCGCGTCGTGTCATGGCAGGCACGCGGAAATATCCAAACGGCCCCCGCCGCGTTCGAACCGCGAGGGCGCCTAGTTACCTGGCAGGATCAATATGGCCCGCAGCAGAAAACGCAAGGGTGAGCCCGTGCATGGCTGGCTTGCCCTCGACAAGCCCATCGATATGACCTCGACCCAGGCGGTCGGCCTGTGCAAGCGCTTGCTGAACGCACAGAAGGCCGGCCATGGCGGCACGCTGGACCCGCTCGCCTCGGGCATACTGCCTATCGCGTTCGGCGAAGCGACCAAGACCAGCCAGTGGGCGATGGATGCGCAGAAGGAGTATCTCTTCACCATCGAATGGGGCACATCCACCGACACGCAGGACCGCGAAGGAGAGGTGACCGCCCGCTCCGCGGCCCGCCCGGCCCGCGAGGCCGTCGCATCCGCGCTCGACGCCTTTGTCGGCGAGATCGAGCAGGTGCCACCGCGGTTTTCCGCCATCAAGGTCAAGGGTGAGCGCGCCTATGATCTCGCGCGCGAGGGCGAGGATTTCCAATTGCAGGGCCGGCCGGTCACCGTCTATTCGGCCGAGGTCACCGATATGCCCGATGGCGACCACACCACGATCCATGTTGTGTCCGGCAAGGGGTTCTATGTCCGCGCGCTGGCCCGCGACCTGGCCTTCGACCTGGGCTGCGAGGGCCATATCCGCACGCTGCGGCGCACGCGTGTCGGCGAATTCACGCTCGATGAGGCGATCACGCCGCAGGCGCTCGAGGCCATGGAAACGCCGCAGGCGCGCCAGGGTGCCCTGCTGACGCTGGAAACCGCCCTCGAGGATGTCCCCCCGGTCGAACTGGCCGCCGGCGATGCGCCCGCCATCCGTCAGGGCCGAACGGTCAAGCTGCTGCCTCATGCCATGGAGAACTGGCGGGCCGACAGGCGCTCGGCGCGCGAGGACCGTCTCGCTCTGGCCATGGATGATGCCGGCGCCGTGGCGCTCGGGGAAGTGCGCGCCGGCCAGTTCCGCCCGACACGGGTCTTCCAGACCTGACTGAGGCGCCCTGCCCCAGCCCGCCGCATGGACATTCATGCGCCGTCATGCTGAAAGACAGATCGGTTCTCAAGACCGGTTCCAGCAGGCAAGCGGATTTCCCTCATGTCGAAAGGCCTCGTGACACTCTTTGGCGGCTCGGGCTTCATCGGGCGTTATGCCGCGCGCAAACTGGTCGAGGCCGGCTGGCGTGTGCGCGTGGCGGTGCGCCGCCCGCACCTGGCCAATGATGTGCGCCTGGCCGGCGTGCCGGGCTGGGTCGATATCGTTCAGGCCAATGTGCGCAACCGCGAGTCGGTCGCGCGCGCCGTGGAAGACGCCGACGCGGTGGTCAACCTGGTCGGGGTCCTGTTCGAAAAGGGCGAGCAGAGCTTCGAGGGCGCACAGGCGCGCGGCGCGCTGAACGTCGCCGAGCTGGCCAGCCAGGCCGGCGTGAAACGCTTTGTCCAGATGTCGGCCATCGGCGCCGATGAAACGAGCTCGTCAGACTATGCCCGCACCAAGGCCGAAGGCGAAAAGGCGGTGCGCGCGCATTTTCCCGAGGCGGTCATCCTGCGCCCATCCATTGTGTTCGGACCGGAGGACGAGTTCTTCAACCGCTTTGCCGGCCTGACCCGTTTCGCCCCGGCCCTGCCGGCGATCGGCGGCGGCCGGACGCGGTTCCAGCCGGTTTATGCCGGCGATGTCGCCGAGGCGATCCTGGCCGCGGTCGAGCGCGAGGATGCCGCCGGCCAGACCTACGAGCTCGGCGGCCCGCGCATCTACACGATGAACGAGATCTACGATTTCATCTTCGAGACGATTGACCGCTCGCGCGGCAAACTGCCCCTGCCCTTCTTCATCGCCAAGCCGATGGGCCTGACCTTCGGGGCGATCTGGCGCGCGCCCTTCCTGCCCATGCACACCGTATTCGGCGACCCGCCCATAACCGGCGACCAGGTCGAATTGCTGAAATCGGACAATATCGTGGCCGGGGATGCGCTCACGCTCGCCGATCTCGGCGTGACGGAGCTGGAGAGCATCGAGGCGATCGTTCCCTCCTATCTCTGGCGTTTCCGCGCCTATGGCGAATTTCACCAGGAAGCCTGACGCGGCGGCAGGCCTGCCATGAATTTGACACTTTCTGACGGGCCGTTAATTTCGTGCGCGTCATGGATGATATGGATACCAAACGGCTGGACCCGCAGACAATCATTGGCGCTGCGACGTCCATCCTCGGCATAGTGGCGCTCCTGATCTTTCTCGTCTCCCTGTCCTGAAGGCGCTCACGCAAACCTGTCCGCCGGACCGGAACGCTCTTATAACACGGGTCGGCTGTTGAGACGCCGCGCCGAGACGGTGGATGCGAAGCCCGTCCAACGGGGCTCTGTCGGTCAGGGCGGCAGCCGCGCCTCCGGTATTTGCTTCGGCGCGGATGTGCGTTCACATTCCATCTCAGTCGCGGCGAACGTGCCATAAGGGCCGTCGGACGCCGTCGGACCGCGAGTGGCGTTCGCGGATCATCGGGCAGACAGGATCGCCCAGTCGCCGGTCAGCCTGTCGCCGCGCATGCGCGCCATTTCCCGGGCGGTCATCATCCCGCACGGTCGGGGCAAGTTCCGCCCAGGCACGCCGCGCCCATCAAATATCGCAAATGCCGCAAAAGATATTGGTCGCAAGCGGCAATCTGCGCTATGTTGCCGCACTATGAGAGCTCTTCTCGTCTCATGTATGATAGCGGTCACAGGCGGGCAAGCCGCAGCGGATCTGCCCTCGCCGATCCTGGCGGCATTTCATGATGGGCGTTTCGAGGAAGCCGCGCGCAAGGCCGCCGGGCGCGACAATGCCGACGCGAAGGCGCTGGCGGCGCGCGCCCTGCTGGCAAAGGGGATGTGCGGCCAGGGCCAGCCGCCCGCCAAGCTGGTCAATGAGGCCGAAGCCCTGGCCCGGGCGGCGCTGGAAATTGAGGCGGACCATGTCGAGGGGCGCCTGCAACTGGCGATCGCTCTGTCGCTGAAGCTGCGTCCACTGTCAGCGCGCGAGGCGATGCGCGCCGGCCATGGCGAGGTCGCGCGCAATCTGGCCGAGGCGGTGCTGCGCGACGATCCCGGCAATGCTTACGCGCATGGCCTGATGGCGGTCTGGCATGTCGAGGTGGTGCGCCGTGGCGGGACTCTCGGCTCGGTCATCATGGGGGCAAGCGTGCGCGAGGGGCTTTCCCATTATGAGGCCGCGGCCCGGGCGCGACCCGGCGATGCCTCGATCCATTGGCAGATGGCGCGCGCGCTGGCGGCGCTGAACCCGCGCAAATATCGCGGCAAAATCATGGCTGCGCTTGAGGCCGCGCAGGCGGCCGGCCGCGATGATGCGCTCGAGACAGTGATGGCCGGCCGGGCCGCCCATCTCGCCATGGCGATGGATGTGCTGGACCCCGGCGAGGTCGCAAATCTGGCGGGAGGGATGCTCTGAAGCGCCAACGGCGCCCTGCCCTCGCCTGCCCTCATTCCTGCCCTCAAAAGCCCGGGCAACTGCCCTCGCATCTGCCCTCGCTCGCCGCGCGGATAGGCCGGCGCCTGTCAGACCTTCGCGGCGATCTGCCGGGCGAGGCTTTTCAGCTCATCCATATCGGCCTGTTTGCCGCCGGAATGACCCGCGAGCACCTCGCCCTCCCAGCGCGGGATGATGTGGAAGTGCAGGTGGAACACGGTCTGGCCGGCCGGCGCGCCATTGAACTGCGTGACCACGATCCCGTCCGGCTCGAGTGCCGCCGCCACGGCCCGGGTTATATTCTGCACACGGAGCATATATGAACCGAGCCGGTCGCCCGGCATCTCGATCAGGTTGCGCGCCTGAACGCCTTTGGGAATGACCAGCGTGTGGCCTTTCGCCTGCGGGAAAATGTCCATGAAGGCGAGCGCTACATCATCCTCATGGACCGTCACGGCCGGCATGTCCCCGCGCAGGATCTTGGCGAAGATATTGTCGGGATCATAAGTGCCGTTGAGGGCCATTGTTAACTCCGCGAAAGCCAGAAATCATTCGCCCTTCTTAAACGGTGTACGCTCGCGCAGATAGTCCTTTTCGGCTTCCACGGCAGCGCGTTCGCGGGTCAGATAGTCCCCGACAGCCTGGCGAAGGCCCGGATGCGCGATCCAGTGGGCCGAACGGGTGGTGACGGGCTGGTAGCCGCGCGCGAGCTTGTGTCCGCCCTGCGCGCCGGCCTCGACATATTTCAGCCCCCGCGACAGGGCGAAATCCATGGCCTGGTAATAGCAGACCTCGAAATGCAGCATCGGCCTGTGGACCGAGCAGCCCCAATAGCGGCCATAAAGCGTGTCCGAGCCGATCATGTTCATCGCGCCGGCGATCGGTTCGCCATCCTCATAGGCCATGACCAGCAATACTTGGTCGGCCATCCGCTCGCCGATCAGCGAGAAGCTCTCGCGATTGAGATAGGGCCGGCCCCATTTGCGCGCGCCGGTGTCGACGTAGAACACATAGAAGGCATCCCAGTCGGCCTCGGTGATATCGCTGCCGGTCAGGTGGCGGATCTCGAGACCCTCCTGGGCGCGCCGGCGCTCCTTTTTCAGATTCTTGCGCTTGGACGAGGACAGCGCGGCGAGAAAATCCTCAAAAGTTTCATAGCCTTCATTGATGAAGTGGAATTGCTGATCGGTCCGCATCAGCATGTGCGCAGCTTCCAACTCGGCCGCATCCGTCTCGCTCAGGAAATTCAGGTGCAAAGAGGACAGGCCGTTCTCCTCGGCCAGCTGGACCGCGCCGGCCCGCAGCGCCTTGCGCAGGCGCACCGCATCCGGCCCGTCTGGCACGAGGAAGCGGCGCCCCGTCACCGGCGTGAACGGCACCGCGCCGAGAAGTTTCGGATAATAATCCCCGCCCGCGCGCTCGAAGGCATCGGCCCAGGCATGGTCGAAGACGAACTCGCCATAGGAATGGGTCTTGGCATAGAGCGGCATTGCGGCGCGCAGTTCACCGCCCGGCCCCTCGACGGTCAGGTGCAGCGGCGACCAGCCGGTCTCCGGCGCGGCCGCGCCCGAGCGCTCAAGCGCCTCGAGAAAATCCCAGCTCAGGAAAGGATCGTAACGCGCGCCTTCCGGATTGGCGACACGGTCCCAGGCCTCGCGCTCGATGTCGGCGAGCCCGCGATTGGCCGTCAGGCGGAAGGCAGTGTCGTCCATGACAGGCAAACTAGGTCAGTCAGGGCGCGCGGGCCAGCACCGTCTCGGGCGCGAGCCCCTCGAAAATCGCAGCCGCGCCGGCACGCCGGGCGTTTTCCAGAGCCGCGCCGCTGTCGACCGTCCAGGCCGCGAGGCGCCCGGCCGGCCCGAGCTGCGCGCGGGCCGCTTCAACTTCCTCATGGCGCAGGGCTGTATAGCTCGCACGCGGAAGGGCCGCGGCGTCCAGGCGTTCGCCGAGAGTGGGCGTGCCGGCCGGCGCGGGCGGGACGAGCACGCCAAGCGGCCGGGCGGCCAGACCTTCGCCCGCCGCCCGGTTCAGGGCCCGGATGAAGGACATGACAGCCACTTCGCCTCCCGCGCCGAAGAGGGCGAGGTCGAGCGCGGCGATATAGTCTTCATGCGGGCCGGGGCTCGCCTTCAGTTCGACCAGGACCGGCGTGCCGGATGGCAGCGCGGCGAGCGCCTCGCTGAGGCGCGGTATCCGTTCGCCGCTGCCGCAAAGCTCCAGCGCGCAAAGTTCGTCGGCGGTGCGCTCCCAGACCGGCCCGGAGGCCGACGTCATTCGGTCCAGCGCCGGGTCGTGAAACACCACCGGCACGCCATCCTTCGATAGCTGGACATCCAGCTCGATGCCGCAGCCGGCTTCGGCGGCCGCGCGGAACGCCGGGATCGAATTCTCAGGCGGGCCGTCCGGTGTCCAGAGCCCGCGATGGGCGAAGGCGGCGCAGCCCAGGATCACGGCGCGATCTCGAACACACCGTCCACCTCGACGGCAACGCCTACAGGCAGCACGGGACAGGCCACGGCCGAGCGGGCATGGCGCCCGGCATCGCCGAACACGTCCACCATCAGGTCCGAACAGCCATTGATGACCTGCGGGATCTCGACAAAATCGGGATGGGCATTGACGAAGCCGCCGAGCTTCACCACCCGCGCCAGTCTCGACAGATCTCCGAGGGCGGCCTTGACCTGCGCGATCAGGTTGATCCCACAGGCACGCGCGGCGGCCTGGCCGGACTCAAGGCTCATATTCTCACCGAGCCGGCCGCGGATGATTTCGCCATCCTCCACCGAAACCTGTCCGGAGACGAAAAGCTGGTTCCCGCTGATCACGAAGGGCACATAATTGGCCACCGCCGGCATCGGCTGCGGCAGGGTGATGCCGAGTTCGGCAAGGCGTTGGTCGGGCGTGGACATGGGGTTGGCTCCGCAGTTTGTTTCCGGTCCTGGCGCGAGCATTGCGCGGCTCGCCGCCCGTTTCAATGGCGCGGCGGCTTGGCCGGACTAGGTTGGATGAGGCAGCGGCATTCTGGAGGCGCAGCTTGCGCGAAAAGGTTCAACTCGTCTGGTTCAAGCGGGATTTGCGGGCATCGGATCACAGGGCCCTGGCCGGTGCGGCGGCGCAGGGGCCGGTGCTGCCACTCTTCATCGCCGAGCCCGAGCTCTGGCAGGGCCCGGACCATTCCGCCCGGCAATGGTCCTTCGTCGGCGA
>JAAANZ010000054.1 GCA_009909065.1 Alphaproteobacteria bacterium | reverse complement strand
GGCGGCGATCTTCAAGATGGAGAGCCACAACCACCCCTCCTATATCGAGCCCTATCAGGGTGCGGCGACGGGCGTCGGCGGCATATTGCGCGACGTCTTCACCATGGGCGCGCGGCCCATCGCGCTGGTCAACGCGCTGCGCTTTGGCGATCCGTCGCATCCGAAAACGCGCAGTCTTGTCGCCGGCGTCGTCGCGGGCATTGGCGGATATGGCAATTGCGTGGGCGTGCCAACCGTGGCGGGCGAGACCCAGTTCGATCCGGGCTACAATGACAATATCCTCGTCAATGCCATGGCGGTGGGCCTCGCCGAGCAGGACAGGATCTTCTATGCCCGCGGCGCCACCCCCGGAAACCCGATCTTCTATGTCGGCGCGAAGACCGGCCGCGACGGAATCCATGGCGCCACCATGGCCAGCGCGGAATTCTCCGAGGGCGACGAGGAAAAGCGCCCCACAGTGCAGGTCGGCGACCCCTTCACGGAAAAGCTGCTGATCGAGGCGTGTCTTGAACTCATGGCCACCAACGCGATCCAGGCGATCCAGGACATGGGCGCGGCGGGGCTGACCTCCTCCAGCGTCGAAATGGCTGACAAGGGCGGGATCGGCGTGGAGATGGAGCTTGACAAGGTGCCCCAGCGCGAGACCGGCATGACCGCCTATGAGATCATGCTCAGCGAGAGCCAGGAGCGCATGCTCATGGTCCTGAAACCCGGCAAGGAGGAGGTGGCCAAGGCCATCTTCGCGAAATACGATCTCGACGCTGAGGTTATCGGCATGACCAATGACAGCGGCCGGATGGTCCTGAAACAGTTCGGCGAGGTGGTCTGCGACATTCCCGTTGCGCCGCTCGCCGAGGACGCGCCGAATTATGACCGGCCCTGGGTGGAACCGGCGGCGCGCGCGCCTCTCGACATCAGCAGATATGCCGAGCCGGAGGACTACGCACAGGTGCTCCTGCAACTCATGTCCTCGCCCGACATGGCATCGAAACGCTGGATCTGGGAGCAGTATGATCGCCACGTCATGGGCGACACGCTGGACAGTTCGCAATCGGGCGGGAACGCCGCCGTTATGCGCATACACGGCACGAACAAGGCATTGGCGATCTGCTGCGACTGCAATCCGCACCTTGTCGCCGCAGACCCATTCGAGGGCGGCAAGGCGGTGGTGGCCGAAGCCTACCGGAACCTGTCATCTGTCGGCGCGATGCCCATCGCGATTACGGACAATCTCAATTTCGGCAATCCCGAGCGCCCGCAGGTCATGGGCCAGATCGTGAAGGCCATCGAAGGCATGGCCGAGGCCTGCCGCGCGCTCGATTTCCCCGTCGTATCGGGCAATGTCAGCCTTTACAATGAGACCGACAGCGTCGGAATCCCGCCCACCCCCGTGGTCGGCGCGGTGGGCCTGATCGAGGATGTCTCCCGGATCGCGACGCTCACGGGTGCGCAGCCGGGAGATGCGCTGATCCTGATCGGAGAGCCGCAGGGGCATATGGGCGCGAGCCTTTACGCCCGCGAATGGCTCGACCTGAAGGGGGGTGATCTCGGCACGCCCCCGCCGGTGGATCTCGAGGCGGACAAACGCCATGCTGAATTCGTGCGCACACTGATCGAGCAAGGTCTGGTCAATGCCGTTCATGATGTCAGCGATGGGGGTATTGCCTGCGCCGCAGCGGAGATGGCGCTGGCGAGCGGAATGGGCCTCATCCTCGGTCTGCAGATGGCGGCAGGAGCCTTGTTCGGGGAAGGCGGCGGTCGCTACCTTGTCGCCGTTTCCGGCCTGGCCGAGAGCGGAATCGCGGCGCTGAAGTCCGAGGGCGTTGAACTGCACGAAATCGGACAATTCAATACGAATGACGAGGCCATGCTGGTCTTCGGCGCCCGGCGTGAAACACTCCCCCTCTCCCGCCTGCGCGAGGCCCATGAGGGCTGGCTGCCGCGCTATATGAAGGGTGTGGCCCAGGTTTGAGCATGTCCATTCGGGTCCCTGGCGGCGGGATCCGTCAGCGCCGTCCGGGTTCGGTCGCTGAGGTCAGCGCCGTCATCGTGGCATTGAACAGCGCGCGCCCCCCGGGGCGCCAGCCGAGGGCCTCGAGCCGGCCGGTGTCCATCACGTTCAGCGCCGCAGCGTCGGCGGCCGCAGGCAGGGGGTGCGGGCAGTCCCTTGCCGCCTTGAGCGGCGCGAGAATGTCGCGCCGGTCAATGACAAGATCGGAGACGTTGAAGACCTCACCGGCGAGCGCATCTGCCGGTGCCTCCAGGATCAGTCGCACCGCGTCAGCAACATCGCGGCCATGCACTTCAGTGCCCGCGCGCGGGGCGATCTCGCGCCCGGCCAGATAATCGGCAAAAAGGTCGGCCCATTTGTGCCTCCGGCCGGGTGCGGGCGGGCCGTAGACACCGGTGACGCGCAGGCTCGCTCCGGAAAAGCCCGGCCCTCTCAAGGCCGCAAGGGCCTGCTCACCGCCCAGCTTGACTGTGCCATAAAGCGTGTCGGGGGCCGGCTCGCTCGTCTCGAACAGGCGCGCGCCGGGCGGCTGTTGGCCATAGACCGCCCGGCTGGAAAGGAACACGGTGCGTGAGATGCCAGCGGCCCGTGCAGCCGCGAACAGCCGCTGCGTACCCGTCAGGTTGCGTGCGCGAAAACCGTCGGGATCGTCGCCTTCCCCGCCGCGATAACGTCCGGGCACATGGTCGAATGCGGCATGGACCAGCGCCGTGATCCCCTCGAAGAGCCCGGCCCGGGGGCCTTCTGGCTTAAGCTCGGCGGCGCGGAACCCGACAGGCGCTGAGAAAAACCCGGCCCCGTGCGGCCTGCGACCGGCCACGCTGACCTTAAAGCCTGCGGCAAGCAGGCCCTCGGTGATGAAATGCCCGACAAGCCCCGTCCCGCCGGTCACGAGAACATGGCTCATGGTCCGCGGCCGGCTCCCGGCGCGGGCGGCAGGGCCGAAAAATCGGGCACCTCGCGGCCGTCATGGAAGGCCCGCCAGAGATCGATCAGGGGCGCAAGCTGGTCGCGTTTGGGATTATCGGCCTCCCAGGGTTTCTCATACTGGTAATGGATCAGGTAAATCGCGTCCCAGTTCCAGAGATCGGGCAGGTTGAACCAGACATATTGCAGCATGTTGCAGAAGACTGGCAGGCCGTGCCAGTCGGGAAAGAAGCTTTGCAGGAAGGTCTGGTCCGTGCGCGGCCAGAACACGCCGGGCCGGTCGAGCCGCTCCATCATTGCCGCAAATGTCACCTCGCAGGGGCGGGCCGTGAAAACGCCGGAATTGAGCCGGTGAAAATCACTCAGCCTCTCATAGACATTCGGCGCGCCGCAGAACTCGGGATAGGCGAACAGCTTGTCCATGCTGCGCAGCATTACCGTATCGGCGTCAAGGAACACGCAGGCCTGGTATTCGGTCAGCTGCCAGAGCCGGAGCTTGCAGAAATTGGCCAGCGGGCTGTGAAACAAAGGCTTTCGCCCCTTCGCGAAGGGCGCGGCCTGGTGCAGCGCCCCGCGCGCATGGCGCTCCTGGAAGCCCGCGGACAACTCCAGCAGCGGGGCGCGGACGAGGCGCGGGGCGAACTCGCCAAGGCGGTCCAGCGACCCGCCCGAAACGCCATCAGTATACATGACCACGATGTCCGCATCCGTGCCGGCATGGCGGATCGAGCGCAGAAGCGCCACGGCGCCTGGCAGATAGTCATCATTGGCCAGAAGCGTGACATAGGCCACCTGCGCGGAGGGCGCGCGGCTTGCGTCCAGGATCGCCATCGGCCCGCCTCCCCTTTCAGGAGATGGATTTGAGCTGCTTGCCTTCCGGATCCACATTCAGCCGCGGCGCGATATCCTTTGTCCAGGCCGAGCGCGCGGGAATGCGCGAGCGGTCCAGCCGGTATTCATAGCGCCGGGCCACTTCGACCACCTCTTCCAGGAGCCCTTCTTCAAGCGTGGTGGGATTGAGCCCGAGCGCGCGGAACTTCTCATTCCTGACAACGAGGTCATTCTCGGCGGCTTCCTTGCGCGGATTCGGCAGATAGGCGATTTCCGCGCCGGTCATGCGCTTTATGAGTTCGGCAAGGTCTCGCACGCGATGGGTCTCGGTCATCTGGTTGAAGATTTCCACCCGGTCACCGGCCTTTGGCGGGGCGTTCAGCGCCAGTTCGATGCAACGCACCGAGTCGCGGATATGAATGAAGGCCCGGGTCTGTCCGCCCGTGCCGTGAACCGTGAGCGGATACCCGATCGCGGCCTGGATCAGGAAGCGGTTGAGCACGGTGCCATAGTCGCCATCATAGTCGAACCGGTTGATGAGCTGTTCGTGACGGCGCGTCTGGTCCGTATGGGTGCCCCAGACGATGCCCTGGTGCAGGTCGGTGATGCGCAGACCGTCATTCTTGGCATAGAACTGGAACAGGAGCTGATCCAGGCACTTGGTCATGTGATAGATTGAGCCCGGATTGGCCGGGTAGAGGATTTCCTGCTCGGCGGTTTCACCGTCCAGCGTTTCGACCCCCACGGGCAGATAGCCTTCCGGAATGGCCGCCCCGACCGAGGAATACCCGTAAACGCCCATCGTGCCGAGATGCACGAGATGGGCGTCGATACCCGTCTCGACCATGGCATTGAGCAGGTTATGCGTCGCACTGACATTGTTGTTGACGGTATAATTCTTGTGCCGGTCCGAAAGCATGGAATAGGGCGCGGCGCGCTGTTCGGCGAAATGCACGATGGCATCGGGCTGGTTGTCGCCAAGCCATTGCTTGAGCACATCATAATCGCGGGCAATATCGATCAGGTGGAAATGGACGCGCCGGCCCGTCTCCTGGTGCCAGACGCGGGTGCGCTCCTGGATCGAGTCCATCGGGGTCAGCGACTGGACGCCGAGTTCGGTGTCGATCCAGCGGCGCGAGAGATTGTCGATGATATGGACATCATGACCGAGATCGGAGAGGTGAAGACTGGTCGGCCAGCCAACGAAGCCGTCTCCTCCGAGGACTGCGATTTTCATGGGCCTGATCCTTTCACTGGGCTCAGTCTCTGGCATCGGGCAGGCCCCTAGCCTGCGCGCTGGCGTCTTTCCTAGCGCGGCTGGAGAAAGATTGGAAACCGGTGTCTGCAGAATCTGCCGCGCGGGCCGGAATGCCGCACCCACTCCTCGGGACGCGCCGGGACGCCCCTATTTCGGCGCCGCGATATGGACCGGATGGCCGAGCGCGGTGAGGCTGGCTTCGAGGGTCGCTTCGGTCAGTGTCGGGTGGACATGGATGGTGTGAGCGATGTCTTCCAGCACGGCGCCCATCTCCATGGCCAGCGCGAACTCGCCCGACAGTTCGGCGACATGCGTGCCGACGGCGTGAATGCCGAGAATGACATGGTCGCCGGCGCGCGCGGTGATACGCACGAATCCCTTCGTGTCAGCCTGCATGGACAGCGCGCGGCCGGAGGCGGCCATCGGGAACTTGCCGACAATGACATCCTCGCCGGCGGCCTTCGCCTCGCCCGGCGTCAGGCCGACCGAGACGATTTCCGGCTCGGTGAAGCAGACCGCGGCAATGGCGCGCGGATCGAAGACGCGCTTGTGTCCGGCGATGATCTCGGCGACCGCTTCGCCCTGCGCGGTGGCCTTGTGGGCGAGCAGCGGCTCACCGGTCAGGTCGCCGATCGCGTAGACCCCGCGCATGGCGGTTTCAAGCCGGTTGTTCACCTTGATGAAGGGCCCGTCCCTGTCGACAGCCATGTTGTCCAGGCCCCAGCCGTGCGTGCGCGGGCGACGGCCGACAGCCACCAGTATCCTGTCGGCGCGTACCGTGCGCGCCTTTCCGTCTGCATCCTCATATTTCAGGACGGTTTTCCCTTTCGACGTCCCCTTGCCGGTGGCCTTTGCGCGCAGATGCACATCGACGCCATTGGCCTTCAGCCACTGCGCGACGGGCCGGGTCAGCTCCTTGTCATAGGAGGGCAGGATCTGCTCTCCCATTTCGACGAAGGTCACTTTCGAACCGAGCCGCGCGAAGGCGATGCCCAGTTCGAGGCCGATATAGCCCGCGCCGATGACGGCGAGATTTTCCGGGATTGCGTCCAGATCAAGCGCGCCGGTCGACGAGATCACGTCAGGGTCATCAAAGGGCAGGAAGGGCAGTTCGGTCTCGACCGAGCCATTGGCGAGGATGACA
Source organism: Alphaproteobacteria bacterium (assembly GCA_009909065.1). GTDB lineage: Bacteria > Pseudomonadota > Alphaproteobacteria > Caulobacterales > Hyphomonadaceae > UBA5336. Next base: position 1,048 of record JAAANZ010000054.1, on the reverse strand, counting down.
TTCTCTGCCGTGATCGCGACCGGGCCGTCCTTTGCCTCGACCGTGCAGGTCTTGGCATTCGAGAAACTCGCCCAGCCCTCGACATGGCGCACATTTGCCGCCTTCAGGAGCTGGCCGACGCCGGAAGACAGCTTGTCGACAATCCCCTCTTTCCAGGCGCGCAGTTTCCCCATGTCCACTTCGGGCGGCGCGGCGAGCGATATCCCCATTTCCCCGGCACCATTGGCGTGGTGGCGCATCTCGTCGACCTTTGAGGCGGCATGGATGATCGCCTTGGACGGGATACAGCCGCGGATGAGGCAGGTCCCGCCGAGGCGCTCGCCCTCGACAAGGATCGTGTCGAGACCGAGCTGGCCGGCCCGGATCGCGGCCGGATAGCCGCCGGGCCCGCCCCCGATAACGAGCGTGTGGCAGTTGAGGGATTGGGTCGGCTGGGTCATTTGTGTCTCTTCGGGGTTAGTCTCTGATCTGCAGGATATCGACGCCAAGCGGCTCGGCGATCTCGCTCCAGACCCGGTCGGCCGTCACAGCCGGAATGGCGTGCGCCTTGGCATAGGCGATGCAGCAACGGTCGGCGAGCGACAGCCAGCCTTTCACGAGGCGCGGGTCGATCAGGCCGGCTTCGAGGGCAAGATCGGCGTCAAGATTGACCAGGTCGAGCACCGACACATGGATCAACCCGGCAATCATCTCCCGGTCATCGATATACCGGGCGAGTTTCGTCGCCACTTCACCAAAGCTGATCGTCAGGAGCGTGCCTTCGGGAATGAGTTCCATGGCACGCTCCCAACCCGGCTCGCGATTCAACGCCGCGAGCACTGCCGAAGAGTCGATCACCGCGCTCATTCGGATTTGCCGGGGCCCTTCGCATCCAGTTCCGCGATCTCGCGGGCCGCTTCCGCACGACGCTCTGCCAGCAATTCATCCACCAGACTGACGCCGTCGGGAATGTTTGCATGGGCCTGGAAGAGCGCCTGGGCGTATCGCAGGCCCTGGACGCGGGAACGCAGCGTGACGCCCGTGCGGTCAGCCTTGAGCCGGAGCGTGG
>JAAANZ010000070.1 GCA_009909065.1 Alphaproteobacteria bacterium | reverse complement strand
CGCCCCGGAGCCGGCGAGTTGCAGCGCGATTTTCGATTTTGCCGGCCCTGGCGCTTGACCAGTTGCCCGCGCCTTTGTAATGACGCGCTTCACCGCCGGTCAGGTCTGGCCGGCGGCGGAAAATGCGCGGGTGTAGCTCAGTTGGTTAGAGTGCCGGCCTGTCACGCCGGAGGTCGCGGGTTCGAGCCCCGTCACTCGCGCCATTTTCTCCAAGAGACATATGAAGTAACTCACTGAAAATGCTGAAGTTTTTCAGTGACTTAACGCGGTTCCTGCATTTGCTCCCCAGTCGACCAGTTTTTTGACCCAAAGGCGACCCCATCGGAGCGCGCCGCACCCATGAAGAAACCCTATCGAAACCTCGTGACACTGGGCGGGTGAGGATCGGCATAAAGCCGCTTCGGATCTGTCCCGGCCCTCCCTGGGCAAACGGATATAATGAAAGGTTCAACGGGGCCCTATGTCGGGAGGTCCTGAATGCCGAATGGTTTCTCGCCCTCCACGAGGCGCAGACCGTCATCAACATCTGGTTCAAGTCTTATAATCGGACATGCTTGCGTCAAGCGCTCCGCATGTCCCATCTTTGTTCCAGACCCGGATCTGCACTCAGCCACTGTCGATGCTTGGCGCCTGCCGCTGACGGTCAATCTGCCAGCGCGGCGCGAACGGCATCGATAGCCGCCTGCGCATGCGAGCCGTCCGGCCCTCCGGCCTGCGCCATGTCGGCGCGCCCGCCCCCGCCCTTGCCGCCGACCTCCGCACTCGCCAGCCGGACGAGTTCAACGGCGGAATATTCGCCCGTGAGATCACGGGTCACGCCGACCGACATGGCGGCCTTGCCATCATTGACACCGACAAAGGCCACAACACCGGAACCCAGCTGCGCCTTGGCTTCATCCACGAGAGTGCGCAACTCCTTGCCACCGACACCTTCGATAACGCGGCCAATGAAACGCGTTGCGCCAATCGTCTCCACGGCTGGCGCCCCGCCTCCCGTTCCCTCGCCTGCCAGCGCGAGCTTGCGCCTCAGATCATTGTTCTCCCGCTCCAGACGTCGCCGATCCTCGGCCAGCGCATTCACGCGGCCGGGCAGGTCCTTGATCGATACTTTGAGCTGGTCGGCAAGATCGCCGGCGACCTGCGAGCGTCCCTTGAGAAAGGCCAGCGCCTCGGCGCCCGTTGCCGCTTCCAGACGCCGCACACCCGCCGAAACACCCTGTTCCGTCGTGATCACGAAGATCGCAATATCTCCGGTACGCTCGACATGGGTGCCGCCGCACAGTTCCACGGAATAGGGCCGCTCTTCGCCGGCCCGCGGCCGGCCCATGCTGAGCACACGCACCTCATCGCCATATTTCTCTCCGAACAGCGCCAAGGCACCCGCTTCAATCGCCTTATCAGGTGCCATCACGCGGATCTGCGTGGGAGTATTCTGCCGGATCTCGGCATTGACTTCCGCTTCTATCGCCTCGATTTCCGCTTCAGTGAGAGCCGCGCCATGCGAAAAATCAAAACGCAAACGATCTTCTTCGACCAGGGATCCCTTCTGCGTGACATGCTCGCCCAAGATGTTGCGCAGCGCCGCATGCAGGAGATGTGTAGCTGAATGATTTGCCATGATCCGGCTTCGCCGCTCGGCGTCGACCATCAGATGCGCACGATCGCCGATCGTGACCTCGCCCTCGACGAGTTCCCCATGATGAACATGCAGCCCGGGCAGCGGACGCGTGACATCACGCACGATGAACCGGGCCCCGTTATCGAACCGGATCTCGCCGCGGTCGCCGGCCTGGCCCCCGCTTTCCGCGTAGAAGGGAGTCGCCGCAAAGACGAGCTCGGCCTCACCGGCTTTCGATGTCCTGCAGGGCATACCCGAAACCACCAGAGCACGCAGTTCAGAGAAACCTTCATTGTCCGTGTAACCAATGAAACTGCTTTTTCCGGCTGTATCCAGAATCTCACGCCAGACCTGCCCGGTGGCCGCGTCGCCTGAACCGGACCAGTTTTCGCGGGACTCCTGGCGCTGGCGTTCCATGGCAGCATCGAAACCGGATTTATCCACGCCTATTCCACGACTGCGAAGAATGTCCTCGGTGAGGTCGATCGGAAACCCGTAGGTATCATACAGCTTGAACGCGACATCCCCGTCAAGCTCATCACCCTGTGCAAGCGTGGCGCTGGAGTCTTCAAGCAGGGCCAACCCGCGCCCCAGCGTGCGCTGAAAACGTGCCTCTTCCTGTTCCAGACTGTCGGCGATGGCGGGCGCGGCCCGGCCGAGCTCGGGATAGGCCTCGCCCATCTCGCCCACCAGAGGCGTTACAAGCTTGTACATGCCCGGCTCGCGGCTTCCCAGACTGTGCGCATGGCGCATCGCCCGGCGCAGAATTCTCCGCAACACATAACCGCGCCCTTCATTCGACGGCAGGACACCATCGGCAATCAGGAAAGCGCCGGCGCGCAGATGGTCGGCAATGATTCGAAAGGAGGCGAGGCCCTCGCCTTCGGCGCGGCAGGAATAAACTTCCTCGGCCGCGCCGATCAGCCTGCGGAACAGGTCGATCTCGTAATTATTGTGAACGCCCTGCAGGACGGCGGCAACGCGTTCAAGCCCCATTCCGGTATCGATGGAGGGGCTCGGAAGCGGCGTCCGCTCTCCGCCGGCGGCCTGGTCGTATTGCATGAAAACCAGGTTCCAGATCTCGATGAAGCGATCTCCATCCTCGTTCGCACTGCCCGGCGGGCCTCCGGCCACCTCCGGACCGTGATCGAAAAAGATTTCGGAACTCGGCCCGCAGGGGCCTGTCTCGCCCATTGACCAGAAATTGTCGCTTGTCGCGATCGGAACGATCCGGTCTTCGGGCAGGCCGGACACCTTTTTCCACAGATCGCGCGCCTCGGCATCCTCGGCATAAACCGTCACCAGAAGCCGCTCCGGCGGCAATCCGAGCTCCCGGGTGACAAACCGCCAGGCAAGATCGATCGCCTCCGGCTTGAAATAATCCCCGAACGAAAAATTCCCGAGCATTTCGAAAAAGGTGTGATGGCGCGCCGTATAACCGACATTGTCGAGGTCATTGTGCTTTCCGCCGGCGCGAAGACATTTCTGAGCCGACACTGCGCGCGCGGCATCGGCCTTTTCGGCGCCTGTGAAAACATTCTTGAACGGCACCATGCCGGCATTGACGAAAAGCAGCGTGGGATCGTTTTCCGGCACGAGTGGGGCGGATGCCTTGCGCAAATGCCCCTCGGACTCGAAAAAGGACAAGAAGGATTCTCTGAGCGTTCGGACGCTTGTCATCTGGAAGATGTCTCCGGTGTCATTCGCCTTCCGGCTTTCGCCCGCCATATATAGAGTCAGCGAGCCGGCGCCAAGACATCCGACCCGATCCTCCGGCGTTCAGCCGGTTTCGCCGGACGGCTCATCCACCCCCGCGCCCGCTGTCAGCATCTCCTCGGTGAGTAGCCCGGCATTACGCCGCACGGCATCCTCGATCTCCTCGGCAATGGCCGGATTCTGTCTCAGGAATTCCCGCGTCTTCTCGCGGCCCTGACCGATGCGCTGACCATTATAGGAATACCAGGACCCCGACTTTTCGACCACTTCACCCTTGACGCCAAGATCAATAAGCTCACCGGTCTTGGAAATCCCCTCACCATAGATGATATCGAACTCGACCTGGCGGAAGGGCGGGGCCACCTTGTTCTTGACCACTTTCACCCGCGTCTGGTTGCCGATCACCTCGTCACGGTCCTTGATCGACCCGATCCGACGAATATCCAGCCTGACAGACGAATAGAATTTCAGGGCATTCCCCCCCGTCGTCGTTTCCGGACTGCCAAACATCACACCGATTTTCATCCGGATCTGGTTGATGAAAACCACCATGCAATTCGTCTTCGAGATCGAACCGGTCAGCTTGCGCAGGGCCTGGCTCATCAGCCTGGCTTGCAGACCGGGAAGGCTGTCGCCCATCTCGCCTTCAAGCTCGGCGCGCGGCGTCAATGCGGCGACCGAATCGACAACCACAACATCCACCGCTCCCGAGCGCACAAGCGTGTCGGCAATCTCGAGGGCCTGCTCCCCGGTGTCGGGCTGTGATACGAGCAGGTCGTCGAGATCCACGCCCAGCTGGCCGGCATAGACCGGATCAAGTGCGTGTTCGGCATCGACGAAGGCGCAGACGCCGCCATTCTTCTGGGCTTCGGCCACCGAGTGCAGCGCCAGCGTCGTCTTGCCCGAACTCTCCGGCCCGTAAATTTCAATCACGCGCCCCTTCGGCAAACCCCCTATGCCCAGCGCAATATCCAGACCGAGCGACCCAGTCGAAACCGATTCGATGTCGAGCGCCTTCTGGTCGCCAAGCCGCATCACCGAGCCCTTACCGAAGGACCGCTCGATATTGCTCAGGGCCGTCTCAAGGGCTTTTTGCTTATCCACGCCGCTATCCTTGTCCACCAGTTGCAGGGCTGGTTTGCTCATTTTCACTCTCCATGTGTCATCCGCAGCGGGGTCTGGCAAGGCCCGGAAACCGCGCCCGTTGGAAACTCGTACCACAAATGTTCTGCAGAACACAACAGGAACTTTTTGTCCTGCAGGGGTTTTCTCGAGGGAAATTCCGGTTCATTATGGCGGCATGCTTACGCGTCGTCCCACACAGCCCGGCGAGGCCCGCCTGCGTTATCTCGATGGAGATATACAGGTGCTTTCGCCCGGGGATTTTGTCATATGTGCCGTAACCGGGCGGCAGATCCCGCTTCAGGCACTGCGCTACTGGAGCGTGGAATTGCAGGAGGCCTATATAGATGCCGCAGCCGCGCATGAGCGGCTTGCCAGCGGAGTGCGCTCTTGATCTGGTTTCGCGAATTGATCGTCCTGCTTGTCCTCGCCGGCGGCGGGTCACTGAGCGCGGGTGCCACGCCCGGGACACAGGCCTCGGATCCCGCACCCCCTGGCTGTGGCGGCCTCCTGCAACAGGGCGGACTTGTCATCTGTCAGGCTCCCCCCGGAACGCAGTTTCGCTGGAATGACCGGCAGGTGCGCGCCGATGAGGAAGGCTGGGCCATGTTCGGGCTTGGCCGGGATGCAGGCGAGAAACTGGAAATCTCGATCCGGCCTCCACAAGGGGCCAAAATCGTTGAGGAACTGACGATTGAACCGCGCAACGACGCGTTTCGCGTGATCGAGGGGCTTGACTGTGACAAGGTCGATGCGCGCACGCCCGAGCAGAAGGCCCATGCGGGCCGCAGCTGGGTCAAGAAACAAGACGCATTCGGAACGTTTCATGAAGGACGCGGCGCGCTCGACGGATTTGTCCGGCCAGCGAAAGGGCCGCCCTCGTCACCCTTCGGTCCGGCCCGGAAATATGTCGGTGTCAGTGCCCAAACCGGGGAAGCCTGCGAGAAAGTGTCTGTCCATCGCGGCTATGACATCGCGGCCCCGACGGGCACGCCCGTGATTGCACCGGCCCCGGGAACCGTGACCCTTGCCGACCCGGACCTTTATTATGAAGGCGGGACGGTGTTTCTCGATCATGGCCACGGTCTGGTCTCGGTGTTCATGCATTTGTCGGAAGTCGATGTGTCGGCCGGCGACGAGATCTCGTCCGGCGCACGGCTCGGCGCGGTTGGCAATACCGGGCGCACGACCGGCCCACATTTGCATTGGGCCGTGAAATGGCGCGACATGACCCGTGATGACCGGTCGGGAGACTTCTATATCGACCCGGCGCTCTTGCTGAAGCTAGACGGCGGAAAGGCAATGTCCGCTCGGCGCAAGGATGGCGCGCCGGTTCAAACCGGCAGCATCAACCCGGAATAAGCAGGCTGGCGCCGATTGTGCGTCCGCTTTCCAGCGCCCGATGCGCGTCGGCGGCGTGTTCGAGCGCGAAACGCCGTTCGACATGAGCGCAGAGGGTTCCGGTTCTGAGTGCGCCGAAAAGGGCCGCCGCGCCGCGCGCGAGGTCCGCCGGGTCCGAGATGAAGTGGAACAGGCCCGGCCGCGTGAGCACGAGCGACCCGAGCTGGCCGAGCCGACCGGGCGCAACCGGTTCGGCCGGCCCGGAGGCATTGCCGTAACTGATCCACCAGCCGCGCGGCTTGAGCGCCGAAAGCGAGGCCCCGGCACTGTCGCGCCCCACACTGTCATAGGACACATCGACGCCCTCTCCCTGGGTCAGTTCGCGGACCGTTTCGGCGACATTCGCGCGCCCGATGATGACATCGCGCGCGCCCAGTTTCCGGGCATGCGCGGCTTTTTCCTCGCTCGACGTGACCGCAATCACGCGCACGCCGAGACTGGTCGCCCAGGGCACAAGGAGCGACCCCACACCGCCCGCCGGGGCCCAGACCAGGGCGGTGTCGCCGGCCCGGGCCCGCCGCACCTCGAAAAGCAGCATCCAGGCCGTCAGCCCCTTGAGCAGGACTGCTGCGGCCGTCTCGTCATCCACCGTGTCGGGCAGTTTCAGCATACGCGCGGCCGGCCCCGTGAAATGATCGCCATAGGTGCCCGATCCGAGATAGGCGACCCGCTCGCCAGGCTCGAAGTCATCGACGCCTTCGCCAACAGCTTCGACCACACCGGCCGCTTCCGCACCCGGGACGAAGGGAAGTTTCACCGGATAAAGTCCCGTGCGGTGATAGGTGTCGATGAAATTGAGGCCGATGGCTGTCTGGCGCACACGCACCTGACCGGGCCCGGGCGGGTCGAGACTGGAATGTTCCAGTGTCAGCACCTCGGGCCCTCCGGTCTCGTGCATGCGGATAATTCGGCTGTCTGACATGGTGTCCTCCCTGGCGAATCCATGTGACGTTTCGGGCGATGAGAAGTCCAGAGCTGATCTGCGGTGTGGACGAAGCCGGGCGCGGCCCCTGGGCCGGACCGGTCTGCGCGGGCGCGGTCATCCTGGCCCCGGACCACGCGATCGCGGGCCTTTCGGATTCGAAAAAGCTCTCGGCGAGCCGGCGCACCGCCCTTGCCCGCGAAATCCGGAACGGCGCTGGCGCCTTTGCCCTTGGCTGGGCCTCGCCCGAAGAGATCGACCGGCTCAATATCCGCCGGGCCACGCACCTGGCCATGCGGCGCGCTGTCGAGGCGCTGGGCGAGAGCCCCCATCGCGCGCTGATCGACGGAAACGATTGCCCTGAAGGCCTGCCCTGCCCGGCAACGGCGATTATCAGGGGGGATGCAACTCATGCCGTCATCTCGGCCGCCTCGATCCTTGCCAAGACGGCGCGCGACGCCGTAATGCTCTCGGCCGAAACGGAATATCCCGGTTACGGGTTTGCCTCCCACAAGGGCTATGGAACCTCGGCGCATGGCGAAGCGCTGATGCGGCTCGGCCCCTCGCCGCTCCATCGGCACAGCTTTGCCCCCGTGGCGAAAGCACGCGCGGCACATACCCTTTCCACCTGACCCAGCGGCAGTGCTTGCCCGAGAGCCAGGCAGTGCTTAACGCTGGCAGCATGGCAGACACAGTGTCCGAAACCGGCCATGAGGCCTATGGTCCCCTCGCCTCCATTGATGCGATAACAGCGGGCCTCGGCGAAGTCGGTTATATTTCCACTCGCGAAATCTCGACCGCCGTCTTCATAGCGCACAATCTTCGCAAGCCGATCCTGATCGAGGGGCCGGCCGGTGTCGGCAAGACCGACCTGGCCCAGTCGCTCGCACGGTTTCTTCGCACCCCGCTGACGCGCCTGCAATGTTATGAGGGGCTCGATGAGTCCAAGGCGCTGTACGAGTGGAAATATGGCAAGCAGCTCCTCTACACCCAGATCCTGAAGGACCGGCTGAATGAGGTGCTTGGCGACGCCGAAACGCTGGAGGCGCTAACCGGTCGGCTTGGCGATTTCGAGGACATCTTCTTCAGTCATGAATTCCTCGAGCCGCGACCCCTTCTGAAGGCCATGCAGCAGCCGGGCGGTTCGGTGCTTCTGATCGACGAGATCGACAAGTCCGACGAGGAGTTCGAGGCTTTCCTGCTGGAGGTGCTGTCGGACTATCAGGTGACCGTGCCTGAAATCGGGACCATCTCGGCGCAGGTGCCGCCGCTGGTGATCCTGACATCCAATAATGTCCGCGAGCTTGGCGATGCGCTGAAGCGGCGCTGCCTGCACCTGCATATCGGTTTTCCCGACGCCGCGCGCGAGCGCGAAATCGTCAGGGCGCGCGTGCCCGGCGTGGCCGACACGCTCCTGAAACAGCTCGTCGCCTTCGTGCAGTCCCTGCGCGAGGCCGATATCAAGAAACGCCCCTCGATTTCCGAAACCGTGGACTGGGCACGCACGCTCGTCCTCATGCATGCCGACGCCCTGGATGAAGACCTGGTGCGCAACACGCTGAATGTGCTGTTGAAATATGAGAGCGACATCGCCGCGATGGACCGCGATCTCGGCAAGCTGGCGCGCAGCGCGGCGCAGCCTGAAACGAAAGGGCGCACACGGTCGGGCTATCCGGACCTGTCATGAGCACGGAACGCACGCTGACCGATTTCGTCCGGGCCCTGCGCTCGGCGGAGGTCGATGTTTCCCCGGCTGAAGCCATCGATGCGGCGCGGGCCATGGCGCTGGTGGGGTATGAAGACCGCGCCCGCCTCAAGGAAGGGCTTCGCCCGGTGCTGGCCAAGTCTCGCGCCGATGAGGAGGCCTATGACCGTCTCTTCGACCTTTTTTTCTCGCGGCGCGCACCGGACACAAGCGATACGGGCGGGGCACTCGGCGAGGATGACGAGAATGGCGAGGATCAAGCCACGCGCGAGGCAGGCGAGGCGCCCGACCTTCTCGAACTCAGCGAAGCAGACGATGAGACGGCGATCGCCATGGCGATGGAACGCGCCGGGCGCGAGGCGAATATCGATAATATCCGCTTTTCGACGCAAACGGCCTATTTCGCGCAGAAGATGATGCAGGCGCTCGGCGTCGAGCGGCTCGAAACACGCCTGCTTGACAAGTTGCAGGAACACACGCCGCAAGGCGATGCCGAAGCCGAACGCCTGATCGAGGCACGCCGCGACATGCTGGGGCGCGCACGCGAACATGTCGAGCGCCAGTTCGAGGTGTTCGGGGCGGGCGAAACGCAGCGATTCCGCGAGGAATTCCTGGCCGAGAAACGCATCTCGGCGCTGGACCGCTCCGACATGTACCGGATGCAGGTTCTTATCGAAAAGCTGGCGAAGAAACTGGCCGTGAAATACTCGCGCCGGCGGCGAAAGAAAAATCGCGGTCAGCTTGATATTCGCCGAACGCTGCGGCGCAATGCCGGGCTTGGCGGCGTGCCCATGGAACTTCACTGGAAGCAGAAACGCCGCGACCGGCCCAAGATCATATGCATTTGCGATGTTTCGAATTCCGTTGCGCGCCATGTGCGCTTTCTCCTGCTCTTCCTGCACGGTTTGCGCGAGGTGGTGCCCGATATGCGCGCCTATGCCTTCTCCGCCCGGCTCGGCGATGTCACCGACTGGCTCGACACGGACGGTTTCGAGGCGGCGATGGAACGGATCGTGCGCGAATTCGGCATGGGATCGACCGATTACGGACAGGCATTCTCGGATATGAAGGTCGGCCACTGGAACGAAATCGATCGCCGCGCCACGCTCATCATGCTCGGTGACGGGCGCTCAAACCATGGCGATCCGCGGACGGACCTCTTCCGCGAGGCCAGCGCCAGGGCGAAGCGCACGATCTGGCTGTCGCCGGAACCTGAAGCGCTCTGGGGAACGGGCGACAGCGAGCTTCTGCGCTACAAGCCCTATTGCGACACGCTGGCCGTGATTTCCACGTTGAAGGACCTGGAACGGGCTGTCGATGACGTGCTTGCCGGATATGTCTGAGCCGACCGGGATGTCCGGTAACAGGTTCCGCCCGGATTGAACCGCCTGGCGGGGTGTATCTTGTGGCCTGGCGAGGATCGAGCGGACACGAAATCGATCCCCGGAGGATCAATTTCCCACGCAGACGACGCGGCCGGAGCGTAAAGGACACCCCAGCATTTGCGGGCGCCACAGCGCCGAAACTCAAGGAAAGAATCGTTGAACCTCTACAGCCACTCGTCTTGTCGGCCAGGATCGTTGCCCTACTACCGTTCCGACGAGGCCCGCACCGCCGCGCGCCATGCGCCTGGCCCTGACCAAAAAACCCAGGCGGCCAAGGGTTTCAATTTCGGCGCAATCGGCTCTAACGCTTGAGGAAATCGGGGACGTGCTCGCCAAAACCCGTCACGCCGTCAGCGGCCGGTTCGAGCTCGGAGCCATTGTTGCGCTTACTGTCACGGCGCCGTCCCCCGCGTGAGCGCCTTTCCGACCCGCTCTCCTTTTCCGGGGCGCCGGATCTGGCCTTGTCGCGGGGCTGGCCGCGACTGCGTTTAGAGTCGTCCGGGCCGCTGCGCCGGCTGCCACGGCCCTTTCGGCTGCTGCCGGCGTCCTCGCCCAGCCCCTTCAACTCGTCTTCCAGGCCTTCCGGCATGAAATCACGGACATCGGTCTTGATCATCCTGCGCACACCCGCCCAGGCCTTTTCATCATCCGGTCCGACAATCGTGTAGCTCTCGCCGGTGCGCCCGGCGCGGCCGGTGCGCCCGATCCGGTGGATATAGTCTTCATCCTTGGGGGGCGGGGCATAGTTGAAGACATGGCTGACATCGGGAATGTCGAGCCCGCGCGCGGCAACGTCACTGGCCACGAGCAGGGTAAGTTCACCTTCGCGGAATTTCTCCAGAGTCTGCGTGCGATAGGCCTGTGGCAGGTCGCCATGAATCGCGGCCGCATCGAAACCGTGCTTGGCCAGCGACTTGACCACCACATCGACTTCGCGCTTGCGATTGCAGAAGACGATACCGTTCTTGATGTCGCATGTCCTGAGGATGGCTCGAAGGGCCACGCGCCTCGCCTTGTCACCCCCGGTTTCGATCTTCGTGACATGCTGGGTGATGGTCTCGGCGGTCTGTGTCGGGCGCGAGACTTCGATCCGCTTGGGATCCTTCTGGAACGTCTCGGCCAATCGCGTGATTTCCGGCGGCATCGTGGCGGAGAAAAGCAGAGTCTGGCGTTTGGGTGGCAACAGCTTGCAGATGCGCTCGATATCCGGGATGAAGCCCATGTCCAGCATGCGGTCGGCTTCGTCGATGATCAGCGTCTCGACGCCGGTCAACAGGAGTTTGCCACGGTCGAACTGGTCCATCAGGCGGCCGGGGGTCGCGATGAGGACATCAACACCCTGCATCAGCAGCTTGTCCTGCTCCTTGAAGCTCACCCCGCCTATGAGCAGGGCCATGCTGAGCTTGAGATGCTTGCCATAAGTCTCGAAACTCTCCGCCACCTGCGCGGCGAGCTCGCGGGTCGGCGCGAGGATCAGGCAGCGCGGCATTCGCGCACGCGCCCGGCCCTGGGCCAGCCTGTGGATCATTGGTAGAACGAAGGCGGCGGTCTTACCCGTGCCCGTCTGGGCGATGCCCGTGACATCACCGCCGAGGATCACATGGGGTATCGCCTGTTCCTGTATCGGGGTCGGCGTTTCGTAACCGGCCTCGTGAATGGCTTTCAGCACGTTAGGCCCGAGTCCGAGTTCGTCAAATGTCATCTGTATGGGGGGTGTCTTTCCAGCGTGAAGCGCTTGTAATTTGCGCCGCACAATACGGAGCGCCGTTGCGGAGTCAAACCACGAAACGCCGGCGGCCGTATTCCACCAAGCGATCCGGCCCGAAACCTTTCCGGGCCGGATCCGAGAAACTCTCGAGGGTGGCGTCTAGAGGTTCTTGTTGGCAAAATCCCAGTTCACGAGATTGTCGAGGAAGTGATCGATATAGCCGCCACGATCATTCTGGTAGTCGAGATAATAGGCGTGCTCCCAGACATCCATGGTCAGCAGCGGGGTTGCCTCGGCCTCCTCTACCGGCGTGTGAGCGTTCAGCGTGTTCGTCACATGCAGCTTGTCGCCGGCCTTCACCAGCCAGGCCCAGCCCGATCCGAACTGGCTCGTGCCCTTTTCCTTGAAAGCGGCCTTGAAGTCTTCATAGGAGCCGAAATCGCGGGCGATCATGTCGGCGACTGGCCCGTTCGGAGCGCCGCCGCCATTCGGGCGCATGGAGTGCCAGTAAAAGGTATGGTTCCAGACCTGAGCGGCATTGTTGAAAATGCCCTGTTTCGCGGTATCGCCCGAGGTCATCTTGATGATTTCCTCCAGCGACTTGTTCTCAAGATCGGTGCCTTCGACCGCAGCATTGAGCTTGTTCACATAGCCCTGATGGTGCTTTCCATGGTGAAAGCCGAGCGTGTTCGCGGAAATGTGCGGCTCGAGCGCGTTCTTTTCATAGGGAAGGTCCGGCAGTTCAAAGGCCATTTCGTCACTCCTTGCATTTGGCTCTGGTCAGACAGGGCGTCTGCGAACCATATGGGGCGTATGAGCCTGCCTGCCAGCCTCCTCGGTGATGATCAATGGAAAACGCTGGATGATCTCGTCGGCCGTGTCGACGAGGATCGCTGGCTGTCCAGCCGCTATGCCGCGAAGCCGGAAAGGCGCGCGCTGACAGCGCTTTATGCTCTGAACTATGAACTCGTGCGCGTGCCGCAACATGTCTCCGAGCCTGCTCTCGGCGCGATCCGCTACCAGTGGTGGCGCGATACGATCGGCGAGATCGCCGAAGGCAAGCCGGCCCGAAAGCATGATGGCGCGCTTGCGCTGGCCGAGACAGTTGCCGGCGGGCAGCTGAATGCCGAGGCCCTGCAGCGCCTCGTCGATGCCCATGAGGACGCTTTCGAGGCCGGCGACAGGGGCCGCGAGCCCGAGGCGCTTCTCATGGCGATGGCTGCGGGCGTCTTCGCCAGTGCGCATGGCTGGGGCGAACATATCCAGGCCGTGGCGCCTTTTTTTGCTGCCAGCCGGCGCGGCGACAGCCAGGAGATCGGCCCGGTGGTGCCGCCGGCGCCCGCCGCGATCCGGCCCGCAGTGGCGCATGCCCGGCTGCGATGGTCCTACTCCAGGACACGTGAACCCGGCCGCATCGCACGTCGCATCGTGATCCTGCGCGCAATGATGCGCGGCCGGGTCTGACGGGTATTGGACATTTGCCATTGAAAAGCTAAGGAACCGCCCATGATACCGAACAGATATCCTTCGCTGAATTTTGATTTAGGTGAAACGGCCGACATGCTGCGCGACAGCGTGGAAAGTTTTGCCTCTGCCGAGATCGCGCCGCGCGCGGCGGAGATCGATCAGTCGGACACCTTTCCCCGCGATCTCCTGCCGAGGCTCGGCGAGCTGGGCCTTCTCGGCATAACGGTCGAGGAAGAATGGGGCGGCGCCGGTCTGGGTTATCTCGAACACTGCGTCGCGATGGAGGAGATTTCACGGGCCAGTGCGAGCGTCGGCCTGTCCTACGGCGCTCACTCCAATCTCTGCGTCAACCAGCTGCGCCGCTGGGGCACGGGCGACCAGAAGACGCGCTATCTTCCCAAACTCGTCACCGGCGAGCATCTCGGCGCGCTGGCGATGAGCGAGACCGGTGCGGGTTCGGACGTGGTGTCGATGAAGCTGCGCGCCGAGAAGAAAGGCGAGCGCTATGTCCTCAACGGCTCGAAGATGTGGATTACCAATGCCCCGGATGCCGATACGCTGATCGTCTATGCCAAGACAGAGCCGGAAAAGGCTTCGCGCGGTATTACAGCGTTCATTGTCGAGCGCGGCTTCAAGGGGTTCTCGATTGCGCAGAAACTCGACAAGCTCGGCATGCGCGGATCGGAAACCGGCGAACTCGTTTTCGAGGATTGCGAGGTGCCCGAAGAGAATGTCATGGGACCGCTCAATGGCGGGGTCGAGGTGCTGATGAGCGGGCTCGATTATGAGCGTGCCGTGCTTGCCGCCGGGCCCACCGGGATCATGCAGGCCTGCATGGATGCCGTCGTGCCTTATGTCCATGACCGCAAGCAGTTCGGAAAATCCATTGGCGAATTTCAGCTCATACAGGGCAAGCTTGCCGACATGTATGTGCAGATGAATGCCGCCCGGGCCTATGTCTATGCCGTGGCCAAGGCGTGCGATCGCGGGGAAACGGCGCGCAAGGATGCGGCCGGAGCCATTCTCTATGCGGCTGAAACAGCCACCCGGCTGGCGCTCGACGCGATACAGGTGCTTGGCGGAAATGGCTATATCAACGAATATCCCACGGGCCGGCTGCTGCGCGATGCCAAGCTTTATGAAATCGGCGCGGGCACCAGCGAAATCCGGCGTTGGCTGATCGGGCGCGAACTGTTCCAGGAAACTGCCTAGGCAACCCCCCTGCCGGCCTTGTTTGAACACCGTCACAATTTCGCGTTACGAAAGAAGGGGTGGATCACAAACCAAGGGGCAGCCAGCCATGATGTGGGGTCTTTTCCGGGTTTCGACCAAGCTCGTCGTCACCGCTTTCCTTTCCATTGCATTGATCATATTCGGGTTTCTTTTCGCCCCGAACCTGCTCAGTGCCGTCTATGACTTTGCCGACGTGGTCGAGAAATGGCTGCCCACGGCGCAGGATCTCGAATTGACCGATCTTGCCGGCGCGCTCTATCGGCAGGTCGTCAATGACACGATGATCTTCGGCGTGCTGCTGACACTGATCGCGCGCGTGATTGTAGAAACCGTTTGGGGACTCGCCGCTCTGGCCTTCGGCGGCGGGGGCAAGGGCGATCTCACCCCGTCCGCGCTGGATATGTGAGCGGTGGACGGAACCTGCGGTGGGGTGACGGATTATGGCACCAAACGCTGTCTCGAAGGAGCGTTCGCATGACCCTGATGACCCGCCATTTCGGCGTTGATATTCCGCGTCTCGGTTTTGGCACCTGGAAACTGAAGGGCGAAACGGCCCGCCATGGCGTCCATGAAGCGATCCGGGCCGGCTACCGGCTGATCGACACCGCCCAGGCCTATGAAAACGAGGCGGAAGTCGGCCGGGCCATCTCGGCGGGCCTGACACCGCGCGATGAGCTTTTCGTGACGACGAAGATCTGGATGAGCGCATTTGCCGACGGTGACCTGCAGGCCTCGGCGCGCGCCAGCCTGGAGCGGCTCGGCCTCGACCATGTCGATCTCATGCTCCTGCACTGGCCCAATCCTGAAGTGGCGCTCGAAGAGACAATCGCGGCGCTCAATGAGGTGAGGGAGGCGGGTCTGACGCGTCATATCGGGGTTTCGAATTTCACGACCCGTTTGCTGGACGAGGCCAGGCGCCTCTCCAGAGCGCCGATCCTTGTCAATCAGGTCGAGTTCCACCCCTTCATCGAGCAATCCGCGCTGCTGGAGGCCTGTCATGGCGGTGGCCACGGGCTCATGGCCTATTCGCCGCTGGCGCAGGGCAAGGTTTTTGGCGAACCGATCCTTCAGGAGATCGCGCGCGTCCATGGGAAGAACGAGGCGCAGGTCACGCTTCGCTGGATGCTGCAGAAGCCCGATATCATCGCCATTCCTCGCTCATCATCGCCCGAGCACATTCTGTCGAATGCCGATATTTTCGATTTCGAGCTTTCGCCCGATGAAATGGGACGGATCGGATCATTGAAACGGCACCATGACAGGCTGATCGACCCGTCCTGGGCGCCGGAATGGGATCCCATGGCCTGAGCGCGGTCAGCCGACTTCCATGAGCTCGGCCGTCGGGCGTTTCACAGCCTCGCCCGTCCCGGCCGCGAGATCCTTGCCCTCCAGCGCTGTCAGCGCCGCCTCGTAGCCGGCCTCGACCGCGCGGTCATAGGCTTTCCAGTCGCGCAGTTCGACATCCTCGAGCTGAGGCACGATCAGGAGGTCGGCGAGATCGCGCCCCTCATTGGGATCGGTGTTCACCGTGGCCGAGCGCATGAGCAGGCCGGCAATCGGGGGCGGATTGGAGAAGCCGTGTTCGAAAACCCAGCCGAAAAAACCCTTAGGTTCCCTGAATTCATCAGCGGCAAGGCCCTGCGGTGCGCGGGCCACATCGCAGCCGACAAGCGCGCCGCGGTGAAAGTCACGCATCACGTCGCAGGGAAAATTGTTGAGCACGGCGCCGTCAACCAGGACTTCGCCATCATCCACCAGAGGCGGCAATATGCCCGGAAGCGAAATCGAGGCGCGCAGCGCCCGGCGCAACAGGCCGGTGCGGTGCACACGGAAGGCGCCATCCGTGAGATTGGTCGAGATACAGAAGAAAGGCCGGTCCAGCTCTCCGATCTCGGCCTCGCCGAAATGTTCCTTCAGGCGCGCATCCACGCGTTTGCCGCGCACCATGCCGACAACCGGCAGCGTCCAGTCGCCAAGCGGATTGGAATCGACGAAAGCCTTGCGGATACGCCACTCGATTTCGTCATCATCCCAGCCCATGGCCACACATGCGGCCACGACGGCGCCCATGGACGAGCCCCCGGCAAAATCGATCGGCACGCCTTTCTCGCGCAAGGCCCGGATCGCGCCGATATGGGCATAAGCCCGCGCCCCGCCGCCCGACAGAACGAGACCGACCGAACGTCCGGCCATGACGCGCGCCAGCCGGTCGCAATCCTCGCCAGCCATGTCGCACCAGTGAAAGATGCGGCTGGCGCCGGAAGCCTCGCGCCATTCGTCCGGGCTCGCGGCGCGCCGTTCGATATTGTGGTGCAGGAGCACCACGTCGATGAGCTTGAAGGCACGTGCCGGGGAGTCGTTTTCCGGCATCAGGGGATTGGATGGACGGGCATCGGCCCGTCCGAGCACCCAGATCCTGTCCGCCTGGCGCGAGGCGAGGCGGTACCAGGAACTGTCGCGGATCGGCGTGAGCAGGATGACAATGTCAAAACGGCGTTCGAGATCGTCGAAATAGCTGGCCGGCTTGTGATCGCCTTCATCTTCCTCCACCAGGCAGGAGGTCAGTCCGAGCTTTGCCAGTGACGCCTGCAAGGCCCGGCCGCGAAGTTTCAGGTCGATGGTCGGCGAGGTGGCGATCAGCGTGAAGACGCGGGGTTCGGCGCGTTCCGAGCGTCGGCCGGCCTGTTTCAGCCTGAGCAGGATGATCCGGATCATCGCTTCCAGGATTTCCGGTTCGGCCTTGATCAGCCGCTCGAAGCCGGTGCGCGAGAGGCGGAGTATCTCGCTGTCGCGCAGGGCATAGACCGAATTGGTGTGCGGGGCATCCTCCAGCTCCCCATCGCCGTTTTCATCCTGGGCGAGGAACAGCGCCATCTCGCCGACCGGTTCGCCAGGCCGAATATGACCGACAAGCTCCGTGCGCCCGTCGGGTGAATTGCGGAAAGCCCCCAAGGAGCCGGAAATCACGAAATAGATGCTGTCAGACATCTCCCCGTGCAGGAAGAGCGGCGTGCCGGCCGGCAGTGAAAACCATTTCGCCTCGCGACCCGCCGCACGAAGGGCGCGCCGGGGCACTTCCCTGAGAAAGGGAATGGATTTCAGCGAAGGGCCGAACTGTTCTGCCATAGCCGCGAACATGAGCATGTGGGGCCGTCCTGAAAAGCCTCGTATCGCCACAAACCCAGCACACCCGCGTGACCGCACAGTGACAGGCCCGTGACATGCCGGTGTTTTTGCAAGTCGCGGGCCTTAAGGGCCGATTCCGCCCGAATTGAATCCCCCCGGCCGCCTTGGGTTTTCCGTCCGGGCGAGGCGCGTAAAGTCGGGCGATGCGGGCATCGGCAGACCTTTTCGAGGGCGAAGATCCTGACGCAAAAGACGAGTACCGGTCGGTGTTGGGAGATTTTTCCTTATGAGTTTCCGTGCCGTGCGCGCCCGGGAACGCCGGGGCGCCTTTTGCGCCCTGGCCGCATCGTCTGCGCGGAAAATCGATCCCCCGGGATCGATTTCGTGTCCGCTTGACCCTCAAAAGGGGCTCGCATCCTGCTGCGGTCTTCTCCTCGCCAGATCACAAGATACACCCCGCCAAGCGGTTCAATTTGATCGGAGCCGGCCCTCACGCCGCAGCGCCCCGCTCGGCGCGCCCCTAACGCTTGATGCGTCCGGCAATCTGCTTGCGGAATTTCTCGCCATAGGGCGGGCGCATCATGGCGAGGATTTCCGAACCGGTCTGGGTATAGACGGCCTTGGCGTGGGAAAATTCCCGGAAACCATCAAGGCCATGATAGGCCCCCATTCCGGACGGTCCGATGCCGCCGAACGGCAGGTCCTCCTGGCCGACATGGAAAAGGACATCATTGACCGTCACCCCGCCGGATGTGGTGCTGTCGAGCACACTGTCTTTCTCGCCCTTGTCCTCGCCGAAATAGTAAAGGCCGAGCGGGCGCTCATGGGCGTTGATATATTCCACCGCCTCGGCGGTCTCGCCATATGACTTGACCGGCAGGACAGGTCCGAAAATCTCGTCCTGCATCACGGTCATGTCATCGCTCGGATCGATAACGATATGCGGCGGGATCTTGTGATGCGGCTGCTGGTCGAAATGCTCGCCCTTCGGGTTGATCTCGACAACTTCTGCGCCCTTCGCCCGGGCGTCTTCGATATACCCCATGATGCGGTCATAATGGCGCTGATTGACGATCGATGTGTAGTCGTCATTGTCTTTCAGGCCATCGGGAAACATGGTCTCGACCGCCTTCGTCGTCGCCCCGACAAAATCGCCCGTCTTGTCGCGGGGAACGAACGCATAATCCGGCGCGAGGCAGATCTGCCCGGCATTCAGCGTCTTTCCAGCCATGATCCGGGCTGCGGCCTTGTCGAGATCCGCCGAACGGCCCAGCACGACGGGCGACTTTCCGCCCAGTTCCAGCGTCAGCGGGACGAGATTATCGGCCGCCGCGCGCATGACGTGACGGGCAATCGAGGTGGCGCCGGTGAAGATGATGTGATCGAAGGCCAGCTTGGTGAAGTCCGCGCCGACCTCGGGCCCGCCGGTGATGACGGCGACTTCGGTTTCATCGAAAGCCTGCGCGAACATGCGTTTCATAAGCTCCGAGGTGCGCTCGGTGAATTCCGACGGCTTGATCATGGCGCGGTTGCCGGCAGCGAAAATGCCTGCGAGCGGCGTGAAGGTCAGGTTTACCGGGAAATTCCAGGGCGAGATCACCCCGACCACGCCCTTGGGCTGGTAGTGAACTTCCGCTTTCGACCCGAGCAGGCCGAGCGGGAACTCGACCTTGCGCTTTTCCGGGCGCATCCATTTGGCAAGGTGCTTCTTCGAATACTGCAGCGCACTGATCGAGGACGCGACATCGGTAAAGCGCGAGGCATCCTTCGAGCGATGTCCGAAATCCTCGCAGAGCGCATCCTCGATCTCGTCCTGATGATCGACGAGAAGCCCGATACAGCGGTCCAGCCATTCGATACGTTTCTCCGCGCCCGGTATGCCGTCGCGAAGCTGGGCCTGTTTCTGGCGTTGCAGAATATCGTCCATTCCGCCGCTCTGTCCGCCTTCAAGTGCCATCTTTCGTCTCCCGGAAATCTGTCTGTGTTGTCTTTTTGCCTGTCAGGCCAGAGACTAGACCAATCCTCGCTGTCGAGAAAGTCAAACCGCCCTCCCCCGCGTCAGGCGTTGCCATGGCGGCCGGCCTCCATAAACTGGATCCGAAAACACATGCGAGGGAACGCGCCATGGATTTCGAAAAGATCAGCTACGCCCTGGAAAACGATATTGCCGTCATCTGCTTCGATGATCCCGATACGATGAATGCGGCCGGCATCGACACGGTCGAGGAACTCCTGCTGGCCTTCGAAAAGGCCGAAGACGAGGCGCGCTGCACCATCCTGACCGGCAAGGGCCGCGGCTTCTGCTCCGGCGCCAATCTGTCGGGCGATGTCGGCGGCGGTTCGAAGCCGAAGGGCAAGCCGGATGCCGGCAAGGCGCTGGACAGCCATTACAATCCGCTGATCCAGGTCATGCGCGAACATCCCCATCCGGTGATCACGGCCGTCAACGGCGCTGCGGCCGGCGTCGGCTGCTCGATTGCGCTGATGGGCGACATGGTGATTGCCGCCGAGAGCGCCTATTTCCTGCAGGCCTTCCGGCGCATCGGCCTCGTCCCGGATGGCGGCTCGACCTGGCTCCTGCCGCGCACCATCGGCCGCGTGCGCGCGATGGAGATGGCCCTTCTGGGCGAAAAACTTCCGGCAGCCAGGGCGCTGGAATGGGGCATGGTGAACCGCGTGGTATCGGATGACAGCCTGATGAGCGAGGCGAGGGAACTTGCCGGCGCGCTGTCGAAAGGCCCGACGCGCGCCCTGTCGATCATGCGCGGTCTGATCTGGGATGGCTGCGAGAATGATCTCGAAACCCAGCTTCATGCCGAGCGCAATGCCCAGCGCATCGCCGGACGCACAAGCGACTTCAAGGAGGGCGTGACGGCCTTCCTCGAAAAGCGCGCGGCAGAATTCACCGGAAAATGAGGGCCGGCGAGGCGTTCAGCCCGGAAGGCGCGGGCGCAAGCGCTCCATGACATCGCTCATGAATGGTCCGATCTCGTCATTGACCACAAGATCGGCGATGATGTCCTGTTCGGTCTCCTCGCGATTGACGATGACAAGGCGTGCGCCCTGCCGCTTGGCGATCATCGGCAGGGCCGCCGCCGGATAGACCACGAGCGAGGAGCCGAGCACCAGGAAGAGGTCGCTGGCGCGCGCCTCCTCTTCGGCGCGGATCATCTCCGCCTCGGGCATGGCCTGTCCGAACGAGATCGTCGCGGTCTTGACCAGGCCGCCACAGGCCCCGCAGGTAATGTCCTCATCGGCCTCCCAGCGCGGGCGCAGGTCATCGAACTCATAGCGATGCGAGCATTCCAGGCATGCGGCATAGCTCGCATTGCCATGCACCTCGATCACCCTGTCCGCGGGCGTTCCGCTGTCCTGGTGCAGATTATCGACATTCTGGGTGATCACGCAGGAGACCTTGCCGTGTTCGACCAGTTCGCTGACGACCCGATGACCGGGATTGGGCGAGGCGCCGGTCCAGCCGGCAATGCGGTTGAAAACCCGCGTCCAGGCTTCGCGGCGCTTGTCGCGCGAGGATACGAAATCCTGGAAATAGATCGGGCTCATCTTGCTCCACACGCCGCCGGGACTGCGAAAATCGGGTATGCCGCTTTCCGTGGAAATGCCGGCGCCGGTGAACACCACGATGCGCCGGCAATCGCTGATCCATTCGGCGAGTGTGTCTGAAGCCTTCATCATGTGCAGTTTACCCGATCGGCGCACGAAAGGAAGCACCCGCCGGGCCGACCTGCATCAATAACGCGCATGTTGCCGCCTGGGTGCACTTTATAAGTGGCCCGTGACAGAACAGAGGAGTGCCGTCCCATGCCTCAAGCCTCACCCGTCATGGCCGGCCTGAAATGCCGCTGTTTCAATTGCGGTGAAGGCCGCGTCTTTCGCGGTTACCTGACGCTGAAATCCAGATGCGAAACATGCGGACAGGATTTCACCGCCGCAGATCCTGCCGACGGTCCGGCGTTTTTCGCCATGTTCGCCGCACTTATCCTGTTCGGACCGTTCGCCTTTATCCTGCCGCTGACGGGCTGGCCGGTCTGGGCCCTGGTGCCGGCCTATCTGCTTCTCATCGGCGCAATGATTGCCTTCGTGCTCTGGCTCCTGCGCCCGCTCAAGGCGATACTGCTCAACCTGCAACTTCATCACAAGGCTGAAGAGGCGCAGTTCGAAGACGACCGCTGAGATGCGCTGGCGCGGGTGGCGCACAAATGACCCGGCCAGGGCGCAACGGATCAAAGGTTCTGCAGACCCGCTCGGACCGAACCGGCCCTAGCTGCCTAGCGCCTGTGCGTCGCGTTCACCGGTGCGGATGCGGATGATCGTGTCAAGGCTGCGCACGAAGATCTTGCCATCGCCGATCGTGCCGGTATTCGCCGCCTGGATTATCGCATCGGTCACACGATCGAGCGCGTCATCATCGCAGGCCACCTCGACCTTCACCTTGGGCAACAGCCGGACTTCGTATTCGGCGCCGCGATAGACTTCCGTCTTGCCCTGCTGGCGACCATAGCCGCGCACTTCCGAAACGGTCAGTCCGGTATTGCCGGTCTCCGACAAGGCGTCGATCACGGCATCAAGGCGGCTGGGTTTGAATATGGCTGTCACGAGTTTCATGAGTCACGTTCCCTGCATAAATCCTTCGAAAGCGAACCACCCCTTCCAAGGAGCGTCAATCAAGACCCCTCTCGCCGGTCTCCGGGGCATTGGCCTGCACGGTCTGTGGGCATGCCCGCACGTCCCTTGCGCGCCTTGACGGCAGACAGGGCCGGCGCAACAGCGCCGCCGCCTGGTTCGACATAGAGCCTCTTGACCGCTTCGACCAGAACCACGCCGCCAAGGGCCGGCGCCAGGAAGGCACCTGCGCGCTCCCAGCCTTCCGCGCCCGAGCCGATGAGGCCACTCGGGATCGGCGGCATATAGAGAGCATGCGTGCTCGCCGTCACCTGGAAAGTGCAATCGCCCAGGAGGCTGGCGATCTGGCGCTTGGTCCAGGGACGGCCATGACCGAAAGGCGTGCGCTCGGCGCGCGACCACAGGCCGGCGCGGTTGGCAAGGGCGACGATGATCCGCCCTTCCGGCGCCATCACGCGCCAGATTTCGCGGCAGACCGCCCGGGGATGCCCGGCCTCCTCCATACCGTGCAGGACGATCACGCGGTCAAACAGACCGTCGGGAAACGGTAGGCGTGCCTCGGGCCCGATCACCGTGGCATTGCCCCGGCCTGTCGCGTCCCAGCGGTCATGACCGGCCGCCTCGGGCAGTGCCACGACCAGGCGCCGCGCCGAATCGGCAAACGGGTCGAGGACGGGCTGCGGAAAACCGACACCGAGCAAGCTCAGGCCATCCGCCTGCGGCCAGAGATCGAGGATCCTCTGGGCCAGCACCCGGCCCGCCGCCTGTCCGAGCGGCGAGGAATAGAAGCGGGAAATCGAAACACTGTCCTGACGCATCACCCGCCCATATGGTAGATCATCGGTTAAATCGCCATTGAAACCCGGAGAGCCCGCCATGCTCGAAATTCATCAGTTTCCATGCCTGAACGACAATTACGGCTTTCTCGTCCATGATCGCGACAGCGGCGAAACCGCAGCCATCGACACCCCCGATGCCGGAAAATACCTCGCCGAGGCCCGCTCGAAAGGCTGGACCCTCACCCAGATCTGGAACACGCACTGGCATCCCGACCATGCCGGCGGCAATGAGGCAATCAAGGCCGAGACCGGCTGCACGGTCACCGCACCGGCCGGCGAGGCCGGCAAGATTGCGGCCATCGACCGCACGGTCGGCGGCGGCGACACTGTCTCGCTGGGCCGTTTCACCGCCGAAGTCATCGACGTGCCCGGCCATACGCTGGGCCATATTGCCTATTACATTCCCGCGGCCGGGGTGGCCTTTGTCGGGGATGCCCTGTTTGCGCTCGGCTGTGGCCGCCTGTTCGAGGGGGACGCGAAGATGATGTGGACCAGCCTGAACCGGCTGAAGGCGCTGCCCGCCGACACGACCCTCTACTGCGCCCATGAATACACGGCCGCCAATGCGCGTTTCGCGGTCAGCGTGGATCCCGCCAATGAGGCCCTGGCGGCCTATGCGCGAGACGTCGAGGCGGCCCGCGCGCGCGGCGAATGGACCGTGCCCACCGTTCTGGAGCGCGAACTGGCGGCCAACCCGTTCCTGCGCGCCGATGATCCCGGCCTGCAGGCGGCCATGGGCCATCCCGGCGATGCGGTCGCCACGTTCGCGGAAGTGCGCCAGCGCAAGGACAATTTCTGATGCGCGCGCTGTCCGGCGATCTCGGCGCCAATGAGATCATCCGGCTGCTCGGCCTCAAGCCCCACCCCGAAGGCGGCCATTATGGCGAAACCTTTCGTTCGCCCGCCCCGGATGGGGGGCGCGCGGCGATGACGGCGATCTACTACCTGCTGAAAGCCGATGAACTCTCGGCCTGGCACCGTGTCACGGATGGTGACGAGGCCTGGGCCTGGCATGCCGGCGGACCGCTGGCGCTGACCCTGTCGCCGCCCGACGGCAAGGGCGCCAGCGCCCACCAGCTCGGCCCGGATCTGCGCGCCGGCCAGCGCCCGCAGATCATCGTGCCCGCGCGCCATTGGCAGACGGCCGAAAGCCTCGGCGCCTGGAGCCTGGTATCCTGCATGGTGGCGCCGGGCTTCTCATTCAAGGGTTTCGAAATGGCCCCGCCCCACTGGCGCCCGGAGGTTTGAAACCGGCGCGCCGGCGTGGCCGCTGGCGCTGTCAGCTTGCAAATCCGCCCTCGCCCTCATCGGTGGGAGTGTCGAGTTCAGCGTCGAAAAGCTCGCGAATCTGCTCGATGGCGTCTTCCATGTCGCGCGCCCGGCCGGACTGAACGAAGGCGCGGGCATAATGGCGCGCCAGATCGGCCAGGAACAGGCCCACCTCGCCCGCGCCCGTGAAAAAGGACGGATCGAGCATCACGGTCTGGCCGCCCTCGCCGCCGGGAAAGGCCACAAGGAAAGGCTGGAGATTGTCTTCGGAACGCATTGGCGTGTCCCCTGGTCTGATCTGATCTATTGACGGTTTTCGACACGCTCGGCCAGCGCCTCGATCCGCTCGGCGGCGCGAACCAGTGCCTGCGCGGCCATGTTTCCGGGGCCGGAAGGCGACCCGCCCGCACCATGCGCCGCCTCCAGCTCATCAAGGAGGGAAAGCGCCACAACCAGAAGCAACCGCTCTTCGCCGACATCCCCCACGGCCTGTTCGATCTTCTCCACGCGCCCGTCAAGCTTGCGTGAAAGCTCGACCAGGCGCGCCTCCTGGCCGGGCGCGCAGGCCACCGAATAGAGCCGGCCGCGCAGGCTGATATCGGCCTTGGCCATGACGCTCACTCCTCCCGACCGAGTGCGGCGCGCACTTCCTCGATGGCCGATCCGAGCGCTTCGGACGCCTCATCGGCCAGTCCCTGCAACGCCTGTTCACGCTCGAGCGCCGCATCGAGATCCTCTGCCAGCCGGGACCTGTCGGCGAGCAGGGCGCTCAGTTCACTGCGGGCAATGGCCGGGTCCTGCTGCGACTCGAACAATGTCTCGAGCGCGCCTTCGAGGCGCTCCAGCGCTGTATCCAGTCTTGCCACAGCAGAATTGATATCGGACATGAAGAACCCCTAACGCCAACCCGGCGCGGCGCCAAGCGGCTTGACGCCCGGCCCTGCCTCGGCCATCCCGCCCGCAGATTAACAAGGGCGAGACATGACTGTCACACTGAAAGATATGGCGAACGCGATACGGGCGCTGTCCATGGATGCAGTCGAGCAGGCAAACTCGGGCCATGTCGGCCTGCCGCTGGGCATGGCCGACGCGGCGAGCGTCCTGTTCACCCGCCACCTGAAATATGATCCGAAAATGCCCGACTGGGCCGACCGGGATCGTTTCGTCCTTTCGGCCGGGCACGGATCGATGCTGCTCTATTCGCTGCTCTATCTGACCGGCTATGACAGCGTATCGCTGGATGAAATCCGGAATTTCCGCCAGCTCGGCAGCGCCACGCCCGGGCACCCCGAGAACTTCATCACTCAGGGCGTCGAAACCACCACCGGCCCCCTCGGACAGGGCCTCGCCGCGGCTGTGGGAATGGCCATGGCCGAGCGTCACCTCAATGCGCGTTTCGGCGACGAACTTGTCAGCCACAGGACCTGGGTCCTGGCCGGCGATGGATGCCTGATGGAGGGGATCAGCCAGGAAGCCATCACACTGGCCGGCCATATGGAATTGTCCAATCTCATCGTCCTGTTCGATGACAATGCCGTGACCATCGACGGCTCGACCGAACTGGCCGACTCGACCGACCAGTCTGCGCGATTCGAGGCGTCCGGCTGGGCCACGCGGCGGGTGGATGGCCACGACACCGGCGATATCGACGCCGCACTGGAATGGGCCAAGACGCAGGACCGGCCCGTCATGCTCGCGGTGAAGACGCGGATCGGTTACGGCGCGCCGACCCTGGAAGGGACCGGCAAGGCGCATGGCGGGCCCTATGGCGCCGAGGAGATCGCGGGCATCCGCGAGACGATCGGCTGGCCGCATGCGCCCTTCCAGATCCCCGGGGAGATCCTTTCAGCCTGGCGCGCAGCCGGCCTGACCGGTGAAGCCGAACGCCAGGCCTGGGATTCGCGCCTCAAGGCGGCGGCTGACGGACCGGCTTTCCTCAAGGCGATGGAAGATCCCCTGCCCCTCGATCTCGACGGCATGATTTCGGCCCACAAGCAGTCCGTGATCGAGGCCGGAAAGGATGACGCCACCCGCAAATGGTCAGGCGCCGTCCTGGAGGTGCTGACCGATGCGATCCCGGAAATGATCGGCGGCTCTGCCGACCTGTCAGGCTCGAACAATACCAAGACCCGCCATACCGCGCCCATGACCGCGGAAAACCCCGCCGGGCGCTATATCCATTATGGCGTTCGTGAGCATGCCATGGCCGCGGCGATGAACGGCATGGCGCTGCATGGCGGCGTCATTCCCTATTCGGGGACATTCCTGGTCTTTTCCGACTATTCGCGCGCGGCCATCCGCATCGGGGCGCTCATGGGCCTGCGCGTCATTCACGTGATGACGCATGACTCCATCGGGCTTGGCGAGGACGGGCCGACCCATCAGCCGGTCGAGCATGTCGCAGCCCTGCGGGCAATACCGCGCATGCATGTCTTCCGGCCCTGCGACGGCGTGGAAACGGCCGAGTGCTGGGAGCTGGCCCTGCGCCAGACACGCGGCCCGTCCACGCTTGCCCTGACCCGCCAGAAGGTCGCCAGCGCCCGCCGAACCCATGAAACCGGGAATTTATGCCGCACCGGAGCCTATGTGATCTCACCCGCCGATGGCGAGGAGAAGGCCGTCATCATCGCCACCGGTTCGGAAGTCGAGATAGCGCTTGGCGCACAAAGCCGGCTGGCCGGGGAAGGCATTCACGCGCGCGTGGTCTCCATGCCCTGCATGGAATTGTTCGAGGCTCAGCCGCGTGACCTGCAGGACGAGATACTCGGTCCGGACCACCTGCCCTGTGTGGCCGTCGAGGCAGGCGTGCGGTTGGGCTGGGATCGCTGGATCGGGCGCGATGGCGGCTTTGTCGGGATGGAAGGCTTCGGCGCCTCGGCGCCTTACAAGGACCTCTACCGCCATTTTGCCATCACGCCTGAAGCCGTCGCCGATGCCGTGCGCGCACGGATCTGACGACCGGTATAGCGCCGGCTCTTCAGCCGCCTGCCACCTGGTTTCCAGTCGAAGCGGGAACCGGTTCTGTTAAACAAAATGCGCCAGAACAAGAAACCGGGACATCCTCACTCACCCGGATTGAATTGAGGATGCCCTAGTCGTCCCAGGTTTCATAGCGCTCGCGCATGTCCTGCAGGCCCGCACGGATAATCTCGGTCAGGACATCCGTGTCCACATCGGCGAGCTTGTTGAGATAAAGGCATGACCGGCCGAGCCGGTGCTTGCCAAGGCGCGACAAGGGTTCGGCCAGGTCGCTGTAGCCGGGCATGACATAGAGCGTAAGGGCCGTCTTGCGGGGCGAAAACCCGGTGAGGAAGAACTCCCCCTCGCGCCCGCTGTCATAGCGATAGCGATAGCGGCCATACCCGACCATGCTCGGCCCCCACATCCTCGGCTCAAGGCCTGTCACCTCATTGAACAGGTCAAGCAGGGCCAGGCCATCCTCACGGCGGCGTTCCGGTTCGACGCCCTGGAGAAAGTCGCGCGGGTCGGCGTCGCCGGGCTGTGTCTTGTTGTTCGCCTTCGCCATATAGCGGCCTCCCTGCCGTCAGGCGGCCGGCAATTCGACCACGAAGCGCGCGCCCCCCTCATCGCGGTTCTGCGCATATACCGCACCGTGATGGCTTTCGACGATCTGGCGAACGATGGAAAGACCGAGACCGGAATTGTTGCCGAAAGCGGCCCCGGGCGGACGGTCTGTATAGAACCGGTCGAACACCGCCTCCAGCTTGTCATCGGGAATTCCGGGCCCCTGATCGTCCACCAGGATACGCGCCAGTGTCTGCGGCCCGGTCCGGCCCTGTTCCAGTGTCACGCGGACAGCTTCGCCTTCGGGCGAGAAAGACCGGGCATTATCGACAAGGTTGCGCAGCACCTGGCCGATCGGCCCCTCCCGTCCGCGCACCATCAGACCCGCACCCATGGTATTGTCACGATAGTGAACCGGAATCTCTTCATTCGTGCGGGCCGCGTCATACGTCGCGACGATCTGTTCGCAAAGCCGCCCGATATCGAAGCTCTGCGTTGGAAGGCGGGTAAACTCCGCCTCCATGCGCGAGGCATTGGAAATGTCCGTGATCAGGCGGTCCAGCCGTTTCACGTCACTGGCAATCACCTCCCGCAGCTTTTCGCGCGCATGCGGATCATCCTCTACGCGTTCGGCGGTCTCGATCGCCGAGCGGATCGAGGTCAACGGGTTCTTCATCTCATGGGCGACATCCGCCGCGAAGCGCTCATTGGCCTCGATCCTGTCGAGCAGTGCTTCGGTCATCGACTGCATGGACTGCGCCAGATCGCCGATCTCGTCACGCCGCCGCGAGAGTTCGGGCAGGTCGAGACGCTCGGCCTCGCCGGCGCGCACATTGTCGGCCGCCACGGCAAGACGCCTGAGTGGCCGGGCAATGCCGAGCGTCAGAAGGCCTGCCGTGATCAGCGCGACCAGTACGGCCACGAGGATGAATGGCACCAGCGCCGCGCGCTCGGCCCGCACGATCTCCTCGACATCACTGGCTTCCAGCGTGAGCACCCCGACAACCGCGGAGACATGCTGGACAGGCACCGAGACCGAGATCACGCGCTGGCCACGGTCGGAAAACCGCTGGCTGGCGGCCGTCTCTCCGGCCATGGCCACCTTGAACTCTTCCTCGAATGTCTGCGCACGCACCGCGCCGGCGCCGCGCTCGGGAAGGATGCGCTGGATGAGCCCGCTCGCCCAGTTGGACAGGTCCGCGCTCATTCGCTGCACCGCGCCCGGCGCCTCAACCGGGGGCAATGCCGTGACATCGACACGCTCGGACAGCATGAAACTGTCGGCCACGACATTGCCTGCGCGGTCGCGCACCTGAGCGCGCACACTGACCGGCAGGGCGAGCGAGCGGATCGTGGCGCGCGAAAGTTCCTCATCCAGGCGCGGCAGCGGCTGGCCGAAAGTCGCACCCTCGCTGAGCAGGTTGGTAAAGATCTGTGACTGGGCGACCAGGTCCTGCTTCTTCGACACCACGAGCCCGGCACGCATCTCGTTGAGCACCATCGCGCCGGCGATCAGGATAACCAGACCGGCCATGTTCGAAGCAAAGATGAGCCGTGCGATCCGCGAGCGGATCATGCCCATGCCCCTTTTCGGCCGGCGCGCGCGTTCACTCATGCCTGTCATGGCCGTATCCTAACCCGGCGCAGCCC
>JAAANZ010000019.1 GCA_009909065.1 Alphaproteobacteria bacterium | reverse complement strand
AGGCGCGTCCGAACGAGCTCTCCGCAATCACGCTGGGCACGCGCGCGGAGAGGAAACGCACATCGGCGCCCGAGGCTTTCAGATTGTCGATCGTCGCGGTTTCGAGCGCGGTCAGCGAGACCGGCACATCCTGCAGGTCTTCCTCGACCTTCTGCGCTGTCACCATGACCGTCTCAAGCCGGGCTTCGTCTTCGATCTGCGACTGTGCCGCCGCCGGCGCGGCGCAGGCAAGCGCGAAGAAACTCGTTCCGGCCATGAGCCGGATGAGATAATGGATGGACATGAGGCCGATCACCCTTTTTGCTGAGGATCCGGCAGGACGGCGCCGGCTTTTGTGTGACGGATTTGTTATGAATGCGTCTGGGTCAACCTTCGCGCCTGCACAAGAACCGGGATTGGCCGGCCTTTGCCCGAAATTGTGGCAGGCCGGCAACAGGCTGCGCAGCCGGAAACGGGAGGCTCGTCTTTGACATACACGCTCTATGGCGCCGAAGTCAGCTATTTCACAGGCAAGGCGCGCGCCTTCCTTGACTGGAAACGGGTCGATTACAGCGAGAAACCGGCGACGCGGGACGTCTACCGGGAGATTATCGTGCCGCGCATCGGCTGGCCCGTGATCCCGGTGGTTTGCGGGCCGGATGACGAATTGTTGCAGGACACGTCTGACATAATCGACCTGCTGGACGCGCGCCACGGGCCGCCATCGGTCTTTCCCGAGACGCCCGTGCAGAAGCTTGTCGCGCTGCTGCTCGAGCTGTTCGGCGATGAATGGCTGGTCCTGCCGGCCATGCATTATCGCTGGACCTACAACCGCGATTTTGCCTATCGCGAGTTCGGCAGGCTGTCGGCGCCGGACGCCACCGATGAGGAGCAGTATGAAATCGGGCGCGCCAATGCGACGAATTTCGAAGGCGCCCTTCCCATGCTCGGTGTCGATGCCCGCACCGCCGCAGCCATCGAGACGGGTTATTGCCGGATGCTCGACGAGCTCGACGCCCATTTCGCCGCCCATGAGATGCTGCTGGGCTCTCGTCCCTCCATCGGCGATTTCGGGCTGTTCGGCCCGCTCTATGCCCACCAGTTCCGCGACCCGGAGTCCGGCAAACTGATGCAGGAGCGGGCGCCGAACCTGGTGCGCTGGGTCAAGACGCTGCGTGACAATAAGGCGGCCCGTCCCGGCGCCTTCCTGGAGGGCGATACGGTTCCCGAAACCCTGCTTTCGATCCTGCGCACGCAGATGCAGGACCAGTTTCCCTGTCTTGCCGACACCGCGCGGGCGCTGGCCGACTGGGCAAAGGATCAGAAGCCCGGCACGCCCGTGCCGCGCGCGCTTGGCAAGCACGCATTCACGACGCATGGCGCGCGCGGGGAACGCATGATCTTTCCGTTCAATCTGTGGATGCTGCAAAGGCCGATTGAGCATTACCGGAGCCTTTCGGGCGGCGATCGCGATACCGTCGAGGCCTTCCTTTCCGGTATCGGCGGGGAGGCCTTTTCCCGGTTCCCGGATTTTCCCCGCCTCGAACGCGTCGATTACAGGCTTGTTCTG
Source organism: Alphaproteobacteria bacterium (assembly GCA_009909065.1). Classification (GTDB taxonomy): domain Bacteria; phylum Pseudomonadota; class Alphaproteobacteria; order Caulobacterales; family Hyphomonadaceae; genus UBA5336. Next base: position 28,254 of record JAAANZ010000019.1, on the reverse strand, counting down.
GCCTGAACCACGAAAAAAGGCCGCGCCTGTGACAGCGCGGCCCCTGTGAAAGTTTTCCTGATAAAGGCGCGCAGACCGCTATGGTCCGCTCCTGCCTGCGCTCAGTTCCAGGGATTGAAGCGCGTGACGGGTTTTGGCGGTGCGGTGTCTTCTTCATCCTCGTCAGTGGGGGCCTGGTTTGAGGCCGGCGGGACGGCCCCCTCCGGCGTTCCCTGGGATTGGGCAGGGGCCGGCGGCTGAGCCTGTGACGGCTGTTGCGGCGCCTGCGGCGTTGCAGCTGGATCCGGCTGGCCGCCAAAGGGCGCGCTGGCAGCTCCGGGCGCTGCGGTCTCGCTGGACGGGGCCTGCGGCGGCTGGGCCTGCGCTTGTGGGACCTCGCCGGCATCGCCGGGGTGTCCATAACCTGCCGACCCGAAGGGCTGTGCCGGCTGGGGCTGTTCCGGCTGGGGCGGGGCCGTTTGCGGTTGCGGATCGGCCTGTGGGGCCGGCGGCTGGCCGAAACCGCCGGCAAACGCGCTGGCGGCCGACTGATCCGCCCGGCTTGTCGCATCCTCAGCCGCGCCGGCGACCGTGTCGGTCATCTGCTCGGCGGCCTGGCTGGCTTCGGCCATGGGGTCGTCTCCGGCAACGGGTGCGGCGGGCGCCTCGTAGCCGGATCCATACGCCGCATCCCCGGTGGGTTGTAGCTCGGGCTCATTCGGCGCCGCCGGCGTTTCAGGGGCCGGCTGTCCCCACATCTGTGACGCGCTCGGTGTCTGGTCGGTTGCGCCCTGCGCCGGCTCCGAGGCGGGCTGCGCCGGCGCACTGCCCGAGCCGTCGGGATTATACTCGGCCACGCCGGAGCTGGCGGGGGCAAACGGGGCCTGACGCAGCACATCGGCGCTGTCGACGGGCGCTTCGCCTTCGCCGGCCTGTGCCGGTTGGGCCGGCGCGAACTGATCGCTCTCGTCAGCGGTGGCGGCCGCCTCGGGTGTATCGGCCTCTTCTGTATATGTCGTGGGCGTTGAGGTCGGCTGGCCGGAGAAACCGCCAATGGCCCCGAAACCGGAAAAGCCACCGCCGGAGCCGGGCTGGGCGGCCTGGGGAGCCGGCTCCCCGGCCGGGGCCGGGTCGTCCTGGGAAAACGGGGGCGTGTTCGGCTCGGGCGCGCCATCGGCGGCGGGCGTGTGAGCGGTATCGCTCGCGAATTCGCCCGCATCGGCGGCCGGGCCCTGCCAGCTTTCATCGACCGTGTCCTCGGGCAGCGTCTCGCCGGCCTCAACGCCATCCTCGGGGGCCGGCACGTCAGGGATGCCGTCCCCGTCAAGATCGAGGCCGGCGAGGACCGTATCGATCGCGGTCTCCGTGCCACGTGCCTGGCGGGCGGCTTCGCGGTACATCTCCGAAAAGGCCTGCTGATAGGGCGTGCCATCATCGGCCTGGGTCTCGGCGATCTCTTCGCCGGAGACCTCTTCCAGGAGTTTCCCGTCCCGGCTGAGAAGCTGGACCGATTGCGGTTCGCCGCCGAGAATGACCGAATAGCCTTCGGTCTGGTAGGCCAGCCGCCCATCCTCGGTTTCCGCCCAGCCGATGCGCCGCTTGCGCGTCATCTCGGCGAGCTTGTCGATGAGCTTCTTGGTCGATGGATGGAGCATGTCGGCCTGCCTGTCGGTTCGTGTGTTAATTCCCTGGAAAGGATTACCGGTTCGCGAGCGGATATTCAAACGACTGGGCTTGCAATATACACCGGTTGAGCCTTACTCTGGAACGATCGTTTTGCGCATATGTACGAAGCTTGCGGATCCTGCCGCCGCGATGAGAGGCATGGCCCGGAGCCGTTGTCAAAACACGGCCGTTGCCGTTAGTCCGGCTCTCGCAAAGGAATGTAGCGCATTTGCGAAAGCCGGGCGGAACCGGTCACGCTCGCCGGCGCCGCGTCCGCCGGCCCGGCATAACTTTCCGGAAGCTCGAAAATCCAGGCGAACGATCCGCGGTGGCAGACAAGATGCCCGGCGAGTTCCTCGCGCCCGGGCATGCAGTCGGATGGGCCGATTGCGTTCATGTCGGCAAGCCGGGCCTCCCCAACGCGTTCGCCATCCGGCCCGGCAATGGCGGGATGGCGCGTGATCAGGGCACTGACCGTCCCGCGTGACCAGTCCGGCTCCAGCGTGAACAGTGTCTCGCCGGCTTCATTAAGCACATGGAAGACCGGATAGGTCTCGCCCTCGCTCATATCCGTATCGGACACGATCTCGAGGCCGGGAAACGCGCCCTGCGCCGCGGCCAGCGTGAATTCCGTGGGCCCGCGCAGGTCGCCGGCCCCACGCGGCCCGATCCGGAGCGCTTCCGGATCCAGCGGGGCAGGGGTCCAGGCGGCGCGCACCCCGGATATATCCTTGAGCAAGGCCTTCACCGGCGCCTCGCCGGCAGCGGAAAGGTCGGTGCGAAAGGCTTCGACCGTGCCTTCCGGGGAGACAAGCAAATAGCTTGGCGTCCAGCTGATCCGGAGCTTGTCGCGAAGGCTGGCATCGGCGTCGATTACGGTCGGGTAGGAATAGCCCTTTTCGGCAAAATAGGCCTCGACAGAGCCATATCGCCCGAAGGCTTCATCGGCGCGCGTCGCGCTCGGCGGTGTGTGGATGGACACGAAATCAAGGCCCGGATCCTGGGCGACCGCGCGAGACAGGGCCGCGACATAGGGCGCATCGGAAAGGCAGTCGCTGCACCAGATCCCCCAGACATCGATGAGCGTCCAGCCATCGAGATCTTCGCTGGAAAACTCTCCCCCGCCGGCCAGCGGGCCGGAAAAATCCGGCAGGGGCTTGCCCAGGAGACCATAGCCATAGGGACGTCCGTCGGAATCCCTGGGGATCTCACCTGCGCGCGAGGCCGTCGCGGCGGCCTGCGAACTGGCGGTCATGAAACCTGTTGCCGGCCCCTTCCCGGCAGGCGCGTCCTGCGGCCCGGCCGGTTCGCAGGCGATCAGGGCCAAAAGGGCCGGAAGAAGGATGAAGCTGTGTCGGCGCAAGGCACTTCTCCCGAACTTGGCCGTATACTGACGCTTTGCGCGCTCGCGCGCAATCGGTCGCGCCGTAGCTTCCGGCATTCCAAGGCAAGACGCCTGCCCGGCCAAGAAAAGAGAGCCCCGCCATGCGCGGGGCCCTTTCTCAATGCTGCGTTCGGATTGCGCGTTCTAGCTGTAGATCTCGAACAGGCCGGCGGCGCCCTGTCCGCCGCCAATACACATTGTCACGACGCCCCACTTGGCGCCGCGGCGCTTGCCTTCGAGCAGGAGCGAGCCCGTGCAGCGGGCACCGGTCATGCCGAAGGGGTGGCCGATGGAGATCGAGCCGCCATTGACATTGTATTTCTCCGGATCGATCCCGAGCCGGTCACGCGAATACAGGCACTGGCTGGCAAAGGCCTCGTTGAGTTCCCACAGGTCGATGTCATCGACCTTGAGGCCATGACGCTCGAGAAGGCGCGGCACGGCAAAGACCGGGCCGATGCCCATCTCGTCAGGGTCGCAGCCGGCGACATTGAAGCCGACAAACCGGCCCAGCGGCTGCAGGCCGCGGCGCTCGGCCTCCTTCGCCTCCATGACGACGACGGCGGCGGCGCCATCGGAGAGCTGCGAGGCATTGCCGGCCGTGACATACTTGCCTTCCTTGACGACCATCCCGTCCTTGAAGACCGGCTTCAGCCCGGCCAGCGTCTCGGCGGTGGTGCCGGGCCGGTTGCAGTCGTCGCGGTCCACGGTGACCTTTTGGCGGGTTTCCTCGCCGGTTTCCTTGTTGCGCAGAACCATCTCGGTTTCCATGGGCACGATTTCCTCGGCCATTTTCCCGGCTTCCTGGAAGGCCGCGGTGCGGCGCTGGCTCTCTGCGGAATATTCGTCCTGATACTCGCGCGAGACATTGTAGCGATCGGCGACAATCTCGGCGGTCTCGATCATCGTCATCCAGATCGCCGGCCAGGTTTCGAACAGGCCTTCCTCGACAAGGCGGTGACGATTGGTCTTGCCCGAATGGGCGACCAGGGAGAGGCTCTCGACGCCGCCGCCGACGGCAACAGGCGCACCTTCATTGATCACCGTGTGCGCGGCATTGGCGATGGCCTGCAGGCCCGAGGAGCAGAAGCGATTGATCGTGGCTCCGGCCGTGGAGGAGGGGCAGCCGCTGGCAAGGGCGATATTGCGCGCCACATTCATGCCGCTGGCGCCTTCCGGCTGGGCCGAGCCGAAGAAGACATCCTCGACAGCGGCGGCGTCGACACCGGCGCGATCCAGTGCGCCCTTCATTGCATGGCTGCCCATGACGATGGGGTGGGTGTCATTGAGACCGCCGCGATGGGTCTTGGTCATGCCCGTGCGTGCGGTGGATACGATAACGGCTTCACGCATTGAGGAATCCTCCTGTCAGATCTGTTCCCGGAAGCTGCCGGGCTGTTCAATCGCTCACTCAGCCTAGCCGGCCTTGCCGGGCGGCACCAGACCGTTCCCTACGTCAAGGCTCAGGGCGGTTGCGAAGGGGAAATGCGCCGGCCTGCCCCGGGCGTCGGGCCGGAGGGAGCGGTTTCGCGGGCCGCTCAAGCGCAAGGAAGAGGTCGGTTCGGCCCGCGTACTGGAAAATTTCACGGTTTCGGCACAAACGCGGCCTGTTCCCGACACGCCCAACCCGTGTAATGATCACCACAAATCATGGAGGACTCGTCATGTTCAGTGTGGCCGGCCGGGCGCGCGGCCTTTTGACGGCAGGGCTGACCCTGCTTCTTGTGGCTTGCGGCGGGGACAGTTCGCCGCCGGCCGACGAGGCAGCGCTTGAACAGGGCGACCCGGTCGAGCGCTCGCGGCGCGAGCAGGTGGCGGCCGAGCGGCGCGAGAGGCTGCGCCAGCGAGCCGCCGCGGACAATGAGGCCGATTTCACCTATTTCCGCTACAGGATCGATGTGGCCGGCGAGACCCCGAAGGCCTGTTTCGTCTTTTCCCGGCCCCTCGATCCCGAAACCGATTATGATCCCTATCTGGAATTTCGCCCGGCCTTCAAGCCGGCGCTGAGCGTCGAGGGTCGCGAACTGTGTGTCGGCGGCCTGAGCTTCGGCGACGAGCGCACCGCGATCCTGAAATCCGGCCTGCCGTCGCAAGGCGGCGAGACGCTCGCGCGCGGCGAGGAAGTGCCGATCGATTTCGCCGACCGGCCGCCCTATGTGGGTTTCAAGGGTGCCGGCGTGATCCTGCCGCGCGAGGATGCCGACGGCCTGCCCATCGAGACCGTGAATGTCGATGAGGTGACGGTCACGGTGTCCTATGTGCCCGACAGGGTGCTCTACGACAAATCCGTCAGCCAGGGCGTCACGGTCGGCGAGGGCGGCTATGGCAATCTGTATGGGGACGAGCGCGCCAGCGATGTTGCCGAAGAGATCTGGTCAGGCAGCATGGCCATCGAGAGCGTGCAGAATGCCCCGGTCGTCACCGTTTTCCCGCTGCCTGACGTGATCGGCGAATTGCGGCCCGGCGCCTATTTCGTCGAGGTCGCGGACGCGGAAGAGCAGACGGGGCGGCGAAACAATCCGGCCTCCGCCAAGCGCTGGATCGTCATGACCAATCTGGCCCTGACGGCCTATCGCGGGGAGCATGGCCTCGATCTGACACTGCGCTCGCTGCGCGACGGGCAGGAGATTGTCGGCGCCGACGTGCAGCTGATCGCGCGCAATAATGACATTCTCGCGGAAGGCGAAACGGATGCCGAGGGGCGGGTCGGCTTTGCCGATCCCATCCTGTCCGGGACGGGGAATGCCGCGCCGAAACTGGTCATGGCTTATGGCGCGCGCGGCGACATCGCCGTCCTGGACCTGACCCGCGCGCCGGTCGACTTGTCGGAACTGGAGACCGGCGGGCGCACCACGCCAGGGCCGGTCGATGGCTATCTCTATACCGAGCGCGGCATATACCGGCCCGGCGAAACGGTTCATATCACGGCGATGATGCGCGACCGGGCCGGCGTCAGGGTCGATGACCGGGCCGGCAGCCTCATTGTCTACCGGCCAAACGGGCTCAAGGCCGAGGAATTGCGGTTCAGCGAATCCGAGGCCGGCGCGCACTTGCTCGATTATCAGCTGGCGCGCGATGCCGCCCGAGGCGAGTGGCGCGCCGTTCTCGATATTGACGGGATGGGCCAGGCCGGGTCGGTCAGTTTCTCGGTCGAGGATTTCGTGCCCCAGCGCATCGCGGTCGAGCTGGCGGGCGATGAGGAAACACCTGTCCGCGCGGGAGAGACACGTGAGATCGCCGTGGAGGCGCGTTTCCTCTATGGAGCTCCGGGCGCGGGCCTGACCGTCGAGGCGCGCGCGCGGATCGAACCCGATCCCAGGCCCTTCGAGGCGTTCGGGGGCTTCGGGTTCGGCCGCCATGATGAACAGTTTCGCGAACAGGTCGTCGAGATGCCGGTGCGCACGACGGATGGCGACGGCAAGGCCGTGGCGCGGATCGAGCCGGGCCGGCGGGGCTCCGGGTCGCCGCGTCCCTTGCGGCTGAATACTGTTGTCAGCGTGCTGGAACCGGGCGGACGCGCGGTTTCGGAAAGCGTGCGCATCCCTTACAGGCCTCGCGATCTCTATCTCGGGATCCGGCCGGAGTTTGATGGCCGTGCGGCGCGCGATGCCCCGGCGCGTTTCGAACTGGCCGCCGTGGGCGCGGACGGGGCGGCCAAGGCGGCCGAGCTCAACTGGAAACTGGTCGAGATCGACTATCATTATGACTGGTATCGCGAGGGGGAGCGCTGGCGCTGGCGGCGTTCGCGCACGGTGACCACCGTCAATGAGGGTGTCGCGCGCACCGAGGCGGGCGCGACGGCCTCGATCAGCGTCGATGGCCTCGACTGGGGACGCCACGAGCTGACCGTCACCGGCCCTGATGGCGCCGAGGCCAGCCATGGATTCAATGTCGGCTGGGGCGGGCGGGTCTCCGATGACGGCGTCGAGGCGCCCGACCGGGTGCAGGTCTCGCTCACCGATGAGCGTGTGCAGCCGGGAGGCACGGCCGAATTCACCATTGTTCCGCCTTATGACGGCGATGCCCAGATTGTGGTCGCCACCGACCGGATCCTGTCGGTCGAAACGCGGCCCGTTTCGGCGGAGGGCACGCGGGTCACGCTGCCTGTGACCGATGAGTGGGGCGAGGGCGCCTATCTCATGGTCAATGTCTACAGCGAGCGCGATCCCGTTCTGGACGCCAGGCCAAGCCGGGCGGTCGGCGTGGCCTATGCGCCGGTCGACATGGACGAGCGGACATTCGATCTGACCATTTCGGCGCCGGACATCGTGCGCCCGCGCCAGGAACAGCTGATCGAGGTGGACATCGAGAATGGTCCGCGCGAGCCGGTCTTCCTGACCCTGGCGGCCGTCGATCAGGGCATTCTGAACCTCACCAAGTTCGAAAGTCCCGATCCGGTCTCCTATTATTTCGGGAAAAAGGCGCTGGGCGTCTCCCTGCATGATGATTACGGGCGGCTGCTGAACCCGAATCTCGGCCTGCCGGCGGAGGTGCGTACGGGCGGCGACCAGCTGGGCGGCGAGGGTCTGTCCGTGGTGCCGACCCGGACGGTCTCTCTGTATTCCGGCCTGGTCGAGGTCGGCCGTTCGCGTTCGGCCAAGATCCGCTTCAAGATACCCGATTTCAACGGCGAGCTGCGACTGATGGCGGTGGCCTGGTCGCGCGAGGGGCTGGGCGCGGCCGACCGGTCCCTGACCGTGAGAGACCGCGCGCCGTCAGAACTGATCCTGCCGCGCTTCCTGGCGCCGGGCGATGAGGCCGTGGTCACGGCCAGTATCGATAATGTCGAGCTTGAGGATGGCCGGTTCAATGCCCGCCTCAGCGCGGCCGGGCCCGTCGATGTGGCGGGCGGCGAGATTACGCGGCAATTGCCGCGCGGGGCGCGGGCCGATGTCCCGATCCGGGTCGAGGCCGGCGAGGCGGGGGTTTCGCGCCTGCGCCTCGATGTCGAGGGGCCGGAGGGTTTCGATGTCTCCCATGACTACCGCATCCAGAACCGCTCGCCCTATCTGCCCGTTACGCGGGTGAGCCGGGCGATGATGGCGCCAGGCGAGACTTTCGCGGTTTCACCGGAGCTGACCGAGGGCCTGGTGCCCGGCTCGATCGGAATGACGGTCAGTTTCTCCTCCCTGCCCATGGATGAAGGCGCGCTTTATGCCTCGCTTGCACGCTACCCCTATGGCTGCACCGAGCAGGCCATCAGCCGGGCCATGCCGCTCATCTATGCTCAGCAGCTTGTCGAACTCGGCGCCGAGGATGACGGGCGTGATGCCCGCACACAGGTCCAGCAGGCCGTGACCCGTGTGCTCAACCGTCAGAGCGCGGACGGCGCGTTCGGCCTCTGGCGCGAAGGCGATGGCAGTGCCTCGCCATGGCTGGGTGCCTACACGACCGACTTCCTCCACAGGGCGAAGGCGGCGGGCTATTCCGTGCCGGAAGAAGCGATGGACCGGGCCTATGGCGCGCTTCAGACCGTGGCGACCGGCGATGCCTGGCGCGTCTATGGCTATGACCGCGATGTGCATGAAAGCGAGTGGCACAATGACACCCAGGCCCGGCTGATGCATCGCGCCTCGGCCTATGCGCTCTATGTGCTGGCCAAGGCCGGCCGGGCGGACCTGTCGCGCCTGCGCTACATGCACGACCGTGAGCTCGACAAGATCGACAGCCCTCTGGCGCGGGCCCATCTCGGCGCTGCGCTGGCCGTTCTCGATGACAGGGCGCGCGCGGCCAGTGCGTTCGATGCGGCCGAACAGGCGCTCGGCTATCGCAATACCGGCGATTATTACCAGACGCCGCTGCGCGACCTGGCCGGTATCCTCGCTCTGGCCGGCGAGGCCGGGTTCACGGAGTTCGTGGACCGGCTGGCCGGGCGGCTCGGCGATGACGCGCCCGACCCGCAAGAACTGACAACGCAGGAAAAGGCCTTCGCCCTGCTGGCCGTCAATGCGCTGACCAATGGCGAGCCCGGCAAGTTCCGCATGAAAACCGAAGGTCTCGGGCGCGGCAGCGACAATGACCGGCGCTATTTCCTCGCCGAGTCGCAGATCTCGCCGGATGTCTCCTTCACCTATGAGGGCGAGACAGCGGTCTATCGCACGGTCATGGTCTCCGGCGCCCCGCAGGAGGCCCCGGCCGCAACGGCGGAGGATCTCGGCGTACGCAAACGCTTCACGTCGCTGACGGGCCAGAGCGTCAACCTGGAGGATCTTCGCCAGGGCGAACGTCTCGTCGCCATCATCGAAATGTTCCCGGAGGAAAACCGCCGCAACCCGGTCATCCTCGCCGATCTCCTGCCGGCCGGTTTCGAGATCGAAACCATCCTGCGCCCCGCTGACGGGGACCGCCGGAATGCCGATTCCGGCGCGTTCGCCTGGATGGGGGAAATCTCCGAGGTCAGGACCGCCGAGGCGCGCGATGACCGTTTCGTGGCCGCTGTCGATCTCTTCGACGAGCCCGCTCGCCTGGCCTATGTCGTGCGCGCGGTGACACCGGGCAATTTCGCCATGCCCGGCGCCGTCGCCGAGGACATGTATCGCCCTGAGGTCAATGCCCGCTCCGAGCCGGGCCGGATTGCCATCAGCCCGAGCAAGGGGGGCACAGGCGGCAAGCCATGACCGGCGCGCTTGCCCGGGCCTTGAGATGGCCGCGCCTCGTGGCGGGTGTCATCGCGCTCACCCTTGCGGTGATCGCCCTCGACCGGCTTTTCCCGCCGCCGCTGGAGCGGGCCGAAACGCTCTCGCAATGGGTGACCGACCGCGAGGGCCGGCCTCTGCGCGCCTTCCCGACCGCCGAGGGGCGCTGGCGTTTTCCGGCCGACCTTGACGAGATCGACCCGCTGTTTGTCGAGGCGCTGCTGGCCGTCGAGGACAAGCGCTTCCATGACCATTGGGGCGTCGACTGGATCGCCATGTTGCGCGCGGCCTGGACCTCGGCGCGGGCCGGCCGGATCGTCTCGGGCGGCTCGACCCTCACCATGCAGACCGCGCGCCTGCTGGAGCCGCGCGAGCGGACGATCGGGTCGAAACTGGTCGAGATGATCCGCGCCCACCAGATCGAGGCGCGGCTTTCCAAACGGGAAATCCTTGAACTCTATCTCACGCTCGCGCCCTATGGCGGCAACCTCGAGGGCGTGCGTGCGGCCAGCTGGAGCTGGTTCGGTCATGAGCCGGGCCGGCTTGCCGATGACGAAATTGCCCTCCTGATCGCCTTGCCGCAGAGCCCTGAAATGCGCCGGCCCGACCGGCGTCCTGAGGGAGCGCGCGCCGGGCGTGCGAAGATCACCGCGAAGCTCGTTGAGGCGGGTCTGCTGGATGCGGGCCGGGCCGGCGAGGCGGTCGACGCCGCACTTCCGCGTGAGCGCCATGCCTTTCCGGCAAGAGCCTGGCATGCCAGCGCCGAGGCACGCCGGCGCGCCGGGCCAGGGGATGTGCGCACCAGTCTCGACGGCGCCTTGCAGGGCGAACTCGAACGCATCGCATCGCGCCGGGCCGGCGAACTCGGCCCGCAGGTGCAGCTGGCCATGATGGTCATCGATATTCCGGAACGGGCCGTGCGCGCCGCCGTCGGCTCGGCAGGGCGTGGACGTCCGGGCGGGTGGATTGACCTGACCGACCGGCCGCGATCGCCGGGATCGACCCTCAAACCCTTCATTTATGCCATGGCCTTCGATGATGGCCTGGCGGCCCCCGCCACCCTGATCAGTGACCTGCCGAAACGCTTTGACGCCTACCAGCCGGAGAATTTCGACCGCAGCTTTCGCGGCGATGTCACCATTGCCGAGGCGCTGCAGCACAGCCTGAACGTGCCGGCTGTTCTGGCGCTCGCCCAGGTGGGGCCGAACCGGTTTGCCTCGCAGCTCGCCCTGGTCGGCGCAGCCCCGCGCGTTCAGGGTGCGGCCGAAAGCGATACGGGCCTGGCCGTGGCGCTTGGCGGGGCCGGGCTGACGATGCGCGAACTGGGCCTTCTTTATGCCGCCCTCGGGGATGGCGGTCGCGCCCGGCCGCTTGTCTGGCAGGCTGACAAGGAGACTGCGGGCCCGGACGGGGGTCCGCGCCGCCTTATGGGCCGGGAGAGCGCAGAAAAAGTGCTGCAGATCCTGCGCGAGGCGCCAGCGCCTTCGGGACGAATGCCGGGGCAGCTGACCGCAGAGGCTCCGCAGATCGCCTTCAAGACCGGGACATCCTATGGTTTTCGTGACGCCTGGGCGGCGGGCGTGGCCGGTGACCTGGCCATCATTGTCTGGGTTGGCCGGGCCGACGGCGCTCCGCGTCCCGGGGAGACCGGGCGCAGCACCGCCCTGCCGGTCCTTTTCGAGGTGGCCGACCGCGCGGCGCATCATCTTAGTCATGCCGGCGCGTCGGGATCGCGGATCGCGTCCCCGCGCCGGACCGGCGCCCGCGAGGCGCTGGAACGTTTCAGCGACACCGGGGCGCCGCCGGAGATCCTGTTTCCGCCCCAAAATGCCGAGCTCTGGGCGGGGCGGGTCGATGGCCGCGCGCCCCGGGCCTTCGTTCTGGCGGGGCGCGGGCAGGGCAGGCTCAGCTGGTATATTGACGGTGTGCCCTGCCCGCTTGACGATGCGGGCGCTCCGGTCTGGACACCTCGAGAGGCGGGCTATTACAGGATCACGGCGGTTGACGCGCTCGGGCGGGAGACAAGTGTGCGCGTGCGCGTGATCGGGGCTCCGCCCGCCTGATTGGCCTGTAGCCAATATGCGACACCTCGATGACACAACTGCGCGAGCACTGTAGCCGGCGGGTCGAAATTTCCCGGCGACGACGCATGTTGTGGCACGTGTTAGAGAATCGCAGGATGGTCAGATCATGAAAACCTTGTCTTCATCCTTTGTCGGGGCCGTGGCCGGCCTGTCGGCGGGCCTGTTCGCCTTCTTCTCGTCGGGGGCGGGCGCCCATGGCCAGTCCTCCGGGATCAAGACCGTGGCCGACCTGGAAACAGCCGTGTTCGCGGGTGGATGTTTCTGGTGCGTGGAAGCCGATTTCGACAAGATCGACGGCGTGGTCGAGACCGTCTCGGGCTATACTGGCGGGCGGACCGACAATCCGACCTACAAGACCCATTCCGAGGAGGGGCACCTTGAAGCCGTGAAGGTCTCCTTCGATGCCGGCGAGGTCAGCTTTGAAGAACTGGTCGAGTATTTCTTCCGGAACATCGATCCGACAGATGCCGGCGGCCAGTTCTGCGACCGCGGCAATTCCTACACGACCGCCGTGTTTGCGCAGGATTCCGAACAGGCAGAGGTTGCTCGCGCGCAGATCGATGACATCGAGGCGTCCGGCGTGCTCGACGAGCCGGTGGTGACGAAGATCCGCGAGGCTGCCGAATTCTTCCGCGCCGAGGATTACCATCAGGATTATTACCTCAAGCAGCCGGCGAAATATCGCTTCTACCGCAAAGCCTGCAGGCGTGATGCGCGGCTCGATGATATCTGGGGCGAGGACCCGTCCGGGTGATCAACGCCGCCATTTTCAATGAACGAAGCAAGACCCGGCGTTTACCGCCTCAGCTATCCGGACATTCGCGAGCAGGGCGCTCGACCTGACCTTCATAACGCTCCTCCCAGTCGCGATCTCGGGTCTTTGGCGCATGTCCTGATGCCCTGTAGAACACCAGCCGGCGCGTGATCGGGCAACCATTCGCGCGCAGGCCAAGCGGGATTTCAGCCTCGCCGAGATAGTCGAACGCCTCGAAATCGCCGCGCATTCGCGCGCGATGGTTCGGCCGGTAGCTTGCCACCAGGACATTCTCATCGATTCCGTCGGTCAGTTCCCGGCGTTCCGAGAAGCTGTGTATGCCGGCCTTGCGGCGCCAGGCGATCAGCGGGGCCGGGCGTTCGCCGCGCATATAATAGTCGAGCCCGTGCCAGAGCTCGCGCTCATCGACGAGTATGGCGCTGGCATCGATCTCCTGCGCCATGGCCCTTACCGAAGCGGCGGTCTGTTCCCATCCGCGAACCCGCTTGAAGCCATTGTCGAGCCCGAGCGCGGTTGTCACGCCAGGCGGGCTGGCAACCAGGGCCGCAAGCAACAGGGCCAGAGTGGCATGGACGCCGATAGCCGTCCACAAGAGCCCGGCCGGGCGGTAGCGAAACCCGAGGCCGACAAGCAGGATCGCTCCGGCAATTCCCAGGGCCAGCACCTGTTTGAAGAGGAAGGCAATATCGGGGATGAACTGGATTGCCAGCGCCGTGAGCCCAGCAATGGCCCACCACAGGCCCGGCCGGCGGCGTGCATGCACCAGCCAGATCGCGACAAGCACGCTGGCCGCCGGATAGGCCGTCGCGGCCCAGTTGGCATGCGCGCGCGACAGGACCGACTGGAAGGCGATGATGAGAATCACCGGCAGGATGAAGGCCAGGAGCCAGAGATTGCGTCTCAGCCCTTCGCCCGACCGCGCCCGCAGCATCGGAACCAGACCGAAAAGGAGGACCAGAAACCCGATCGGACCGAAAACACCCATCTGGTCGATCAGGAACTTGCCGAGATTGCCGGGATTGAAAAGCTCGCCGCCAAGCCGGGCATTGTCCACCGTATGGCCGACCGTCTTGAAATCATTCGCCGCGTTCCAGGCCATGTGTGGGCCAAACAGGGCCGCGGCGAGGAGGATGGCGACCGCGCCCCGGGCGCTGAAAAGGGCTCGCCGCGTCGGGGCATCGATCACTGCGGTGATGGCAAGCCCGATGGCGAAATAGATCATCGCATATTTCGCCAGGAAGCCTGCCCCGAGGCACAAGCCAAAACCGAGCGCGCCGGCCCAGCCGGCCTGCCCCTGGCGCATCCGCCAGAAAAGCCAGAGCGCCAGGCACCAGAAGGGCAGGAGCACACCATCGGTCGAGATCACGGCCGACGAGACGATCACGCCCGGCATCAGGGCGTAGCCGAGCGCCGCAAACATCCCCGTGCGCGCGCCATCCATGTCGCGGCCAAGCAGGTACAGGGCACTGGCCGCCAGGGTATGCAGGATCGGCGCGGGCAGGCGGATCGCCCATTCGCCATGTCCGGCAAGCGCAGTGGCAAGCCCGATCACCCAGGCGATCAGGGGCGGCTTGGAATAATATCCCCAGGCCGGATCCGTGCTCCATCGCCAGTATTGCGCTTCGTCCGCATACAGATCGACACCGCTCGCCAGGATGGCGGCAAGGCGCGCCAGGAGCAGCACAGCCAGGGCGATTGCAGTGATGCGGCCATAGTCCGGCACGCGGGACATTGCAGGCTCGGCCATGCCGGGTCTCCGATCATCTGACCGCGCGGAAACTAGAGGTGCAATCGGCCGGGATAAACCCCTTGCATCACGCCATGTTTTCCTGTTTAGCGCCCGGTTCGATTGATCGAGAACCTGGGCCAGGTCGTGGCCTAACCTCTGACCTGAGGGAGACGGGCATGGAAAGAGCTGCCACCCCGGGCCGGACCGAATTTCCGGACAGCGAGCCTCACGACGAACAGGGTGAGGCCGCGTCGACCGACTGGGTGGACGCGGCCTTGACGCCGGACAGTCAGGACACAGGCGAGACCGAGAGTCTCGACTTCTTTATCGAGAAGGATGGCCAGGTCTATGCCGGCACGCATCTCATTATCGATCTCTGGCAGGCCTCTCGCCTCGACGATCCCGAACATATCGAGACCTCGCTTATTCGCGCGGCGGAGGAAGCGGGCGCAACGGTGCTCAGCTCCGATTTCCACATCTTCACCCCGAACAATGGCGTGTCCGGCGTCGTCGTCCTGGCCGAGAGCCATATCTCGATTCACACCTGGCCCGAGCGCAGTTTTGCCGCGCTCGACGTGTTCATGTGCGGCGAGGCCGAGCCGATGAAGACCATTCCGCGCTTTAAGGAAGCCTTCGCGCCGAAACAGGTGACCCTGCAGGAAATCAAGCGCGGTCTGCACGTCTAGGTCGCTTTCGACTGAAGGTCGAATGGGTCTGACCCGCCGATGACAGGATAGTGTGAGAAAAAGGGCCGCGCCTCAGGGCGCGGCCTCTATTGTGTCCGGCAGGCAACACGAGTGGCCAATCCCCAGCCTGTCATCGAAGCTTAACAGGACTGTTACGGTTTTGTCGCGCTGCACCATTATTGGCCCCGCCAAGCGCGAGAACCTCACGCGCGAGACGTTCATTCGAGGGGAACGACACTCATGTTCAATTGGAAGAAATTCGCGGGCGGCGCCGCCGTTTCCGCCATCGCGACCGCGGCGATCATCGAGCCGGCGGGCGCCCAGACGACTTCGTCCAGCATCAACGGACAGGTCACCGATGAGTCGGGGGCGCCTGTCTCTGGCGCAACCGTCAGCATCTTGCACGAGCCGACCGGCACGCGCTCGACGGCCATCACCTCCGCCAATGGCAACTTTTTCGACACGGGCCTGCGCGTTGGCGGTCCCTACACGATCGAGGTGATGAGCGAGGCGGGCGCCGTGCGTCGCGGCAGCATCAACCTGCAGCCTTCCTCCAACAATCTGCGCTTCGTCGTCGAGCCTGTCGATGAGGCGCGCACTCTGGACACGATCGTTGTTCGCGGTGAAGTCGGCACCCGGCTGGACCTGAACAGCGGCGTCGGATCGGTCTATGGCGAGGATGACATTGCCAATCAGCCGACCGTCGACCGCGACCTGATCGCCACGCTGACGCGTGATCCGCTTGCTTTCGGAGACAATGGCTCGCTGTCGGTTGCAGGTTCCAACCCGCGTTTCAACGCCCTGTCGATCGACGGCTCCCTGCAGCAAGACGATTTCGGCTTGTCCGATCAGTCCTATCCGACACAGCGTTCGCCGATCAATCTCGACGCCATCGAAGCCGTCTCGCTCGCCGCGACGGATTATTCCGTGGAAGTGTCCGGCTTCACGGGCGGTCTCGTCAATGTCGTGACCAAGTCCGGTTCGAACGAGTTTGATGGCTCGCTCTTCTATTATCGTCGCGACGAGGACTATCAGGGCAATGCCGCCTTCGATCAGTTTGTCGAGGCGCCCGACTTCACCGAGGAAGAGTATGGCTTCACGCTTGGCGGCCCGATCCTGAAGGACAAGCTCTTCTTCTTCGTGTCGTATGACGAAATCGAATCCGCCAACGGCATCAGCTTCGTCGGCAGTGATGACAGCGCCGGGCGCGACCCGGAACTCTTCAACGTTCTTAACCAGGCCGTGCTGGACACTTACGGGATCGACATGGGTGGACGCCCGCAATTCGTGTCGGCGCCGTTCACCTCTGAAAAACTGCTTGGAAAGATCGACTGGGTGATCAATGACGATCACCGCGCAACATTCACGTATCAGAGCACCGAAGAAACAAACCTTTCCTCGATCTCTTCCACCGAATTCGCCTCCGCCTGGTATCAGGCACCGCAGGAACTGGAAGCCTATGGTGCGCAGCTGAACTCACAATGGACCGAACAGCTGTCGACGGAGCTGCGGTTCAACTACAAGGACAATATGCGCGGGCAGATCTGTGGCAATCCGGACAGTGGCGAGATCGATATCCGTCTTGACGCGGAAACCGAAACTGCTGCCGGCAGCCCCGTGGCCGGTCTGTTCACCGACGATATCTTCCTGACCGGCGCATGCGACCGTTTCCGTCATGCCAACGAGTTCGAGGACGAGCGTATCCAGTTCAATGCGAAAGCCGATTATATCTGGAACGACCACCTGATCACGGCCGGTTTCAATTTCGAGGATTACTCGCTTTTCAACAAGTTCGTCCCGCGCTCGAATGGTGAATTTATCTTCAGGTCCTACGACGACCTCGTGAACCAGGTCGCCGAAGTCCGCTACGACAATGACGTGACCAATGACGCCAATAATGCGGCGGCCTCCTGGGGTTATAACAAATGGTCCTTCTTCGCCCAGGACAGCTGGCAGGTTCTTCCGGAACTGCGCGTCGATTATGGCCTGCGCTATGAATATTTCAGCCAGGACGACGAGCCGGCGCGTGTTGATGCCATTGCCGAACAGTTCGGTGTTGACACGACAAACAATCTTGACGGGCTTGACAGTTTTCAACCGCGTGTCGGCTTTGAATACACGCCGTTCCCGCGCACGAAGATTACCGGCGGGTTCGGAAAGTTTGCCGGCGGTGATCCGAAAGTCTGGACCTCGAACGCTTTCCAGGCCCCGATCGTGTTCTCGGACTTCGATGGGCTGACCGGTGTCAATCCGCTGAACGTGCCGCAGGGCAACCTGGATGCGGTCGCCGCGGGCAACCCGATCGTGGTTGATGTGATCTCCGAGGATTTCGAAATTCCGGCCGACTGGAAGGCCTCGCTTCGCCTCGACCAGGAATTCGATCTCGATTTCAACCGTTTCGGCCTGCCGGTCGACCTCGGCTCGGACTATATCTTCTCGGCGCAGTATGTGCACACCGAGACCGACAAGGGCTTCCGCTGGGAAAACCTGGCGCAAACCCAGCTGGCCGAAACCCAGCCGATCGGCGCGGCACCGGACGGGCGTCCGATCTATGCCGATCTCGAGGCGCTGGACATTCAGAACCTGACGGCCCTGACCAATTTCGAGGATGGCGCGTCCGATATCTTCACCCTCTCACTTGAGAAGGAGTATGATAACGGGCTTGGCTTCTTCGTGTCCTATGCCAATCAGGATATCGAAAGCGTCACGCCAGGCACCTCCTCGCGCGGCATCTCGAACTGGCGCACCACGACCACCTTTGACCGCAACTCTGCTGTCGTCGGCCGTTCGCCTTTCGAGGTCGAGCACGCCTTCAAGGTCTTCACCTCTTACGAAACCGAGATCTTCGCTGACCTTGAGAGCCAGTTCACCCTCTTTGGCACATTCACCTCCGGCGAACCCTTCTCCTACACCTTCGATGTCGATGACGATAATTCGCTCTTCGGACGCGGTGGCCTCGGCGAGGATCCTTTTGACGAGGACCTCCTCTACGTGCCCGCTCATTCCGGCGGCGCCTTCAATGATCCGAGCGTGGTGTTCGCTGACGGCTTCGACCAGGAGGGCTTCCTCGAGGCCATCGACTCGCGGGGTCTGGGCAATGGCGGCATTGTCGCGCGCAACAGTGACGATTCGCCCTGGAACCAGCGTTGGGACTTCCAGTACACGCAGGAACTGCCCTTCCTGAACAAGGCTGCCGAAAAATACGTCGGTGAGAACCGCCTGAACTTCGTGCTCGATATCGAGAACGTGGCGAATCTGCTCAACGATGAGTGGGGCACGCAATATGGTGGACCGCG
Organism: Alphaproteobacteria bacterium; assembly: GCA_009909065.1. Classification (GTDB taxonomy): domain Bacteria; phylum Pseudomonadota; class Alphaproteobacteria; order Caulobacterales; family Hyphomonadaceae; genus UBA5336. Next base: position 10,021 of record JAAANZ010000019.1, on the reverse strand, counting down.
TTTCGGCACGATCGGCCTTGTTGAGGCGGACCTTGTTTCCGCAACCGACGTCGCCGAGAATGGTGTCGACGGGGCCGCGGCTCTCAACGGGGATGCGGCACGGACCGCCTGTGTCAGTCAGGATGCTTGCGTTTACCGCTACAACAATCTGAACGACTTCGCGCTCGGCTTTTCCAGCGACGAACAACTCAGCGCTTCGGTCTATACGATCCGTATCGGCCTGCGGTACGAATTCTAGGCCTCTGTACAGTTCAGGCGGGGTCCTGCCTCGTGCCCGGCCTGCTGGTCTGTAGACTACACGTAGATTGAAGAGAGCGGCCCCGGTGTATTGCGGGGCCGTTCTTTTTTGTTGACCACCCGCTCCGCTGTGCGTCGCGATGGGTCGCGCTCAGGGCTGTTTCGTTTGTTCTCCGCTCCGGCTTCGCCTTCGCGATAGAACGCGCGTGAGGGCTCTTCTGTTTGATCCCGTATCGCGGCTTCGCCGCTCACATGGATCGCGCTCAGGGCTGCTTTGGCTTCGTCGCCCTCGGGCTTCGGCCCGAGGGGGGCGGAGGGACGGCGCGCGGCGCTGGCGTGGCGGCGCAAGCTGTGGCATGGCGCGCGGCGATGACAGCTGGCCCGCCCCCTCCACCGCCGCCCGAATGGGCCTCGCAATCGGCCCTCTGGGTCGGCTGGCCGCGTCTGCCCGGGGAATGGGGCACGGCTTTCGAGCCTGCGCGCACGGAGATCGCCGCCTTCGCCCGCGCGCTTGCCGGCCGGACCCGGCTGCGGGTCGCGGCCGGCGACGAAACCGCCATCGCCGCGGCGCGCGAGAGTCTCGGGGGCTGCGCACAGATCAGGGCTGTCCCGACCGGCGATATCTGGTTGCGCGACACCGGTCCGGTCTTCTCATATGCGCCGGGCGGCGCGCTTCTGGCCCATTGTTTCCGCTTCAATGGCTGGGGCGGCAGGTTCGAGATGCCGGGCGACACCGAAACCGCCGCTGCCATCGCCGAGGCCGAGGGCGCCCGCGCGCGCCTGCAAGACTTTATCCTTGAAGGTGGCGCGGTCGAGCATGATGGCGCCGGCACCGTGATCACAACGCGTGAATGCCTGCTCAATCCCAATCGCAACTCCGGCTGGACGGAGGCGGACGCGGAAGCGGCGCTTGAAGCGGTCTTCGCCGCGCGGCGCGTGGTCTGGCTGGACCGCGGCCTGCTCAATGACCATACGGACGGCCATGTCGACAATCTCGCGCGTTTCTGTGGCCCCGGGCGCGTTGTCTGCCAGAGGGCGTCCGGAGCCGATGACCCGAACAGCGACCGGCTGGCCGAGATCGAGGCGAGGCTGCGCGCCGCGGGCCTCGACGTTTTCACCGTGCCATCGCCGGGTTTCGTGCCCGATGCGGCCGGCCGGGCGCTGCCGGCGAGCCATCTGAATTTCGTGACCAGCAATGGCCTTCTGGCGGTTCCGGACTATGCGGCGCGCCCGGGCGAGGGGCTTGAACAGGCCTTTGCCGCCGCCTTTCCGGGCATGACGCTGAGGCGGCTCAGCTCGCGGGCCATCCTCTCGGGCGGCGGGAGCTTTCATTGTATGACCTGTCATGTGCCCGCGCCTGCGCAAGGAGTTGAAACCTGATGAGCCGAACCCTGACAATTGCCGGCATTCAGTTCGCCCCCGGTGAGTCTCGTGATCCGCTGGCCGAGGCCGCCCGGTTGGTGCGCGAGGCGGCCGGTGAGGGGGCCGGTGTGATCCTCCTGCCCGAACTCGTCTCGGGCCCGTATTTCTGCAAGAGCCAGGAGGAGGCGCATTTCGACCGCGCGCATGAATGGCAGGTTCATCCCGCGATACAATTCCTTGCGCCGCTGGCGGCCGAGCTGGGCGTGGTGCTGCCCGTTTCGATCTTCGAGCGCGAGGGACCCTGCTATTACAATTCCGTGGTCATGGTGGATGCCGACGGCACGCCCCTGGGTGTCTATCGCAAGAGCCATATACCCGACGGGCCGGGCTATCAGGAGAAATTCTATTTCCGGCCCGGGAATACCGGTTTCCGCGTCTGGGACACGCAGATGGGCCGCATCGGCGTTGGCATATGCTGGGACCAGTGGTTCCCCGAAGCGGCCCGCGCCATGACGCTGATGGGGGCGGAGCTGTTGCTTTACCCCACCGCCATCGGCGCCGAACCGCAGGACCCCTCGCTCGATACGGCGGCGCGCTGGCGCCGGGCGATGCTTGGCCATGCCGTGTCCAATGTGATCCCGGTCTGCGCCGTGAACCGCACCGGCACCGAAGACGGACAGGCTTTTTATGGCACCAGCTTCATCTGCGATGCGGCGGGAGAGCTGGTCGCCGAGCTCGACCGCCGTGAAACCGGGTTCGTGACGGCGGCCTTCGACCGGGACGCGCTTGCGCGTGAACGCGCAGCCTGGGGTTTCTTCCGGGACCGGCGGCCGGATCTCTATGTGCGTCTGACTCAGGGCTGACACCCGTCAAGCGCCGACGGTCTTCCCACGGCGTCCCGCCCGGGACCGGAATCTGCCCTAATCGCATCATCCTGATCGAGGCAAAGGGATGCGTTCTCAGCGACCGGACTTCGCGGACAGGCAATCGGCCCCGTGGGCGGCGGTATCGCAGATTGCCATGATGCGATAGGTACCATCGAATCCCTGCTTGACCCGGAAGGCCACCTCATCGCCTTTGGAAAATCGCGACAGGTCGACGCCTCCCATGATGTCGAATCCCATGGTCATGGCGCCCATCGCGATATCGCCCTCGAATTCGTCATGTTCGATGGTGAGGAAATTGCCGTCGCGGCCGAGTGAGACGATCCTGCCCGTGGCATGGCCGATGCGACCGGCTGTTGGCTGATCGCCCTGTGGCCTGGCCGTGTCCGTCGGGTTGCCCTCCGGGGCTGCCGGGGCCGTGATGTCGCCGTCATCGCCGCATGCCGTCAGGCCGAGTGCGAGCAGGCTTGCGAGAATGAGATTGCGTGGTGGCATGTCGGGTCTCCTTTTGGGTTTCAACGGGAAGGATCCGTATGTCCGGCCGGCCTTCCGGCGTCACCGGGCGCGGAAATGGTGAACCCGGCCCGGATATAGTAGATGGCCGGTATCACGATCAGGGTCAGGACGAGTGTCGAGGCCATGCCGGCGATCATGGGCAGGGCGATGGGGCGCATGACGTCCGAGCCGAGCCCGTCGGTAAGGAAGATCGGCGCAAGTCCCCCGAAAATCGTGGTCACGGTCATCAGTTTCGGGCGAACACGCATGGCCGCGCCCCGGCTGATCGCGTTGAAGAGCTGCTCGCGGGTTTCAGGCGGCGCCTTGCGCAGTTCGCTGTCGATATAAATTAGCATGATAACGGCGGTTTCGACCGCAATGCCGCCAAGCGCGATGAAGCCGACGGCCACCGCGACAGAAAGATTGTATCCTGCCAGCCAGACCGCCCAGAGCCCGCCGACGAGGCCGAAGGGCAGGCTCGCCATGATGATCAGGATCCGGTCGAACCGTCCGAAATGCAGCATCAACAGAAGGAAGATCAGCGCCACGGTGGCCGGGATCGCCACCTCGAGGCGGGCCCTCGCCTCTTGCATTTGTTCGTACTGGCCGGCGAATTCCACGGCATAGCCTGCCGGCAGGTCGATCTCATTGCGCACCCGTTCGCGTGCCTCGGCCACATAGCCGCCCATGTCGCGCCCCGCGATATCGACAAAGACCCAGCCGGTCAGACGCGCATTCTCCGAGCGGATCATGGCCGGGCCTTCGGCATAGGTGATGCTCGCCAGTTCGCCGAGCGGAATATGCGCCCCGGTTGGTGTCGGCACGAGGATGTTCTCGAGATCGCCAACGTTTTCCCGGAAGGGGCGGTCATAGCGCAGGATGATGTCATAGCGCTCGCGCCCCTCGACGGACTGGGAAAGTCGCATGCCGCCCAGCGCAGTCTGAACAACGCCTTGGAATGTGCCCATGCCTATGTTGCGCCGGGCCAGTTCGCTGCGATCCGGCGTGATTTCGAGATATTTGCCGCCCAGGACCCTGTCGGCGAAGGCCGAGCGAGTGCCCGGAATGTCGCCAACCCGCTTTTCGACATCACGGACGATCTGTTCGATCTCGGTGAGACTGTCGCCGGTCACCTTGATCCCGATCGGCGTGCGCACACCGGTCGAGACCATGTCCATGCGGATCTTGATCGGATAGCCCCAGGAATTGACGAGGCCGGGCATTTGCAGGCGCTGGTCAAGCTCTGCGATGATGCCGTCTATGGTCGCGCCTGCGCGCCACTCTTCCTCGGGCTTCAGCCGGATCCAGGTTTCGATCATGGTGAGCGGGGCAGGGTCCGTGGCGGTGTCCGCCCGCCCGGCCTTTCCGAAAACCTTCTCGACTTCCGGGTGGGTCTGTATCACCCGGTTCGTCTGTCCCAGGATTTCGCGCATCTTGGTGGCGGAAACGCCGGGCAGCGTTGTCGGCATATAGAGCAGTTCGCCCTCATAGAGCGCCGGCATGAATTCCGAACCGATGCGCTGAAGGGGGATGATGACGCTCGCGGACAGACATATGGCCAGCGCGACGGTCACCCATTTGAAGCGTAGCGCCGCGTGCAGGATCGGTTTGTAGGCCCAGACGAAGAAGGCGTTGAGCGGATTGGCGTCTTCCCGGCGGAATTTCCCCCGCATCAGATGCAACATGAGCACCGGCACCAGAGTGACCGAAAGGATGGCGGCAAAGGCCATCGCATATGTCTTGGTAAAGGCGAGCGGCGAGAACAGGCGATAGCTCTCTCCGGTCAGGGCGAAGACCGGCAGGAACGAAACGGTAATGATCAGTAGCGAGAAGAAAATACCGGGACCGACTTCCTGGGCAGCTTCCAGCAGCGCGGCGCGGCGCTCAGCGGCGGTCGGCTTATTCTCGAACTCCGACAGTTTCCGGCTGGCGTTTTCGACAAGCACGATGGAAGCGTCCACCATCGCCCCGATGGCGATGGCGATGCCGCCGAGCGACATGATGTTTGCCGTCACCCCCTGAAACGACATGACGAGAAAGGCGCCGAGGACGCCGAGCGGAAGCGTGATGATCGCCACCAGAGACGAGCGCACATGCAGGAGGAAGATCACGATCACCAGCGCCACGACGAGGCCTTCCTCGATGAGCTTGTCCCTGAGATAGGCGACCGAGCCTTCGATCAGCGGAGCGCGGTCATAGACGGTGACGATTTCCACCCCGTCCGGGAGCCCGCGCTGCAAATCGGCCAGCTTGTCTTTCACGCGGTCTATGACCTGCAGCGCATTCTCGCCATCACGCATGACGACGATCCCCGCGACAGTCTCGCCTTCACCGTTCAATTCGGCGATACCGCGCCGCAGCGCCGGGCCCTTGAGGATGCGCGCGACATCACCGAGGAGCACGGGCGTGCCATCTTCGGCAAGGATGACCACCTGTTCGAGATCGGCGCGGTCATCGACATACCCCGATGAACGGATCACATATTCCGTTTCGGCCTGCTCCAGGACTCGCCCGCCGACCTCGCTGGAAGCAGTGCGCACAGCCTCGCGGATGCGCTCGATGGAAATATCGAAACTGCGCAGCCGGTTAGGGTCGATGAAAATCTGGTACTCGCGGACAAAGCCGCCGACAGAGGCGACTTCGGCGACGCCATCCACTCCGGAGAGTTCAAGCGACAGAAACCAGTCCTGCAGTGAGCGAAGGTCGGCAAGGTCGTTATTTCCTGATTTGTCGACCAACGCATACTGATAGACCCAGCCGACGCCAGTTGCATCCGGGCCGATCTGAGGCACAGCGCCTTCAGGGAGTTCCGATCCCAGCCGCGACAGCGCTTCCAGCACACGTGAGCGCGCCCAATAGAGATCAACATCGTCTTCGAAAATGACATAGACGAAGCTGGTGCCGAACATGGACGAGCCGCGCACATCCTTGGTGCGCGGAAGCCCCAGGAGGTTTGCCGAGAGGGGATAGGTGACCAGGTCCTCGACGATTTGCGGGCTCTGCCCCGGGAAATCGGTGCGGATGATAATCTGGGTGTCGGTGAGGTCGGGCACGGCGTCGAGCGGCGTGCGTTCGACGGCCATCCATCCTGCCACGGCAAGAGCGCCAGCAAGGACCAGAACGATCAGCTGGTTGGACATGGACCAGCCGATGAGCTTGGCGACCCAAGATTGTGACGGGTCCCGTCCGGCGAGATCGTGACCGGAAGTCCGTGTCATCGCCGCCTCCTACCGATGCCCCGCCTGGGGATCGACAGGTTGGCGCTCAGCGCTATCCATCTCCATGTCAGCCATGAGATCGGGCCAGGCCACGGTCTCAGCCTCACCATCGCCGTATGGATTGCTCGGTGTGGCGCTTTGCTGAAGCCAGAGGCGGCCTGATTCGGTGTCGCGATAGAGGGTCAGGCCTGCATCGCGGTAATGAACCGGGGCGCCTTCAAGGAGCCAGGGTTCCAGCGCTTGCATCAGCCGCGCGAGTTCATTCGCAAGCGCTTCGCCTTCGCGCGCCTCCTTTGCCGCGCGAAGGGCGGCTTCTGCGTCTTCCAGGATCGGGACGAGCTTTGTGTCCGAGAAACGAGTGCGGAGTGTTTCGCCAAGCCCGAGCGCCGGGTCCACGAAATAGGGATCGATCCGGTAGCGATCCATCAGGGCTTCATGGAAATAGAGCGCCATATCGGTAAAATGATCAATCTCAGCCAGCGTGCTGGCGTCCACCGGGAGCCGCGATAGTGGTGTGTTCGGTCCGTTGGTGATCGCAGGCGGCCCCTGCAGTTTTGAAAAGCCTTCACGAAGGTTCACCTCGCTGTCGAGCATGAATTGTCCGCTCGCCACCACCCGCTCACCTTGCGACAGGCCTGCCACAATTTCTGTCCGTCCATTGGCGGTGATGCCCGTTCGCACGGCGCGCCCGGCAAACCGCCCATCGCCGCGGGCCACAATGACATGCGCGCCGCGACTGTCGCGCAGGATCGCTTCGCTTGGAACCGAGAGGCGCGCGCCGCCGTCCAGTTCCATGGTGATGTCGGCATAGGCGCCCGGCCGCAGGTCACCGGCGGCATTGTCGGCCTCGATACGCACCTGCGCCGTGCGGGTCTTCGGGTCGATTGTCGGATAGATGTAATCGATGCGGCCCTCTGCCGGAGCGTCGGGCGCGCTTGGAAAATCGAGCCGAACCGGCAGCCCCGTGTCGATCAGCGGAAGCTGCGTTTCGGGAATGGAGGCCATGACCCAGACACCCGAATAGGATTGCAGGCGCAGGATCGGCGTGCCGGGACTGACATAGTCGCCTTCGCGGATCTGGAGTTCGGCGACGGTGCCGCCGGCTTCGGCATAGACCGGCACTTGCTCGATCACTTCGCGGTCCTGTGTCAGCCGTTCGATCGCGGCGTCCTGCATGCCGAGCGAGCGCAGGCGCTGGCGTACCGCGGCGATCCGGGTCTCATTCCCGATCTCGAGCGAGTTCAGATAATCCTTCTGGGCCGCGATCAGGTCCGGGCTGTAGACCCGGTAAAGCAGCTCCCCGGTACGCACCGTGTCGCCTTCGGCCCGGACGGTGAGCTCTTTGATCCAGCCTTCGAGGCGGGATGCGGCGACATTTTCCAGACGCTCATCGGTCTCCACGACACCGAAGGCGCGGAGCGTTTGGCTGAAGTCAACCCTTTCAGTCGGAACAGTCCGTATACCCATGGTCTGGATCATTTCTGGCGCGACGCCGATCGATCCATCGCCTTGTGCAGCGCCTGTCTCGGCGCTCACTGGCACAAGGTCCATGCCGCAGATCGGGCAGGCGCCCTCCGGATCGGTCGAGATATAATGCGGATGCATCGGGCAGGTGTATTGCTGTGCCTGTGCCGACGCAGACGCGCTCGCGGGGGCGCCCGGCGTTTCGCCGTTTCGCAGATCCGGCGCGTCCCGGCAGGCGGTGAGCAGGGCGGCCGCTCCGGCCGATAAAAGAAAAACGGTGTGCTTCATGGCGCCACCAGAAGCGCATTCATGCGCGCAATCGCAGTGGCCCGGCGGGCTTCCTGGGCGGCGATGTCGGCGCGAAGTTTGAGGATGGCCAGTTCACCGTCGATGATCGGGGCATAGTCGCCAGCGCCGGATTCATACATGGTCAACTGGGACGCGATCTCGTCCTCGACGGCGGCGATGTTTCTCTTCAGGGCGGAAATATTGTCTTCGGCAGCGCGCCGTTGGGCTGCGTGCGAGGTGTAGCGCGCCGAAGCATGACGGGCAGCGGCCTGATAGCGCATTTCTGCACTGGCCCGCTCGGCCTTTGCGGCCCGCAGGCGCGGCTCCTGGCTGTGTTTGGCCCAGAGCGGCAGAGTCATGGTGACCTTGCCGGACACCCAGTCGTCGCCCGCGAAATCCGCGCCTGTTTCGCGCTGCTGATAGGTCAGTTGCGCGCCCCAGCTCGGCCGCCAGGCGGCTTCGGCCCCCTCGACTGAATGGTTCGCGACACGGATATCCGCATCGGCCACTCGAACAGCGTGAAAAGACATCGGGTGACCGGACCAGTCATGCGCGTTCACCGGCGGGGCCGGTGTGGCAGGGACCTGGCCGACCAGGTCGACCAGGCGCGCATCGGTTTCCGCGTCCTGGCGGTCCAGCTCGACAAGTGTGCGGTCAACGCCGGCGCGCTCGGCCTCGATTTCGGCAAGACGAAAAACACCTGGCCGCCCGGCATCGATCTCGGCCTCCACAATACCGGCCAGCTCGTCATATTTCTCGTTGCGCCGGCGTGCGATGGCGCGCTGGCGTTCGATACGCCTTTTTTCGTGAAGCAGGGCGATCAGTTCGCCGCGAAGTGTGGCAAGTTGGGCCGCACGAACCCGTTCGCTCTGCGCGGCTATGGCTCTGGCCTGGCCGGCGCTTGCCTGCCGGCTGGCGCGGCTGGGAAACTCCTGTCGCAGGCCGACCGCCTTGTTGGTGGGCAGGAAGTCGGAAAAGGACGGGTCGAAGACCGGGAAATTGTTGATGCCGGCCGAGACGACCGGATCGGGCAGGCCCATGGCCGCGATGGCGCGTTCACGCGAGGCATCGGCCTGATGGCTCAGGGCGGCGAGCGAGGGATGATCGCCAAGGCGCGTTTCCAGTTCCTGGAAGGACTGGGCGACCGCTCCACCTTCGGGGCCAGCGCACATGACGAGCGCGCCGACAAGCCAGTTTCGGAATTTTGAAGACATGAGGAAGCACCGGACGGATTGATCAAGACGCAAAGCGAATCGCGCGCAAGCGCGGACGCCGGCCAATCAGATCAAGAGGCGCTGCCTGAGTGTGACGGGGGTTGCATGTGCACGGGGCGGATCGCCTGGCGGCCCCGTCTTGAAAACCGTGGCGGAGGGTTCGAAACCACTGAACCGGGCAGCCGGACCGGCCAGCGAGCCCTCGGATGGGCCGGCCTCGATCAGGGCGGCGTCATTCACCGTCTGAGCCTTTATAAAGGCCGTGTCGCAATCAAGGCAGCCTGGACAGTCCGGCGGAGCGGGCATGGTCCGGTCCAGCGCTTCGCCGGCATGACCGGCCGCGGGGGCCGGTCCATGGCAGGGCGGCATGTCGCTCTCGGCCGCGACAGCTGCGCCTGCGCCATGCCCCGTCAGGCAGCACGCCATGACAGGCCGCGCCACCATGGCGGCGAGGGCGATCAGGAAAAGCAGGCGCGCCAGTTTCAGCATGTTTCATTCGGACTACGGGAAGACGGGTTAATATTCGTATGCTCCCAAGGGGTATCTTTCCAAATCACTTCTTTCGCCCCCCAAGGACGGCGACCAGTTCCTCGACTTTTTCGCGGCGTTCATCCACATCGTCACTGGTCAGGGCATCATCCACACAGGTGTCGAGATGATCTTGCAGGGTCAGGTTTTCGAGCGCCGACAAGGCGGCCTTAATCGCCTGCACCTGGCGCACCACGTCGATGCAATAGCGATCCTCATCAATCATTTTCGAGACACCGCGCACCTGGCCTTCAATACGGGCAAGACGCTTGAGCGCGGCAGACCGGGTTTCAGGCTTCATGGGCGAGGTCTCATTTTCGAATACCCTACA
>JAAANZ010000041.1 GCA_009909065.1 Alphaproteobacteria bacterium | reverse complement strand
TTGCCGCCGGGGTGAATTGCGACCTTCGGAGAAAATCGCGTCAGTAGGCCAGCGCCTCGAAGACCGGCTCGACGCGCTGGCCCCATTCGGTGTGATAGCGTTCCAGCAGCCGGTCGGCCGGGGTCAGCCCGCTCTCGGCAATCTCGTCGAGTTCGGAAAGGAAACCGGTCTCGTCATCGCCGGCCACCGAGAGCTTCCCGCGCGCCTTCAGGCCGTTGCGCGAGATCGCCAGGGCGTCCACAGCCAGTTCCCTGAGGCTGCGCCCGTCCGGCAGGGGCGTGCCCAGACCGAGCGTGCCGACCGACTGGCGCATCGCCTCGCGCTGGGGCGCGCTCCAGTCCTTCACCAGGTCCCAGGCCGCATCGAGAGCAGCCTGGTCGTAAAGCAGGCCCGTCCAGAAGGCGGAGAAGGCACACAGCCGGCTCCAGGGGCCGGAATCCGACCCGCGCATTTCGAGAAAGCGCTTCAGGCGCACTTCCGGGAAGATGGTCGAGAGATGATCGGCCCAGTCATCCAGGGCCGGGCGATCGCCGGGGATCGGCTCCAGCCGGCCCTCCATGAAATCGCGAAAACTCCGGCCGGCCACGTCGAGATAGCGCCCGCCGCGCCGGACGAAATACATCGGCACATCCAGCGCATAATCGACATATTGCTCGAACCCGAATCCCTCATCGAAGGCGAAGGCCAGCATGCCGGTGCGGTCGGGATCGGTATCGGTCCAGATATGGCTGCGATAGGACAGGAAGCCATTGGTGCGCCCCTCCATGAAGGGCGAATTGGCGAACAGCGCCGTGCCCAGCGGCTGAAGCGCCAGCGAGACGCGCAGCTTCTTCACCATGTCGGCTTCGGAGCCGAAATCGAGATTGGCCTGCACGGTGCAGGAGCGGAACATCATCTGGTGGCCGAGCCGCCCGACACGGCTCATGTAATCGCGCATGATCCTGTAGCGGGCCTTGGGCATCATCGGGGTTTCCTCAAGGCTCCACAGCGGCGAGACGCCGAGGCCGAGAAAGGCGATGCCGAGCGGGTCGGCGACCTCGCGCACCTCGCGCAGATGCGCGCCGACCTCGTTACAGGTCTCGTGGATATGCTCCAGCGGCGCGCCGGACAGTTCGAACTGGCCGCCCGGCTCCAGGCTGACGCTCGCCCCGCCCTGTTTCAGGCCGATAAGCTTGCCCCCCTCCTCGATGCCTTGCCAGCCGAACCGGTCGCGCAGGCCCTCCAGCATGGCGCGCACACCGACTTCGCCGTCATAGTGAAGCGGCCTCAGACCCTTTTTGGTGAAGCCGAATTTCTCGTGCTCGGTGCCGATGCGCCAGTCGGCCTTCGGCTTGCAGCCGGCTTCCAGCCATTCGACCAGCTCGGCCTTGCTCTCCACGCGCGGGGCGGTGTCATCGATTTCGCTTGTGGGCGTGGTCATGGCAGCGGCCCCTTCCTGTATCGTCCGCGTGTCGTAGGACGGTTTCGCAGGGCCGCCAAGTGAGACGCATCATCAGGATTTCTCATCAATCGCCTTAGGGAAACTATCGTCAGCGCCGCTTTCGCGCCAGTCGCCAAGCCGGGCCTGGAACAGGGCCATTGCCGCCACGACAGCCGTTTCGGCGCGCAGGATTCGCGGGCCGAGCGTCACCGGAACGGCCTGTTCATGCGCGCGCAGGCGGTCGCGCTCCTCGGGTGAGAACCCGCCTTCCGGACCGACCAGGATGCCCGCGCAGCCGGGGGCAAGACGCTCGAGCGCAGCCAGCATCGGCTGGGCACGCCCCGCATCGCTGCCCCCGTCAGCCTCGGGATCGTCGCCGGCCTCATCGCAGAAAATCAGCGGTGCGCCGTCGGGCAGGCTCTCGATCGCCGCGTCCAGCGCCTGCGCATACCGGATCACCGGCAGGTCCAGCCGTTCGGTCTGTTCGGCCGCTTCCAGCGCGACCTTCTGCAGCCGGTCGGCGCGAACCCGGGCGGCCTGGGTGCGCGCTGTCATGACCGGCTGGATCACTGTGGCGCCGAGTTCGGTGGCCTTTTCGACGGCAAAATCGGTCTGCGCCTTCTTCAGTGGGGCGAAAAGCAGGATGAGGCCGGCCGTTTCGAACTGCCGGCGCAATCGTCGCTCGGCCTTCAGCAGGACCGAGCGGCCCTCGACCTGGTCGATCACGGCGTCCCACTCGCCATCGCGGCCATTGAAGACGCGCACATGATCGCCCTCGCCGAGGCGCATGACACGGGTGAGGTATTTGGCCTGCGCATCGTCCAGCGCGGCAAAACCCTTGGCGACGAGGTCGGACTCGACAAACAGGCGGGGTGTGGAACTCATGACCTATCCTATAACTTCAGTCTCGTAGCAGGCAAACCAGCAAAACGGAGCGCCCCATGGCCCTACAATCCGTCAATCCCGCAAGCGAGGAGGTGATCGAGCGTTTCGAGCCGCATGGCGAAAGCGAGATCGAAGCCGCGCTCGAGGCGGCTGCAAGCCGGTTTGCCAGCTGGCGGCGCGAGCCGGTGGTCGAGCGCGCCGCATGGCTTCGCCGGGCCGCGCAGGTTCTGGAGACTCACCGCGCAACATATGCCCGGCACATGACCGCGGAAATGGGCAAGACCCTCGCCGCGGCCGATGCCGAAATCGGGAAATGCGCCTGGGTCTGCCGCTACTATGCCGATCACGGGCCGGACATGCTGGCCGACCAGGTGATCGAAAGCGATGCCAGCCAAAGCCATGTCATGCATCTGCCGCTCGGGCCGGTGCTGGCGGTGATGCCGTGGAATTTTCCCTTCTGGCAGGTCTTTCGCTTCGCCGCCCCGGCGCTGATGGCCGGCAATGTCGCCCTCTTGAAGCATGCTTCGAATGTCGGGCGCTGCGCGCTGGATATCGAAGCTGTTTTCCGCGAGGCCGGACTGCCCGAAGCCTGTTTCCAGACCTTGATGATCGACGCCTCCTCGGTCGAGCGGGTGATTCGCGATCCGCGCGTGAAAGCCGCCACGCTGACCGGATCGGGCCCGGCCGGTGCGGCCGTGGCCGGGGCCGCCGGCCAGGAGATCAAGCCGACAGTGCTCGAACTCGGCGGGACGGATGCCTTCATCGTCATGCCCTCGGCCGATCTCGACGCGGCCGTGTCCACCGCCGTCGAGGCGCGGGTGATGAACAACGGCCAGTCCTGCATCGCGGCCAAGCGCTTCTTCGTTCATGGCGATATCTACGAGGCCTTCCGCGAGCGTTTCGTGGCCGGGTTCGAGGCCCTGACACTCGGCGATCCCATGCAGGCGGATACCGATATCGGCCCGCTGGCGCAGCGCGAAGGGCGGGAAGCGGTCTCCGGCCAGGTTCAGCGCACGCTCGAAGCCGGCGGACAGCGCATCTCGCGGCCCGCCGAGTTGCCGGAACGCGGCTGGTATTTCGCCCCGCAGGTGATCGAGGACGCCCCTTTTTCCAGTCCGGCCTTTACCGAGGAAGTGTTCGGCCCGGTCGCCGGGCTCTGGCGTGTCGATAGCCTCGAGGAGGCCATCAGCCATGCCAATAACAGCGCGTTCGGCCTTGGGTCGGCCATCTTTACCCATGAGCCTTCGGAAATGGTCGTGGCCGCGCGCGACATCGAGGCCGGCTCGACCTTTGTAAACTCCAAGGTCGCCTCCGACCCGCGTCTGCCCTTCGGCGGGGTCAAGCAGTCCGGTTATGGCCGGGAGCTGGCGCGCGACGGCCTCATGGCCTTCGTCAATCGCAAGACGATCTCAATGGCCTGATGGCCCGCTGACGGCCGGAGGTGACGCGCCGGCGTGCATTCGCTAAACAAGCGGATATGGCTGAGGATATATCGAAACCCGCCGCGGGCGGCGGGGCTGGAACCCAATCAATGTTCACCTACACACCTTTCGGTCTCGAACCGCAGGAGGCGGCGCCCGTCGCCGGCTATGTGCCCTTCGGGCTCGAGGCGCGCAGCGATGAAGCCGCCAGCACAGCGGCTGAACCCGCCGACACGACCGGCGCGCCGCAAGCCAGGCCCCCGGGAAAGTCGATCCGCGAACGCCTGACCCTTCCGGCCGACAGCGCATTTGCCGGCTGGCTGGGCGCGATGCCGGACGCGGCACGGGCCTATGTCGCGCTCTCGCGCCTCGACAGGCCCGTCGGCATATGGCTGCTGGTCCTGCCCTGCTGGATCGGCATCGCTTTCACCCGCCTGGCCCAGGCCGGTCTGCAGTTCATCGATCTCCTGTGGGCGGTGCTGTTCCTGTTCGGGGCGGTTGCGATGCGCGGGGCCGGCTGCACCTGGAATGACATCACCGACCGGAAGATCGATGCCGGGGTCGCGCGCACCGCCGGGCGCCCCCTTCCATCCGGCCAGGTCAGGCTCTGGCAGGCCGGCGCCTGGCTTTGCGTGCAGCTCCTGATCGGCTTCCTGGTCTGGCTGGTGCTGCCGCGCGATGCCAAGATCGTCGCCCTCCTGGCCATTCCGCTGGTCGCGGCCTATCCCTTCATGAAGCGGCTGACCTGGTGGCCGCAGGCCTGGCTTGGCGCCACGATGAACTGGGGCGTCCTGGTCGCCGCCGCGACGGTCGGCAGTGTCAGCCTGGCGACCGTGGTTCTCTGGCTTGGCCTTGCCGCCTGGACCATCGCCTACGACACGATCTATGCCCTGCAGGACCGAGAGGATGACGCGCTGGTCGGCGTGAAATCCACGGCGCGGCTTTTCGGTGAACACGCGGCGATCACAGCGTTCTGTTTTCACCTTCTGGCCGCCGCGATTGCCGCCCTCGCCGGCTGGTTCATGGGCGCCGACCGGATCGGCGCGTTGACCGCACTGATCTTCCTTGTCCATGGCGGCTGGCAGTATGTCCGGCTCAGGGTCTCGAATGAAGACAAGGCCCTGGAGGTGTTCAAGTCGAATGTCTGGGCCGGGGCCATACTCGCGGGCGGTTTCGGCCTGGCCGCCCTGCTCACCTGACCTTGCGAGAATATTGAGGAATGGCGCTGAAGCCTGTAGTTTCGCGCTCATGCCCGTCGCCAAACGCATACGCCCGCTCGATCTCTTTACACGTGAGGAGTGGGAGGCGATAAGCCGGCGCAATTCCTGGATGGGACCGGCCCTTGTGGCCCATTGCTGGGCGGTCGTGATCGCCGCCATGGCGCTGGCCATCTGGCAGCCCTGGCTGATCCCGGTCAGCGTGATCCTGATCGGCGCGCGCCAGCTCGGCTTCGCCATCCTCATGCATGATGCCGCCCATGGCGCGCTGCACCCGAATATCAGGTTCAATGACTTTCTCGGCCAGTGGCTCTGTGCAGCGCCCGTCGGCGCCAGCCTGTCGAGTTACCGGCCCTATCACCTGTCCCACCACAAATATGCCCAGCAACCCGAAGACCCCGACCTGGTCCTGTCGGCCCCCTTCCCGGTGACGCGCGGCTCCCTGCGCCGCAAGATCATCCGCGATCTCACCGGCCAGACCTTTTTCAAGCAGCGCCGAAACCAGTTCCTGAACGCGTTCGGCTTGGGCATCCGCCCCGGCCAGAGCGCAGCCAACCGGGCACAGACCGCGCGCGAGGCGGTCTTTCCCTTCCTCGGGTCCAACCTCCTCATGCTCGCCCTTTTGACCGCGCTCGGCCATTGGTGGGCCTATTTCGTGCTCTGGCTGCTGCCACTGGCCACCTGGCAACAGCTTGTCACGCGCCTGCGCAACATTGCCGAACATGCCGTGGTCCCGGACAATGACGACCCGATGCGCCATGCCCGAACAACGCTGGCCACCCCCTTGGAAGGGCTCATCATTGCGCCCTACTGGGTGAATTATCACTGCGAGCATCACATGTTCATGCACCTGCCCTGCTACCGCCTCGGCGTGGCCCATAAGGCGCTTCGCGAAAAGGGAATCACCGACAGGATGGAGATCAAGCGCGGCTATCTGAGCGTGCTCGGCGAAGCGTCCGGCAAGCCCGAACCGGTGCCCGCATGAGCGCACGCAATGTCCTCGGCGGCGCGCTAGACGATTGCGGGCATGACCCGAAGACCGGGTTCTTCCGTGATGGTTGCTGCAATACCGACCCGCGCGATGGCGGCAATCACACGGTCTGCGCGGTGGTCGACGCCGATTTCCTGAATTACTCCTACACCCGCGGCAATGACCTGATCACGCCGCGTCCGGAATTCGGCTTTCCGGGGCTCAAACCCGGTGACAAATGGTGTCTTTGCGCCGGGCGCTGGGAAGAGGCCCGCCGCGCGGGGGCGGCCCCGCCCGTGCGACTCGAGGCCACCCATGAACGCGCGCTGGACGATGTCAGGCTCGAGGATTTGAAGGCCCATGCGGCCGGGGCGGCCGAATGAGCCACACGCTGGAAATGGTGTCCGACCTTGTCTGCCCCTGGTGCTGGCTCGGCCTGCGCCGGCTTAAGGCCGCCATGGACCTCGTGCCCCATTCGGGGGTCGAGATCCTGTTCCGTCCTTATGAGCTCGACCCGGGCCTTCCGAAAGAGGGGGTTCCCTACAAGGATTACATGCAGGCCCGGCTCGGCGGCGCCGGCGAAACCGAAGAAAGCCCGGAGAAGAGTCGTTTCCGCGCCATGCGCGAGGCGCTGGAAGAGTATGGCGAGGCAGAGGGCATTCCGTTCCGCTTTTCCGGCATTGAGGTGCGCCCCAACACGTTCGATGCGCATCGCCTGCTGCGCTGGGCGCAGGGACAGGGGCTGGGTTTCGAGGCCAAGGAAGCTCTTTTCGCGGCCTATTTCCGCGATCATCGCGATATCGGCCAAGCGGAAGTGCTCGCCGAAATTGCCGGCGATATCGGCCTTGACCGCGACATCGTCGCAAAGCTTCTTGCCTCCGATGCCGACACCGAGGCGGTGCGCCAGGAAGAAGCGCTGTTCCAGCAGATGGGCGTGCGCGGCGTTCCGACCTATATCGGCAATCGCAATGTCGCCGTTCAGGGAGCCGAGAACGCGGAAAAACTTGCTCGCTTCCTTGAAACGCTGGCGGCACGCACGCCGCAGGAACGCACCGCCGGCAGCGCCTGAGCCGACAGGATTACACCGCCTTCATGCCTTTCAAAAGGCCGCAACGGGGCGGAACCGCCTTACGCCATCGAAACGGGCGCTCATGCCAGCTGGAGTTCGGCGAGACGCGCATAGACACCGCCGCGCGCCATCAGACTGTCATGATCGCCCTGCTCGACCGCCCGGCCATCCTCGATGACGATAATCCGGTCCGCCGCGCGCACGGTGGACAGCCTGTGAGCAATCACGATCACCGTTCGGTCTTTCGAAAACCCTGAAAGCGCGGCCTGGACTTTCGCCTCGCTCTCGGCGTCGAGGGCCGAGGTCGCCTCATCGAGCAGGAGGATGGGCGCATCGCGCAGGATCGCGCGGGCCAGGGCAATGCGCTGGCGCTGGCCGCCCGAGAGATTACGGCCCATCTCCCCGGCCGGCGAATCATATCCGCCCGGCAGGGTCTCGATGAATTCGTGAGCATTGGCCGCCTTGGCCGCTTCGATCACCGCCTCTCGCGAAGCGCCGAGCCGGCCGAGCGCGATATTGCCGGCAATCGTGTCATCGAAAAGCGCGGCGTCCTGCGCGACGAGGGCCATCTGCGCGCGCAGGCTCTCACCGGTCACGCCGCGAATATCGTGGCCATCGATCCGGATCCGGCCGGTTGTGGTTTCGTAAAGGCGGAGCAACAGGTTGAAGATGGTGGACTTGCCGGCCCCGCTCGGCCCGACAAGGGCCAGTGTCTCTCCAGGCTTCACGGTGAAGCTGAGACCGCTCAGCGCCGCCGACCCGTCGGGATAGTGAAAGCCGACCTCATCGAAGACGATGTCCCCGCTTGCCCTGTCAAGGTGCTGCGCCCCCGGCGGATCGGCGAGTGCGGGCCTGTCCTCGATGATCTCGAAGACCCGGTCGGCCGCCGCGGCACCTTCCTGTGCGACGGCGTTCAGCGTTCCGAGCGCGCGGATTTCAGGGGCCGCCACACCGATCAGGGCGATGAAGCCCAGAAAGTCGCCAATCGTCGACGCGCCCTGTGAAATGCGCCAGGCCGAGAAGCCCAGGACGCCGGCCACGGCCACGCCGCCGGCAATCTCCAGTATGGGGTCGACCGCCGCCTTGTCGGCAAGCACCTTCAGGTAAAGCCGCGCGCGCTCGGCGAAACTGCGGGCCGCGCGGCGTTGTTGATAGGGCTCGAGTCCATAAGCCTTGATGATCCGTCCGGACTGGAAACCTTCCGAAAGCAGGGAGGTGACCTCGCCCACCTGGTTCTGCGCATGGCGGGCGCGTTTTCGCACACGCTGGCCGAGGGCCACCACGGGGGCGATCGCAACCGGATAGGCCACCAGCAGGACCAGGGTGAGCTGCCAGTCCATCCAGACCATGGCGGCCAGGGCGCCAAGCACGGTGAGGACACCTCTCGTGGCATTGTTCGCCAGCCTCAGGCCGGCCAGTCGCATGGCGTTGAGATCATTTATGAAACGCGAGACGAACCCGCCGGACGCCGCGCCCGACAGACGCGCGAAATCCCCTTGCGTCAGGGAGTCGAATTCGGCTTGCTGAATATCGACGAGGGCCTTCTGCACGCCGGTATTGTTGGCGAGTGTCATGGCATAGAGCGACAGGGCGCGAATGATGGCCGCGAGCAGGATCGCGCCGATCAGGACGCCCAGACCGGCCATGGCCGGCTCAGCAGCGCTTTCGGCCCCGGCCTGGCTGGCGACGACATCCTGCAGCGTGTCACCCACGAACTTGACCAGGACGCCATAACTGACCGCGGCAAGCGAGGTGACGAGCGAGGCGGCCAGACCGATCGCGAACCAGCCCCAGTAGGCCACGAAAAACTGCCTGAGCAGGCGAAGCAGGCTCCGCCCGCGCGACGCGCCGCCCTCCATCCGTCCGGCTCAGACCTTGTGCTGCGAACCGGTTTCTGGATCGAGCAGCTTGTGGGCATGGAGGATGAAATAACGCATCTCGGCATTGTCCACCGTGCGCTGGGCGGCGGCCTTCCAGGCATCATAGGCGGCCCTGTAATTGGGGAAGGCGCCGACGAAATCGATCTTGTCCAGATCCTCGAATTCTACGCCGGAGACGTCTTTCAATTCACCGCCGATCACGAGATGGAGAAGCTGGGATGTCGATTGTGGGCTCTCTGTCATGTCTGGAACGGGGCTCCATTCAGGGTGTTGAAGGGTTGATCGCGCGCGCTGCATCATTGGGATCCGGCAAGCGCAATGACCCGGTCCGTGCGACTAGCAGAGGATGTAACGCCTTTCCAGCGGCGATGACGCTTCTCTGTGCGGGTATGGCCCGGTTATAGACAAAGTTCTCCCCGAGATGGGTCGTCGCCCGCCCGCCAGCCTCGCTGACAAGAATATCGCCGGCTGCCAGGTCCCAATCGGACTTGCGCCAAAGCGCAATCGTGGCATCGAAGGCCCCGCTCGCCACGCGGGCCAGCCGGAGCAGCGTGGCATTCGGCTTGGGACGCGCGACGTGCATGTCGGGCCAGGGCTCGGGCCAGTCCTTGTGGGCAAGCAGGGATTCGCTGGCGATCATGCGTGACCCGTCCAGGTCGGCCCGCGCGCTCGCGGCAATCGGATGGCCATTGAGATAGGCCCCGCCACCGCGTCTGGCTTCGTAGAGCTCATCATGATCGGGCGCATAGATGACGCCCGCCACGACCGCGCCGCGCTCGACCACGGCCAGGCCGATACACCAGTTCGGATCCTTGCGCATGAAGGCGCGGGTGCCATCAATCGGATCGACCACCCAGACGCGGTCAGGCGAACGATTGTGCCGGTCATCGACGGTTTCCTCCGACAGCCATCCATAATCGCTGCGCGCCGCGCCGAGCCGGCGGGCGAGGAATGTGTTCACAGCGAGATCGGCCTCGGTGACCGGATGGCCCGGCGCCTTTTCCCAGGCTTCTGTCTGGCCGCGCCGCCTGAAATCCATGGCCAGCCAGCCGGCCTCGCGCGCAGCGCACCGCATCGTTGCCAGGTCTTCTGCCAATGCGTGCAGTTCATTCCTCCTGGCGGTCGCCGGCAATCGACATATCCTCGATCAGCAGGCTGGGCGCGTCATGGCTGCCGCGCAATTCCAGGTCATTGGCCGGGATGAGCCGGGCATACATGGACGCCAGGTCGCCGGCGACGGTCACCTCCGATACCGGGTGCGCGATCTCGCCATTCTCGAACCAGAATCCGGACACGCCGACGGAATAGTCGCCGGTGTTCGGATTGATCGACGGGCCGAACATGTCGGTGACGAGCAGGCCGCGAGCGACCCCTTTCATGAGCGCTTCGGGCGTCTGCCGGCCCGCCGCCAGATAGAGATTGGAGGTGGTCACCCCAGGCGGGTCACCGAAGGCCAGACCCGCATGCCCGTTGGGCGCAAGGCCGAGCTGGCGGGCCGATGAGCCATTGAGCAGCCAGCGGGTCAGCACCCCGTCCTCGATCAGCCTGACCGGCTCGACACGCCGGCCCTCGCCGTCATGCTGGCGCGAACCCAGCCCCCGGGGGCGGAAGGGATCATCAATCACATCGATGCCCTCGGAAAACACTCTCTCCCCCAGGCGGTCGCTGAGGAAGGACACGCCTCGTGCGATCGACGGTCCGGAAATCGCCGTGATCAGCGGGCCGAGCAGGCTGGCCGCGACACGCCTGTCAAAGATGACAGCAGCCTTCTGGGTGGCGATCCGGCGCGGGCCAAGCCGGGCCGCCGCCCGCCGGCCGGCAATCCGGCCGATCTCTTCGGGAGAGGGACGGTCTTCGCGATAGCGCACCGAACGGCTCTCATAATCGCGCTCCATCCGGCCCTCGCGCTCAGACACCACGGCCAGGCCCAGCCCGCTGAACGAACCCCGGCGATAGGCGGTGAAGCCATTCGTGGCGGCGAGCCAGCGCTCGCCGCGTGTCCACCCGGCCGAACAGCTCGATGTCGTGCGCACTTCGGGGACAGCAAGCGCAGCAGCCTCGGCCGCGAGAGCCTCGCGCTCCAGCGTCTCCTCGGGCACGGCGCCGTCGCCGTCAAGGTCGAGATCGCGCGCATCGCTGGCGAGTTCATCGGGGCCGGGCAAGCCGCAATAGGGGTCCTCAGGCACGGCGCGCGCCATGGCCACGCATCGCTCGGCCAGTTCCTCCAGACCCGCCGGGGAAAGCTCCGAGCCGGAAACATGGGCCTGACGCTGGCCGAAGAAACAGCGCAGCGAAACGGCCTGTTCCTCGGCGCGCTCCACCGATTCCAGCTGGCCCTCGCGGACATCGACGCTGACGCCTTCCGAAACGGTGATCCGAGCATCGGCCGCATCGGCGCCGGCCTGGCGGCAGCGCGTGAGAAGTTTCTCAAGCAGATCGGGCGGGGAAAATGTGTCTGTGCTCATATCGGTCTAGATGGCCCGCCCGGCAGGATGAAGCAATGGACACGCCCGCAGATGGCTGCGCCGGAACTGCCCAGGACCGCCCCGTATGCAGCGGCCGTGCGAAAGACGCGGGGTCTGCCGGGACCGGCTAATCGTCCAGGCGGGCGTCCGGCAGACGGTCATTGATGTCATCGCGAATGTCGAGCAGCGTCACGATCAGCCCGCAGATGAGGCTGGCGATAACCCACCCTGCGAAAGAGAAGACAAGGAAATCGACAACCTGCGCGAAGCCCCCGCCGAGGCCGAGCACCTGGCCGCTCCATTCGCCGGCATTGTAAATGCCAAGACCGATCCCCGACACGATAATCGCGATATAGGCGACATAGATCATCGTGCGGAAGCTGTTGATCACAAAGAACTTCATGTCATCTACCTCTTGCTTTCCAGCGACAGGGAACGCCGGTCGGAAAAGCCTACATCATGCCGCAGGATGTCGCTGCGGTCATGGCGAAACCCATGAACTCTTCCTGTTGGCCGGGTGTGAGGTTGTTCATGGCATCTTCCGGGTCGCCGCCCGATTTCACCGAATCGACAAGCACACCGTAGAGTTCGGAGCTGAGATTGTCCTTGGCCGCGTCAGCCATGCATTCGCAGGATTCGGCATCCATGCTGCCATCGGCTTCACAGCTCTCGATCAGTGCGGCGCGGTCACCGCCCCCTCCCCCGCCGCACGCGGCAAGACCGATTGCCAGAGCCGCGGCCAGTGCAGAATTCTTCATGGAGGCTCCCTCCTCAATTTCCTTTTCCCGGAAATGTGTCTCACATGAATTCCCGGTGATGGCCAGAAAAAAAGCAGCACGGCCCGGCTATTCCCGGCGCAGGAGACGGTCCAGCGCAATGCGGGATTCGAACCGTTCCATGAAATGCGATTTCACGGCCTGCCGGTCATAATCCTCGCATACCCAGTCGAGAAAGGCCTTGGGTGTGTGACGCGTAAAATCCCTGTAGGCTTCAAGGAAGGCATCCAGCATGCCTGGCTTGCCCTGGCGCACATGCAGGTATTTCAGGGACAATTGCGCCATCGCCTCCTCGATCGGTGCCTGCTGGCGCGTCAGCTTGTAGAGAGCCGCCATCAAACCCGCCCGGTCCGCGCCGGACTTGCAGTGCATGAGCGCGGGATATTCGATCCGCTCGAAAAGCTCGCGCGCGCCGAGAATGGCCTCCACCGTGGGCGTGTCGCGTGAAAAGACGCGAAAATCGATGAGATCGATCCCGTGTGCCCGACAGGCTTCCCTTTCGAGGAGATAATAGCCCTTTGAAGATTCTCCGCGCAGGTTGACGATTGTCCGGATCCCGCGATCGCGCGCATGCTCGCCAATCTGGCGCGGGGAGGGCTGGTTGGACCGCCACATCTCGCCCGAGACCCGGTGGAGGTTGCGAAAACGCGCCCTCAGAAAACCGTGATCGCCCCAGACCAGTTCGCGCCGCGCACGCTTTCGCCCGCCCGGCGTGGCGAGATCGGCGGCCTGGTGCGGCTTGCGCGGCTTCTTTTTCTTCGGCCGGGGCGGTGTGTCTGCAGGCTCGGCCACGCGATCAGCTCGGCCGGGCGCGGTCATAGGGGCTGTCCAGCGAAAAGGCCGGAATCATGGCCTCGATCCGCGCTCCTTCGGAATCCTCGAACTCGTAGCTGCCCGACATCATGCCGGACGGCGCAGCCAGCGGAGCCCCCGATGTGTAGCGAAAGCTCTCGCCCGGCGCGAGGGTCGGCTGCTGGCCGATGACGCCCTCGCCGACAACGCTCTGCGTGCGGCCAAGCGAATCGACAATCTGCCAGCGACGCAGGACAAGGGTCCATGTCAGCGAGCTGTGATTCTCGATTTCCACCGTATAGGCCCAGACATAACGCCACTTGGCCGGATCGGACTCGTCATGCAGGAATTTCGGCCTGACACGGATGACGATGCCCTCGGTCTCGGCTTCATAGGATGGTGGCGGGGGGTTCGACATGGCATCCTTTTGTGGGCGTGGCTCAAAGGCCGTCAAGCGCACATGTGAGGTCTTTTTCCAGATCACGCGCATCTTCCAGTCCGATCGAAAGTCGCACCCAGCTCTCATCGAGCCCCATGGCCGCGCGCTCGTCTTCGCTGAGCGCCCTGTGTGTCGTGGATGCCGGATGGCAGGCCAGTGTCTTGGAATCGCCGAGATTGTTGGAAATATCGATCAGGCGCAGCCGGTCGAGAAACCGGAAGGCCGTTTCGCGGTCCCCGTCGAGAGAGAGCGCTATCAGCGTTCCGCCAGCCGACATCTGCCGGTCATGAACCGCGTGATGGGGGTGGTCGGCGCGCCCGGGATAGCGCACGGCGCGTATGGCAGGATGGGCGGCCAGGAAGTCTGCCAGGCGAGACGCGGACGCGCTGGCTGCTCTCACACGCATGTCCAGTGTTTCCAGACCCTTGAGCACGACCCAGGCATTGAAGGGCGAGGGCGCCGGGCCGGTATGGCGCAGATAGGGGTCGAGATGCTCCTCGATCCAGTCGGGCTCGCCAAGTACGGCGCCGGCCAGCACACGTCCCTGCCCGTCCATATGCTTGGTCGCCGAATAGGCCACAATATCGGCGCCGAGCTGAAGCGGCTGTTGCAGCACTGGTGTGGCGAAAACATTGTCGATGACCAGTTTCGCGCCGGCCTTATGAGACAGTTCGGCGACCGCGGCGATATCGACGCCATCCAGCAACGGATTCGACGGGCTCTCGACCAGCACCATTTTCGCGGGCTTCGAAAGCGCCCGCTTCCAGGCGTCCAGATCGGCCCCGTCCACGAATTGCGTCTCTATGCCATAACGCGGCATCAGCGTGCCGACGATCCATCGGCATGAGCCGAACAGGGCGCTCGCGGCCACCACACGGTCACCGGCCCGGCAGGGCGCCATCATCACCGACGAGATCGCCCCCATGCCCGAAGCGGTGATGCGCGCGCATCCGGCGCCCTCGATCAGGGCGAGGCGCTCCTCGAGCATCCTGACGGTCGGATTGGCATAGCGGGAATAGACAAAGCCGGGCTCGTCGCCGGCCATGCGCGCGGCCGCCTGTTGGGCGCTGCCATAGGCATAACCCGAAGTCAGATATATCGCCTCGGCGGTTTCACCATGCGATGAGCGCTTCACTCCGCCCCGCACGGCCTGAGTGGCCGGGTGCCAGCCGGCGGGGTCTGACGGGTCGGAACTGTCGGACATGTCGGTCTTCGTCCTTTTCAAGTCTCGCCGCGCGCCTTAGAGCGTGTCGGCCTGAAAGGATCAAGCCATGACCGACAAGGCCGGCGTCCTGCCGGATATGCAGCTGCGCGAACTGATCGCCAGTGGCCGTATTGACGCGGAAACCGCCTTTTGCGCCAACCAGGTCCAGCCGGCCAGCCTCGATCTTCGCCTGGCTGACGATGTCTACCGCATACGCGCGAGCTTCCTGCCCGGGGCGGGCGGTTCTGTCGGACGGCTCCTGCATGAGAGCGACCTGCAGATGCACCGCATGGACATTTCGGCCGGCGCCGTGCTCGAGACCGGATGCGTCTATCTCGCCCTGATCGATGAGCGCCTCGCCCTTCCTGCGCAATTGTCGGGGCGCTGCAACCCGAAATCCTCGACCGGCCGGCTGGACATCTTCACGCGGGTCATCACCGATGGCGCGCAGGCCTTTGATGATATCCCGGCCGGGTATGAGGGCCCCCTGTTTCTTGAAATCTGCCCGCGGACCTTTTCCGTGCTGGCTCGCGCGGGCGACCGGCTGGCCCAGCTGCGCCTTCGCCGGGGCAGGCCGGCACCCGTGCGGGAGATCATTTTCAGCGTCGATCTGGAGGCGCAGAAGGGCGCCCCTGTCGGATGGCGCGCGCGGCGCCATGCCAGCCTTGTCGACCTGCAGAAAACCGGGCGGCATGCCATTTGCGATTACTGGGAGCCGGTGCGCCCGCATCGCGGCCGGGTCGTTCTCGAGCCGGGCGAATTCTACATTCTCGCCAGCAAGGAAACGGTGAAGGTCCCCGCGACACAGGCCGCAGAAATGGCGCCGATCGCCCCCGAACTCGGCGAATTCCGAGCGCATTATGCCGGCTTTTTCGACCCCGGATTCGGCGCCAATGATGGCGGCTCGCGCGCGGTGCTGGAAGTGCGCACGCGAGACGTGCCCTTCTTTATCGAGGATGGGCAGCCGGTGGGCCGACTTGTCTATGAGCCGATGTCCGCCCGCCCGGCCGGTCTCTATGGCCAGGCCGGCAGCCATTATCAGGGACAGCGGCTTCGCCTGTCGAAACACTTCGCCCGGGAGTGAACCGGCGCCGGGCTTGCCAGACGGCGCGAGTCAGGGCGTCCTGCCAGCCGGGAAATGCGCTGGACGCGTATGAATGTTCCTGATAGGTTCCGACTGGAACAAAACGAGGTCACCGATGTCCCCTGTCGTCACGATCGCCGGACTGGAGTTTGACGCGGCGCATATTGCCCTGTTTGCCGCCCTGCTGCTCGCAGGCGGGGCGCTGGCCTGGCTGCATGCGCGCGCCCGGGAGACGCGGCTGACACATTCGGCCGCTGAGGCTGCCAGCCTGCGCGAGCTCGAGGATCTCAGGTCGCAGCGCGCCAGCCTGCAGGAATCGCTCGAGAGCGAAAGAAAGGCGCGGGCCGACCTCGACAAACAACTGGCCGCCGCCGAGGCGCGCAGCGCCGAGGACCACAAGCGTTTCTCCGCCATCGCCCAGCAGGCCGTCCAGACGGCCCATCACGATTTCCTCTCGCGCGCCAATGAGACTTTCGAGAAACACCAGGCCAGCGCGAATGGCCGGCTCGAAAGGCTGATGGAACCGATCGGCAAGAATTTCGAGGCCTTCCGGGAAAAGGTCGCCGAACTGGAAAAGACGCGGGTCCAGGACAAGAGCGCGATCTTCGAACAGGTCAAGGCCATCAGCCAGCAGCTCGAGCAGAACAGGAATGTCACCGGCAAGCTCGTCACGGCATTGTCGGCGCCCAAGACGGGCGGTCGCTGGGGGGAGGAGTCGCTGCGCAACGTGCTGGAGATGGCGGGGCTGTCCGAGCACGCCGATTTCATCGAGCAGGTCCATGACGACACGGCCCGCGGACGCCTGAAGCCGGATGTCATCATCCGCATGCCGGGTGGGCGGGAAATCGTCATCGATGCCAAGGTGAGCTGCGATGATTTCCTGCGGGCCGGAGAGGAATCAGATGCCGGCCGGCGTGAGCAGTTTCTCGCCGACCATGCCCGGAAGATGCGTGACCATGTGCGCAAGCTGGCCCAGAAGGAATACTGGAAGGATTTCGATGACCGCGTGGATTTTGTCGCCATGTTCGTTCCGGGCGAGAATTTCTATGCCGGCGCCCTCCAGGCGGACCGCGACCTGTTCGACTATGCCGCGCGCAACCGTGTCCTGATCGTGACGCCCTCAACCCTGATCGCACTGGCCAAGGCGGTGGCTTATGGCTGGCGCCAGGAGGAAGCGGCCCGCAATGCCCGCGAGGCGGCCCGGCTCGGCCAGGACCTCTATGACGCCCTGCGCACGATGGGCAGCCATGTCGAGAAGATGGGCAAATCGCTCAATGGTGCGGTCGGCAGCTACAATTCGATGCTCGGCTCGCTCGAACGCAACGTCCTGCCGAAGGCGCGCCGGTTCGAGACGCTCCAGATCGCGCAGGCCGGGGCCAAGGCCCTCAGCGAAAGCGAGCCGCTCAGCGAGGAAGCGCGCGCGCCCGCTCACAGCGGAGAACTCGTCTTCGAGGATGACACGGGCCAGGAAGACGACGCGGCGGCCTGACCGGATCGCCATACATCGCGCCCGGGTGAATATTGACCTTGGCCTGCCGCCTGCATACTTAAACATCATGGCTATTCGAGAGATCATCACGGTTCCCGACCCGCGCCTGAAAGAGGAATCCAGGCCCGTCGAGGGCGGCGTCACCGACGAAATACGCGCGCTGATGGATGACATGCTGGAGACCATGTATGCAGCGCCGGGTATCGGCCTGGCCGCCATCCAGGTCGGCGTGCCGCTGCGCGTGATCGTCATGGACCTCTCCGGTGAGGACGAGGATCCCCAACCGCGCTATTTCGTCAATCCAGAAATCCTTGAGACCGTCGAGGATACAGCCCCGTATGAAGAGGGCTGCCTGTCCGTGCCGGACATTTTCGACGAGGTCGAACGTCCCGTGCGCTGCAAGATCCGTTATCTCGACTATGACGGTCAACAGATCGAAGAATGGGCCGAAGGGCTCTACGCCGTATGCATCCAGCACGAGATGGACCACCTGTCGGGCACCCTGTTCATCGATTATCTCTCGCGCCTGAAGCGCCAGCGCGCCGTGGACAAGGTGCGAAAAGCCCAGCGCCAGAAATCCAGGTCGCAGGCGGCCTGATATCCGGTGCGTTGCCTGTTCGCGGAAATGGGGTGCGCTTGTGAGTGTCCGGCCCTATCGCCGCAATTGTCATGACATGGGTCGTCTCCCAGGGCGGACCGCCCTCCTGTAAGGGTGAACCGAAATGATGAGCCAACCAATTGGCCCGGCCGGTCAGACCGGCTAGACGTGCCTCATGACGACCCTGCGCCTTGTCTTCATGGGATCGCCCGATTTCTCGGTGCCGACGCTCGACGCCCTGGTCGAGGCGGGTCACGAAATCGCCTGCGTCTATTCGCAACCGCCCCGTCCCTCAGGGCGCGGGCGCGACTTGCGGCCGACACCGGTTCATGCCCATGCCGAATCGCTCGGGCTGGACGTGCGCACACCGAAAAGCCTCAAATCACGGGAAGCCCAGGGCGAATTCGCCGCGCTGGAGGCCGATGCCGCGGTGGTGATCGCCTATGGGCTGATTCTGCCCGAGCCGGTCCTGGCGGCCCCGAGGCTCGGCTGCATCAATCTTCACGCCTCGCGGCTTCCGCGCTGGCGCGGCGCGGCGCCCATCCAGCGCGCCCTGATGGCCGGCGACAGTGAAACCGGCGTCGATGCCATGGTCATGGAAGCCGGTCTCGACACCGGCCCGGTGATCGCCAGCGAGACCTGCCGTATCTTCGATTTCGACACCGGCGGGGATCTGCATGACCGGCTTGCCGGCCTTGCTGCCGATCTCGCTCCGCGCGCCCTGGCGGGTCTTGCCGAGGGAACCCTGACACCCGTGTCTCAGCCGGAAACCGGCATCACCTATGCCCGCAAACTTAGCGCAGAAGACCAGCGGATCGACTGGTCGCGCCCGGCCATGGAGATTGACCGCCAGATCCGCGCCCTCTCCCCGGCCCCGGGCGCGCGATTCGAATGGAGACCGCCGGGCGAGTCCGGCCCCATCGCCATGAAGGCGCTGATGAGCCGTGTCGAGCCGGGTCGCGGCGCGCCCGGCGAAGTGCTCGACGACCAACTGCTTGTCGCCTGCGGCCGCGATGCCGTGCGACTCATGCGCCTTCAGCGCGCCGGCCGCCCCCCGCGCGAGGCCGAAGAGTTCCTGCGCGGGAGTGCCATTGAGGCCGGGACGCAATTCACATGAGCGATTCCCGGCGAGGCGCGGCCCGCAATGCGGATGGCAAGGGCGTCTCCGCGATCAGCCTGGTTGCCTTTGCCCCTGGCCGGGTTTTCGGATGCCTTGCCGGCGGCGCGCCCCTGGCCGTCATGACGGTTCGCCGGAACGGGGGCGGCCCCGGCGCCGGCATACGGACCTTTCGGCCTGATACGGGTGCCGGCCTATGACCCGGTTCCGGCTGCTTATCGAGTATGACGGACGCCCATTCGTCGGCTGGCAGCGCCAGGCCAATGGCCCCACCGTTCAGGCCGCGCTTGAACGCGCCGCCGCGGCGCTGGAGGGCCGGCCGGTCACCGTGCAGGGCGCCGGGCGCACCGATGCCGGCGTCCATGCCATGGGCCAGGCCGCTCATCTCGACCTCGAAAAGCCCCTTTCCGCCGGCAAGGTCGCCGACGCACTGAACGCGCACCTGCGCCCGGATCCGGTGGCCGTGATCGCCGCCGAAGCGATGCCCGACACGTTTCATGCGCGTTTCTCGGCCACCTCGCGGCATTACCGCTACCTGATTGCCAATCGCCGTGCGCCCTTGACATTCGAGCGCGGCCTGGCCTGGCGCGTGGCCCCAACCCTCGATGCCGAGGCCATGAATGCCGGCGCGCATCACCTGCTCGGGCGCCATGATTTCTCGACCTTCCGCGACGCCCAGTGCCAGGCGGAAAGCCCGATCCGCACGCTCGACGAGATCGGCGTATGCCGGCGGGATGACCGGGTCGAGATCACCTGTTCGGCGCGCGCCTTCCTCCATCGGCAGGTGCGATCCATGGTCGGCAGCCTTGTCGAGGTCGGCCGCGGGCGCCAGCCGCCCGGCTGGATCGGTGAAATCCTGGCGGCCGCGGACCGGACGCGATGTGGCCCGGTCGCCCCGCCCGACGGGCTGTATCTGACAGGCGTCGACTATCCCTCCTGAGAACGCTCCACCCGCGCCTTGCCCCGCCCGATGGCCAGCGCCTTGATGGCGCCGCGAAAGGTGCGCACCTCCTGCGGCGTCCAGTCAGCGCGCACGAGCGCCGCGCGCAGATTGTCCTTCATCAGGGCGGTTTTCTCCGGCGGATAGAAAAAGCCGGCGCGGTCGAGTTCAGCTTCGAAATGCTCCAGCATGCGTATGAGGTCGCCCCGGTCCGCCGGTTCGCCAATTGCCTCGCGCCCGGCAAACCGGCCCGGCAGGTCTGCGTACTCCGCCCAGGCATGAGCAAATACAAGGACCGCCTGGGAGAGGTTGAGCGAAGCAAAGTCCGGATTGACCCTGTAGGTCACGA
This sequence comes from Alphaproteobacteria bacterium, assembly GCA_009909065.1. Taxonomy (GTDB): domain Bacteria; phylum Pseudomonadota; class Alphaproteobacteria; order Caulobacterales; family Hyphomonadaceae; genus UBA5336. Next base: position 9,704 of record JAAANZ010000041.1, on the reverse strand, counting down.
TCCTGTCCGAGAGCGCCACGACGCCGTTCGGAAGGCCGGATTTCTCTCCACCGAATATGATGCCGGCCTTCCCTGGCGCACCGGCGGCCGCCTCCACCGCCTCGCGCGGCCCCAGCACCGGCTTTTCCATACCCCGCGGGCGGGCCGTCGTGGCAAAGAGTTGCGACAGCCCTTCCACGGCGGCCTCGAGACTGTCGAAACTGCGCACTTTCACCCCCGCCTCGAAAGCGCCGGCACTCATCGGCTCGGCGGCCGTGTTGGGCCAGCCATCGCGCGGGGTGACGAGCCGCAGATCGGACAGTCCGAAGTTGAGCATGGCCCGCGCCGCTGCGCCGATATTCTCGCCCAGTTGCGGCGAATGCAGGATTATGGCCGGCGCGCGGGAAGCAGTCATGTCGCTCATATTCGCTGATTGCCCCGCGCACGCGACGGCGTCAAACCATCCCCTTGGCCAAAGGTCTCTTTTGACCTTCGCGCCGGCCCTGCTATAGCCGCGGCAGCATCCGGGAAGACAAAGAGGACACACCCCATGGCGAAAATTCAGGTGAAGAACCCCATCATTGAGATGGATGGTGACGAGATGACGCGGATCATCTGGGAGATGATCAAGGAACGGCTCATCCATCCCTATCTGGATGTCGATTTGAAATATTACGATCTTTCCATCCAGTCGCGCGATGCGAGCGGTGACCAGATCACGGTCGATGCGGCCAATGCCACCAAGGAACACGGCGTTGCCGTGAAATGCGCCACGATCACCCCCGATGAGCAGCGCGTCGAGGAATTCGGCCTGAAAAAGATGTGGCGCTCGCCGAATGGCACGATCCGCAACATTCTCGGCGGCGTGGTGTTCCGCGAGCCGATCGTGATCTCGAACGTGCCGCGGCTCGTGCCGGGATGGACACAGCCGGTCGTGGTCGGCCGCCATGCCTTTGGTGACCAGTATCGCGCCACCGATTTTCTGGTTCCCGGCGCCGGCAAGCTGACCATGAAATGGGAAGCGGCCGACGGTTCCGACAGCAAGGAATTCGAGGTTTACGACTTCCAGTCCTCGGGCATCGCCATGGGCATGTACAATCTCGACGAGTCGATCCGCGACTTTGCCCGCGCCTGCTTCAATTACGGCCTCCAGCGTCAATGGCCGGTCTACATGTCGACGAAGAATACGATTCTCAAATCCTATGACGGGCGCTTCAAGGACCTGTTCCAGGAGATTTACGAGAATGAATTCGAGGACAAGTTCAGGGAGTTCGGCGGCACCTATGAGCACCGTCTGATTGACGACATGGTGGCAGCGGCCCTGAAATGGTCGGGTGGCTATGTCTGGGCCTGCAAGAATTATGATGGGGACGTGCAGTCCGACACTGTCGCCCAGGGCTACGGCTCGCTCGGCCTGATGACCTCGGTGCTGATGACGCCGGACGGCAAGACCGTCGAGGCCGAAGCCGCCCATGGCACCGTGACCCGGCACTATCGCAATCACCAGAAGGGCGAGGCCACCTCGACCAATTCGATTGCCTCGATCTATGCCTGGACGCGCGGCATCGGACATCGGGGCCGCATGGACGGGACGCCCGAAGTCCAGAAATTTGCCGAGCTTCTCGAGAAAACCGTCGTGGAGACGGTCGAGAAGGGGCAGATGACCAAGGACCTTGCCCTGCTGATCGGTCCCGACCAGGACTGGCTGACCACCGAAGGCTTCCTGGACTCCGTGGCGGACAATTTCGAAAAAGCCATGGCCGAGGCCTGATCACAGCGGAGCCGACACGGGGATACGTGCCCGGTTTCCGGGCGGGTCTCGACCGGCGGCCCCCTTCTCCGCCGGCGCCCATTTGCGTCGGCGGGTCACATCCCCGTCGCGGGTCCGGCCTACGCGGCGTGAGCCTGCGGAACGTCCCGTTTCTGAATGGCGCAAGGCCGAGATTTGGAGGCTGACGATGGCCGTCGGTCAGTCGGAGCCTTGCGACCCGGGTGGAAAAACTGGCCGCGCACGCACGGGGCTTCTCAACCCGAAAGGGTCTTCAGGCTGTTCAACTGTCCTGCGGAGGCGCTCTCGACCCATAAAGAAATCTCGCCGGCCGGCTTCCTGCGCCCGGCGCGATTTCGCTTGAATTTCCCGGTTGCAATCGGCCACGTGGCGGCGTAAGCCAGCGCCCTCACGGTCGGAGTGTAGCTCAGCCTGGTAGAGCACTGTCTTCGGGAGGCAGGGGTCGTAGGTTCGAATCCTGCCACTCCGACCATGATAAACTCGTCCATTTCGGAGACATCCGTAACAGAATGTTCCGGAGAGATGGGTTACACCCTTGCTCCCAATCGATTGTTCGGTGCCGGCAAGTTTCGCGGCTTGAGGCCAACCAATCCGAGATCCTCATGCCTGAAGCCGGCGAGCTAGGGCAGATTCCAGGCGAAGTGGTCACCGGATCGCCGTCCGGAAGCGCTGGAAAACAAGAACTTGAAGCGGCGCTGTGATTCCATTTGAGCACGCGCCGGTTCAGAGCCGAATCGGCACCGGTATGCCTTTCACTCGCAGCCGCATGCCCCGGACACAGGGCTTGTCAGCTATCTTGCCAGGCTTGCCGCAAGCGATCACTCAACCAGCCGCTTTTTCAGGTCTGTGCGCTGGGCCGGGGTCAGCCCGACTGTCTCTTCGAGATAGGCGTCAAGGCTGCCCGCCTCGGCCTCGATCGCGCTGAAAGCGGTGCGCAGGTAACGCCCGCGCACGCCCATGAAGGGGCGGTAGACATCGGCCGGATAGTCGCACCCGAGCATGTCATTGAAATAGGCCTGCGCATCGGGCAGGCGCGCATTGATGTCGACCGCAGCATTGGTGAGTTCATAATCGGCGAGAATGTCCGCGTCGGACACGCCGAGCACATGCTTGGTCAGCGCGCAGAGAATGCCGGTGCGGTCCTTGCCGGCCGCGCAGTTGACAAGCGCGGCTTCTTCGCCCTCGAGCCCGGCCAGCCGGTCAAACCAGCCGGCGAAAAGCTCGACATGGTGGGCCTTGAACGGCGCGGTCCTGTAATAGTCATTCATCCAGTCATCGGCCTTCTCGGCGCTCGCCTCGATGCGCGAGAGGAACTGGACATGCGGGCTCTGGGTCTCGCGCCCGCCCTCATGGGTGAGGATCTCGGCCGGGCCCCATTTCGCCACCTGCCGTTCGCGCTCGTCGGGGCGGCGCAAATCGGCCTGGAAGACGATGGACAGCCCGTCCATGCGCGCAATATCGCTCTCGCTGGCGTCGGCATGGTGGCCCGAGCGATAGAGGAGGTTGCGCCGGATGCGCCCGCCATCGGCGGTCTCATAGCCGCCGAAATCTCGGAAATTGCGCACGCCGTCGAGCGGAATGATGCGATCTGTCATGGGCCGCTTTCCTGCACTTGCCTTGCTGTCTGCCTGTTTCGCATGGACGGGGCGGCGATGAAACCGCCATGATGCGCGATGATCAATGCGCCGCCGGAGCCGGCTGCGGCCCGGACTTTCCCTTGAGCGCGAGATAGATCGCGCATGCAAAGATGAAATGCCCAATCGACAGGAACGCGCTGATCCCGGAACTGAACAGAGCCGACTGGCCGCCGGAAACAATCGCAAGCGGGATGGAAAAGACGAAAAGCGCCGCCATCATGGCGACCAGGAAGACACCATAGGCCAGCATCACCGTAACGAACGCCCCGGCAATTCGCCTGGCGCTCTGGGCGATGGCACGCAGGACCCCCGGGCCTTCGGCAATGATGATGACCGGCGCAAGTGACAGGAGCATGATCGCGGCAAGACCGGGCAGTATGAGTAAGGCAAAGCCGAACCCGATAGTGAGCCTCGAAGCGATGGCGACGCCCAGCAAATGGAGATAGGCTCGCGCGGCCACATCGAAACTCTCGGCAAGTCCCGGCGCCCAGTCCCAGATGACATGGTGGATAACGGCCCCGGCAAAAAAAGGCATGGCCAGCAGCGTGAAGCTCAGAAGCGCGAAATCCGGCCGGTCGTCGCCAAAGGCGAGGCCATCGGCCAGGCGGAGAATGAACAGGCTCAGCCAGAGCCCGCAGAGAAGGATTGCGAGCATCTTGCCGGACCCCCGAAAGAGCTCGGCGAAAACGCCCAGAATATCCGTGACCTGTGGCGCAGGTTTCATGTGTTCCGTTTCGTCTGACATCTCGCTTACCTGAAAGGCGGTTCGTCAAAGGCGCGCAGCTTGCGCGAATGCAGCTTGGCCCCGCCATCCTGGGCGAGCTTTTCCAGCGTGGCGATGCCGATGCGGATATGCTCACTGATGGCGCGCTCATAGAAGCGGTTGGCCGCGCCGGGCAGTTTCAGCTCGCCATGCAGCGGCTTGTCCGACACGCACAGAAGCACGCCATAAGGCACGCGCAGCCGATAGCCATTTGCAGCGATCGTGGCGCTTTCCATGTCGATGGCAATGGCGCGGGACTTGTTGAACCGCCGCGCGCTTTCGGAAAAGCGCAGTTCCCAGTTGCGGTCGTCGACCGTCACCACCGTGCCGGTGCGCAGGCGCGATTTGAGGCCCTCGCCGGTCTCGCCCGTCACTTCGGCGGCCGCTTCCTGCAGCGCGACCTGCACCTCGGCGATGGGCGGCACCGGGATGTCCGGTGGTAGAACCGCGTCGAGGACATGGTCGTCGCGCAGATACGCATGGGCAAGCACATAATCGCCAATCGTCTGGGAATGACGAAGACCGCCACAGTGGCCGACCATGATCCAGCATTGCGGGCGCAGCACGGCGAGATGGTCGGTGATCGTCTTCGCATTGGAAGGTCCGACGCCGATATTGACCAGGGTGATGCCGGGGCCGTCCTCGCGGACCAGGTGATAGGCCGGCATCTGGAAGCGCCGCCAGGGCGCGGAATTGATCCGCTCTCGCGCATCCGCGGCATCGCTTTCGATCAGCACCCCGCCGGGCGCGGCGAGCGCCTTGTAGCCATTGGCCGCGCCGATCTGCTCGATCGACCAGTCCACGAAGGCATCGACATAGCGGTGATAATTGGTGAACAGGACATAGGGCTGCATGTCCTCGACCCGCGTGCCGGTATAGTGTTCGAGGCGTTTGAGGGAAAAATCCACGCGCAGGGCATCGAAAAGGGCCAGCGGGCGCTCATCGCCCGGCGCGAACAGTTCGCCATCGGCGACCTCATCGCCGACATCGCCCAGCGTCGGTGCGGGGAACCAGCGGGCCAGCTCGGCCGGCGAGATGGACTCAAGTCCGGCCGCCTCATGCGCATCCCAGACATATGGATAGGGGATCTCGCTGGCCGAGGGGCGGATCTCGATCCCGACCGGATAATTCTCGAGGAGCGGGGTAAGCTGCTCGACCAGATAGTCACGGAAAAAGCCCGGCCGGGTGATCGTGCCGGTATAGATCCCCGCCTCGGACATCTTGCCGAAGGCCCGCGAGATCGGCGGCGGCGGGCCCTCCGGCATGTAGCGGATGACGAGTTCGGGATAGCAGAAGGCCCGCTCGCGCCGCAGGGCGGCATCGGGAGTGACACCGTCATGCAGGAAGGCGTCGAGGGCCGCCTTCAGGCGCGCCACAGAGCGTTGATAGGCGTCATCAAGCGCATCGACGATGGCATGGGGATCATTGAGAGCCGTCATGGTCCCGTTTGGCGTGCGCGGGCCAGCCGCGTCAAGAGATATCGCCGCGGGTTTCGCTGTCCCGCAGACGGTAGACGCGAAGGACGCCGTCGGTCCCGGTGAGCCCGTCGGCCGGATCGAGCCATGCCGGGACCTGGCCGTCCTGAACCTGCGCCGCAAAGCTGCCGGGCGCCGCGAGGGCGTAGTGATTGAACTCGTTGAGGCCCTGGCAGAAGACGAAATAGTCCGCGTCCAGCCCGCGCATGGCCATCCGCGCGTCATCGGGGGAAGACATGAACATCTCCGTCACACGCGCGATGCCATGGCCATTGCGGTGATAGGGCGCGGCGAAGATCGCGTGGTCGGTGCGCACAAGGATGGACGTGCCCAGGTCGATCGGTGCGACGACCCGGCCCGCGGGCAGCGCGGCGAGCGCCCCGAAGGCTTCCGGCGCGCGGCAGACGCTGCCATATTCGACCGCCTCGCCATCGCTGGTGGCCGGCGGCTCGGGGAACAATTCGGAGGCGGCAAATCTCCAGCTTGTGGGTGCAACACAAAGTGCAATCCCCGCGGCGACAAGGAGCGGGCGCGGCCCGCCTTCGCGGCGCCAGTGGCCAAAAACCCGGCCGGCGAGCGCCCCGGCGGCCAGTGCGGCAAACATGTGGGCAAACAGGTAGCCGCGTATCTGCCAGGCCATGACACCCGTCGACAGGAGGGCGAGTGCGGCAATCAGCCCCCAGCCGGCCCGCCGGCCGGCGGGTGCCGTCCGGACCAGCCACAGGGCCGCGAGGAGGCCGACAAGCGCAAAGCCCATATCGGACAGCGCCACCCCGGGATCGGCGACGGCCACCGCCGGGAGACTGCGTGCCTCGCTGACATTCTTCAGCCAGTTCTGCGCGGCCGTCGCATCGACACCCGCATAGGGCGAGGCGAAACAGCCCGGCGCGACAAGGCCCGCGGCCGCGAGGGTGACCAGCCCGGCGCCGGCCCCGCCCGCCAGGCGCGTCGGCCAGGTCCCGGTCTGGCGGGCCGGCAGGCGGGCAAGCGCGAACAGCATGAAGCCGCCGGAGACAAGCGCGGCCAGGTGAAAATTCCCGAACGCATCGCAGACCGCGCGGCCGGCGCCCGGTCCCGGCGCGTCGAACACATAGAGGGCCAGGGCCATGATCGCCGCACCCGCGCCGAAACCCGCAAGGCGCCGGCGCTCCTCCTCGCCCCGGATCACCCATGACAGTCCGGCAAACACCACGAGGCCCGCGCCATAGGGCAGGCTTTCGATCGCCACGCCGACCATCATGGCCACGCTCATGCCCGCCACGGCGCCTGACACAGCTGAGGCGCGCGGCGCCAGCAAGGCGGCCAGGGCGAGGGTTATGAGCATGATCTCGAGGCCGTGATGATCTATGCGGCCCGGCCAGAACTGAAGCACGGACTTTGACGTGATATAGAAGAAGACGGCGAGCGCGGCGCCCAGCGTGCTGGCGCCAAGACGTTTCATGATCAGTATGATCATCGCCAGGGTGACAGCCAGCAGCGCCGCGGGCCAGGCCATAAGCGCCGCGGTCTCGGCCATGGACACACCGACCAGAGGCGTCAGCAGGAGAATCACCGCCGCCATGAAGATGTCCGGTATCCGCGACCAGTGCATGGCGCCGCCTTCCGGTGTGACGAGGCGCGACTGATCAACCTCATACCAGCCCTGCCCGGCCAGGAGATCGCGCACCTGTGCCAGGCGCATCATATCGTCATTGCCCGGCAGCACGCCGGCCGAAAGCTCGCCCCATTTGCTCAGCCAGATCAGGAGGGCCAGCCCGATCAGGCCAAGTCCCGGCCGCCAGTCGAAACGCGTCTGCTGCATGCTCTTGTCCTCGCCCGTCTTTCCGCCACGCCCAAAAGCGCGGCGTTACAACTCCTTAAGCCTGTCGCTGTATGCCAGAAGGAGGTTACGAAAGGCTTCGCCCGACCCATGACGATCCTTGACGCTCGCGACAGACAGGTCCCGCAGCCCGGTACGGCGCCCGGCCCGCGTATCGCCGTGACGATCCCGTGCTACAATGAAGCTGCGACGATCGCTGGCGTGATCGCCGATTTCCGCGCGGCGCTGCCCGGAGCCGATATCTATGTCTATGACAACAATTCCGGCGATGGCACGGCCGAGATCGCGGCACGCGCCGGCGCGACGGTCCGGCGCGAGGCCCGCCAGGGCAAGGGCCATGTCGTGCGGCGCATATTCGCCGATATAGAGGCCGACATCTATGTCATGGCCGATGGCGACGGCACCTATGACGCCTCCATGGCGCCCGCTCTCGTCGAATTGCTGCAGAAGAACCATGTCGACATGGTCATCGGCACGCGTGCCGATGTCACGCGCGATGCCGGCCGGGAGGGACATGCGCTGGGCAATCGCATGTTCAACCTGCTCTACAACCGCATCTTCGGGCGCGAGTTCACCGACATCCTGTCGGGTTATCGGGTTTTCACGCGGCGCTTCGTCAAGAGCTTCCCGGCCACGTCGGCCGGCTTCGAGATCGAGACCGAAATGTCCGTTCATGCCAGCCAGCTCGGCATTCCCTGCCTGGAGCGCCCGACCCGTTACGGCGTGCGCCCGGACGACAGCTCCTCCAAGCTGAAGACCTTTCGCGACGGTTTCCGCATTCTCGGCATGTTCGCGCTGCTCATGAAGGAAACCCGGCCGCTGGCCTTTTTCGGCCTGATCGGGGCGGGCCTGATGCTGCTGGCGCTCGCCCTGTCGGCGCCCTTGTTCCTGACCTATGTCCAGACCGGTCTGGTGCCGCGTTTCCCGACAGCAATCCTGACCACGGGGATCGCGATCATCGGCGTGATCTCGGCGGTCTGCGGCCTGATCCTCGACAGCCTTGCCCGCGCCCGGATCGAGGCCAAGCGCGCCGTGTTTCTCAGCTATCGCGCACTCGAATCGACGCGATGAGCCGTGAAACGCTGATCCTTCAACTGGCCCGGCTGCGGCGGTTCGTGATCGTCGGCGTGCTGGCCGCGGGCGTCGATATCGGCCTGATGCAGGCGCTGATCCTGACGGGTGCCCCCCCGCTGTTTGCAAGGACAGTTTCGCTGCCTGTCGCCATGATCGTCGCCTGGCGGTTGAACCGGCGCTTCACTTTTGCAGCCTCCAACCGGAGCCAGACCGGGGAGGCCCTGCGTTACAGCGCGGTTGCTGCTGCCGCCGCACTGACCAATTACACGGTCTTCGCTCTCCTTATGGCGCTCATGCCGTCTATCTGGCCCGCCCTGGCCGCCGCCGGCGGGATCGCAACCTCGATGTGGGTGAGCTTTGCCGGTTTCCAGCTGTTCACCTTCGCCCCGCGCCGCGAAGGCCGTGCCAATTGAATTGACGCCGCAGGGTCATTGGCGCACATCCCGGCCATGAGCCACACGCCGCCCGGGGCCGGGACCGACAGCGAGACACCGCGCAAAGGGGGCAGGAACGCCTTTCTTTTCGTGATCGTATGCGTCACGCTCGACATGCTCGGCTTCGGGCTGATCATCCCGGTCATGCCCGAACTGATCAAGGAGCTGACGGGCCTTGAGGGCGAGGAAGCCGTCGTCTGGGGCGGGTTCCTGACCATGACCTTCGCGCTGACGAATTTCCTCGCCATGCCGACACTTGGCGGCCTGTCGGACCGGTTCGGGCGCCGGCCTGTTCTCCTGGCCTCGATCGCGACGCTGGGCATCGATTTCCTGATCATGGGATTTGCGCACACGATCTGGCTGCTATTCCTCGGCCGCGCCCTGTCCGGCCTGTCATCGGCGACATTCTCCACGGCCAACGCCTATATCGCCGACACCACCGATCCCGACGAACGCGGCAAGGCGTTCGGCATGCTGGGCGCGGCTTTCGGTATCGGTTTCATCCTCGGCCCGGCGCTGGGCGGGCTGCTGGGCATGATCGACACGCGCGCGCCCTTCTTCGCAGCGGCCGCGTTCGCTTTCGCCAATTTCCTGTATGGCCTCCTTGTCCTGCCCGAGAGTCTCAGGCGCGCGGACCGGCGCCGCTTCGAGCTTGCCCGTGCCAACCCCTTCGGCGCCTTCCGGCATTTTTCCAGATTGCCGAAAGTCGTCTGGTTCCTGGTGGCTGGCGGGAT
>JAAANZ010000087.1 GCA_009909065.1 Alphaproteobacteria bacterium | reverse complement strand
GAGCTCGGCCTTTCGCACGATATCGTCAATGTGAATGGCGGGGCCTGCGCCATGGGCCATCCCATCGGGGCCTCGGGCGCGCGCGTACTGGTCACTCTTCTGGCCGCGATGGAGGATCGCGACGCCACAAAAGGCGTCGCATCGCTCTGCATCGGGGGCGGCGAAGGCATTGCCATGTGCGTCGAGCGCGCCTGACCCGCATTCGATAGTCCCGGATGTCACGCGCCCCGGCCTCAGCGAACGGCCGGGGCGTTGCTTTTCCGGCGGCCAGGAGGTGGGTGAAGCGGAGATTCCCGCCAGAATTTCACAGGAGAGCGCGCATTGCGGGCGTTCTTTGCCCCTTGTTAACGGGTCCGGTCGCACGAATGCGGTTCAAATTCGCTTGGAAACGGAAATAGGTGGTTCATGTCCTCGCGACGCGGTGAGGCTCCTTCGGCGCTCAGAACAGGTCTTCTCCATGCCGGAATGAGCTTCGCGCTGTTCTCCGGGCTGGGCGCGATTGCGGCCGGGGCCGTCAATGCCATGGGCAACCCGGTCGATGCCGGCCCGGTTCAGGTCGTCGCCCTGTTCGAGAGCCAGGCGGGCGAGCCCTCGCCCGGCCTGAAGCGTCGCCTCGCCGACATGGACGGCCCCGCGCTTCAGGTGGCGGCCATGACACGCCCCGCGGCCCAGGGCGGCGAACCGAGCCTGGATGTTCCCGAATATTCAGAGCCGGCGCGCGAGGCTGCCGGTGCGGAGCGCCAGGCCCCTTCCGAATCCGGCTCGGCGGCCGAGAACAGACCGAAAGGCGTGCGGATCAACGGACGCGAGGTCCTGCCCGGCGAGGCCTATAGCGAGGTCGAGGCGCTGCAGAGCCTTGCAAAAGCCCCGCTGGAGGGCCTTTACGAACACGCCAGCGCAGGCCGCCTGCCCCGCATCAGTGATGACGGGCGCAAGCCGGCCGATGCCTATGCCCGGCCCTTCTACAATCGTGCCGGCAAGCCGACCGTATCCATCGTGCTGGGCGGGCTCGGCATCAATTACACGCACACGATCAACGCTATTGAGGAGCTGCCCGCCGGGGTCACGCTGTCCTTCGCGCCGCATGCGCGCGGCCTCCAGACCTGGGTGCGCCGGGCGCGCGCCGACGGTCATGAAGTGCTCATCGAACTGCCAATGGAGCCACATGAACATGGCCGGGTGCGCCCGCATGCCAACACGCTTGAAACGGCCAGCAATGCCAGGACGAACACGGCGCGCCTGGAACGTGTTCTGGCGCTCGCCTCGGGCTATTATGGCGTGATCAACTATCAGGGCGACAAGTTTGCGACGAATGGCGAGGCGCTTGCGCCCATGCTCGAGGCGCTCTCCAGCCGCGGCCTCGCCTTTGTCGAGGATGGCAGCCTCAGCGGCTCCGTGATTGAAGAAGGCGCTGGCCGGGCCGGAACGCTCTATGCTGGTGCCGACCTGGTGATCGATGCACGGATCGATGCCGATGCCATGAAGGATCAGCTCCTTGCGCTTGAATCCATGGCGCGCAAGGACGGGGCCGCATTCGGAACGGCGATCGCCTATCCGCTGACCATCGATATCCTCAAGGAATGGACGGACGAACTGGCCGAGAAGGGCATCCTGCTGGCGCCCGCCTCCTCGATCGACATGGTCCCGGACGCGCCGCAACCGCCCGTCGATCTGGCCGACACGCCCAAGGGGACTGGCTCTCTGCCGTGATTGTGCCTAACTGAGCGGCATGTCCGAACTGATCCGCGACCCTGAACGCTACCGGCCGAATGTCGGCCTCGCCATGTTCTCACGCGCCGGCCATGTCTTTGTCGGCCGGCGGATCAATGGGCGCGGCGCCTTCCAGTGGCAGATGCCGCAGGGCGGGGTCGATCCCGGCGAGGCCCCGGACATTGCCGCACTGCGCGAGCTTGAAGAGGAGATTGGCGTGCCAGAAACGCTCGTCGATGTCCTCCAGGAGACCGACGAATGGCTTTATTATGATTTCCCCGCCGAGCTGCGCCGGCGAATGGGCGGGCCATATCTCGGCCAACGCCAGAAATGGTTCGCGCTGCGCTTTCGCGGGTCCGACAGTGATGTGCGTCTCGACCGGCACACGCCGGAGTTCGATGCCTGGCGATGGGCGCCGCTTTCGGAAACGCCGGCTCTGATCGTGCCGTTCAAGCGGCCGGTCTATGAGGAAGTGGCACGGCGCTTTGCTGGCTGGACGGACCCGGTCAGCCCGCGCTAGGGCAGATTGCAGGCGACGCAGGCGCCGGTCGGCCGTCTGCAAGCAAGTCAAAACGAGGACTGGAAGCGGGGCGTTGATTTTATTCGAGAATGCCTTGCTCATGGGCGGCAAGATGGACAGAAAACCGAGGTGGGCGTGATGGACAAGGGGCTCTTGATGATTCACGGGGTCGGCTGCGCCGGCACTGTCTGGGACCGCGTCACCCCCCTTTTCGAGGCGGCCGGCTACACCTGCACGGCCCCGACACTGTTTGCCGACCAGCGCCTCCGCCAACGCCCGCCAGACACGCTCGGACAGCTGGCCCTGGCGGATTATATCGACGCCATGGCCGCCGCAGCCGAAGAACTGGGCACGCAGACCGGCCGGCCTCCCGCGATCATCGGGCACTCCATGGGCGGACTGATCGCGCAGGTCCTGGCCGAGCGGGGACTTGCCAGCGCTGCCGTGTTCCTCACGCCCGCTTCTCCGAAACAGGCACGGGTCAATGATCCCCGCGTTCTGCGCACATTCTGGTCGGTCGTGCGGATCGGGCCGAAAAAGCTGCCGGGACAAGCGGTCAAGATCGGTCCGAAGGGGTTCTCCTGGGGTGTCCTGAATAACGTCGCGAAAGACCGGCATGGCGAGATCTATGCCTCGGCCCTGTTTGACAGCGGCCAGGTCTATGCCGACCTGCTCGATCCGCCGGCGATCGACGAGACCCGGGTGATGGTTCCCACGCTGACGGTGGGGGCCGGCCGCGACCGGGCCACGCCGATCAAGGGTGTTCGCAAGGTTGCGCGCAAATATGCCAAGGCCGGCGAGCCGGGCGACTATCTTGAATATCCGGGCAATGCGCACTGGATACTCGACGAACCGGGCACGGATGAAGTGTTCGCCGATATCATCACATGGCTGTCACGCAAAATGTCCTGACCCCTGAACCGAGGGGTGCGGGCCACGCCGGTTGTCTGGCGCCTGTCAGAGGAAGGCTTTCAGATCACCGACGAAACGGTCGAACTGGTCATGGTGCAGCCAGTGCCCGGCCTTCTCATAGAGCCTGACCTCGGCATTGCGGAAATGGGCGATCCGGCCATCCTCGGCCGGGTTCGAAGCCCATGACTTCTCGCCATAGAGCAGCAACGTCGGGCAGGTAATGGCCGCCCAGAGCGATTCGATATCGGACTGGGACATGTCGAACGGGGGCATGACGCGGAAATAATTGTCGAACTTCCAGGAATAGGTGCCATCCTCATTCTGGCTGATGCCATGAATCGTCAGATGGCGGGCCTGTTCGTCGCTCAGATAGCTGTTGGCCTCCTTCATGCGCCGATAGGCCTCGTCGAGGCTTTCATACCGTCGCGGTGAGCGCCCGGCCGCGGCGCGCTTCTTTTCGATCCAGTCGCGCATGCGCCCGGCCATGGGCGTGGCGTAACGCTCTTTCAGGACTTTGGGGGAAGGGCCGAGCCCCTCGATGGCCACAAGCCGGCGCGCCCGTTCGGGATAGATCCCGGCATAGCGCAGAGCAATATTGCCGCCATAGGAATGCGCGACGATCGTCACCGGGTCGAATTTCATCTGGTGGATGAGCTGGGCAAGATCATAGACGCAGGCGCGGGGCGAATATTCCCCGTCGGCCGACCACTGGCTGTCACCATGGCCGCGCAGGTCCGGCGCGATGACGTGCCAGTCCTCGCGCAGCGCACCGGCCACCCAGTCCCAGCTGCGGCAATGATCGCGCCCGCCATGCAGCAGGATCAGCGGCGGTGCGCCGGGATTGCCCCAGTCGACATAGTGAAGCCGCAGGCGTTGCGAATAATAGCTGTGGGAGGTCGGACCCGTGATCATGGGCGGTATTCTGGCGCGTCACGCCTGGCTTGAAAAGCGCAGATGCGCCTCCTGCCCCGATCAGGAGAGCAGGATATCAGGCTCCAGCCACTCAGCGGAAAAATCGTCGAATTCGGGCTCGCCCGGCTCCGCCTGCCTCACGGGCGTTATGGGCTGGTCGGCGGGGAGCGGCGCTTTGAGCCGGAATCCCGGTTCAACATCAACCGCCGGCTCATCCGTGTCCAGTTGGGCAAAGGTGAAGGCCTCGACGGCCGGCACCGCGTCTTCGATGAGGCTGTCGAGCGAGCGCCACTGGAAGCTGCCCTTGAACCAGACCCCGTCGATCTCGGTCAGCGTGTCGGTGCCGGTGAGCGCTCCGGTCGCGGTGACCGTGCCATCATCATTGCGCGTGAACACATAGTCTTCCGGCGCGCCGGCATAATCGATCTGGTCATAGGCGCCCGCATCGCCAATGATCTCGTCGTCGCCCGGCGATCCGTCGAACGTGTCGGAACCGCCATTACCGATCATGACATCCTCGCCCGGCGTGCCGAGGAGGTCGTCATTTCCGGGCGTGCCGAGGATCTGGCCGCCGGCATCCTCGTCGATCAGGGACTGGATGGAGGCCCATTCGCGCGCGCCCTTGAACCAGACCCCGTCAATCTCGGTGAGTGTGTCGGTGCCGGTGAGCGCGCCGGTCACGGTGACCGTGCCATCATCATTGCGCACAAAGAGATAGTCATCGCGCCCGCCGGCATAATCGACCTGGTCATAGGCGCTGGCATCGCCTGTGATCGTGTCATTGCCGGGCGAGCCGTCAAAGACGTCGGCGCCGCCATTGCCGATCATCGTGTCATCGCCCGGCGTGCCGACGAGGCTGTCATTCCCCGGCGTGCCGACAATCGGCCCGGATGCGTCCTCGACCACCAGCGTGTCGATGGACGCCCATTCGCCGGCATTGTTGAACCAGACACCGTCAATCTCGCTCAGCGTGTCCGTCCCGGTCAGCGCACCCTCGACCGTCACGGTTCCGTCGGGGTTGCGGGTGAACAGATAATCGTCACGCCCGCCATCATAGTCCACCTGGTCATAGACGCCGGCATCGCCGAAGATCACGTCATCGCCGAGGCTCGCCTCGAACACATCCTGGCCGCCCTGGCCCAGCATGACATCATCGCCCGGTGTGGCAGAAAGGCGGTCATTGCCGCTGGTGCCGACAACGGGCCCATCGGCGGGTGCGGTGAAACGCATCTGCTCGCGCGCAAAGCCCGGGCCGGCCCAGTCGAGATCGACGGAATTGGCGCCGGCCCGTTCGAAATAGCGCACCTCGATCTGGTGTTCGCCCGCGCCGAGCGACACACTCCCGGTTTCGGTGTTGAAGCTCTGCAGCCCGTCATTGTCGATGATTTCAGCGCCGTTGATGAACAGGCGCGAACCGTCATCGGAGCCGAGATAGAATGTGTAGTCGCCGGCGCTGTCGGCCGTGAAGGTCCCGGTATAGCGCACCGCGAAATCATCGCTCGGCCCGCCGGGATAGAAGGGCCCGGTGCCGGACTGGCTGATCTGCGTCACGGTTTCGGTGAAATCGGGCGCGGCGGAGAAATCGATCTGGTCGAGAGTGCTCGTGCTCGGGGAAATATTGAAATATTCGGCGCTGAGCGTGCCCTCGCCGGCCTCGAAAATGTCCAGCCGGCTGATCTTGCCGGTGACGAGATCGGCGAAATAGACCGCGCCATCCGGGCCCTGCTTGAAATGGACCGGCGCCAGATTGCCCTCGGACCGGAACAGGAATTTCACGTCCCGCCGGTCATTGGCGTTGACCGCGAACACTTCGCCCTGGCTGACATCGGTGAAGATATAATGGTCCTGGACGGCGTCGGGATAGCGCTGCGAGGTGATGAGATCATCGGCGCCGGTAATGGCCTGGACCTGGAAACCCGGCTCGCTGGCGCGATGAGCAAAGGCCCTGAAGGCCGGGGCAATCTCGATATCGCCCGCGGCCACATCCGCATAGAAATCAGCCGCCTCCGGGAGGTTGCGATAGCCGCTCGTCTGCAACAATTCGCCGCCATCGCCGCCTTCATAGAAGGGCCAGCCGAAATTCGCGCCGGCACCGCCCGAATTGATCTCTTCCCAATTGTTCCAGCCGGTATCGGTAATCAGCAGCCTTCCTTCACTGTCAAAACTCATCGAGAAGGGATTGCGCAGGCCGAGCTGGTAGACTTTTGACGCGTTTTCGCCCGCATCGCCGGTGAAGAAGGGGTTGTCGGCGAGCCCCTGCCCGGTCAGCGGATCGATCCGCAGGATCTTTCCGGACAGGGAATCGATGTTCTGGACATCGACGCTGCGCGGGTCGGTCGTGCCGAAACTCGTGCCGTCGCCGGTCGAGACATAAAGCGCCCCGTCAGGGCCGAATTCGAGTGCGCCGCCGGCATGTGAACGCGAGTCCACCTTCAAATAGTCATCAATGAGCTCGCCGGTATCGGGATCGCGCTCCGATGAGCGGATCGAGATATTGGAGGTCGAATCGACCGCGCCGCCACCGGCAATATCCGCCAGTGTCTGGCCGGCCCCGCCGAGGAGCAGGGTCTTCGAGCCGGCCACAACCGACTGATAGCCGTCCGAGGCATCGAGTTCCCAGCGCACCAGCCAGGAAAACCGGTTGCCGCCGCCATCCGGGCCGGCATTGCCGTTCTGACCGTCCGTGCCCGGCGGGTCGACCGTGTAGAAGGCGTAGAGATAGGGGGTTTCCTCGAAATCCGGGTGCAGGGCGACATCCAGAAGGCCCCGGTCCTGGCGATTGTTCACCTCGCCGGTCAGGTCAAGGAGGGTCGAGATCGTCTCGCCCGATGCAATATTGCGTAGCGTGATCTCGCCGCCCTTCTCGGCGACGATCATCTGCTCGCTCGCGCCGGGCAGGAACTCGAAGGCGATCGGCTGAGCCAGCCCGTCAAAGACGGTTTGACTGGCGACATCGAAATCGGACAAGAGCGGCGGATTGACCGGGTCCTCGACCGGGTTCTCGTCATCGAGAAGGCTGACCGTGGCCGTCCGCGGGAATTGCAGCGCGCCGCTGGAGACATTGCTGAGAGAGACGCTGAAACTCTCGGTCGCCTCCCCGACGGCATCATCGAGAACCGGGATCTCGATGACGGCGCGCGTTTCGCCGGCAGGGATGGTGACAGTGCCGGAAACCGGGACCAGGTCGTCATCCCCGGCCGTGCCCGGAACGGTCTCGAACGCGACCGTGACCGCCCCGGAAAGATCGCCGTCCCGGATGATGGCGACCGTGGCGACGCCATCGCGCTCGCTGAAACTGTAAGTGTCGGATTCGAGAAAAATGCGTCCAGACATATGTAATCTCTCCTTTTTACT
>JAAANZ010000014.1 GCA_009909065.1 Alphaproteobacteria bacterium | reverse complement strand
AAAACCCCCAAAACTCGCCCTCATCGCTATCGCAAGAAAACTCCTCACAATCCTCAATGCAAAGCTCAAAAACACAAATCCACAACACAGTTGCTGAGGGGCGAACCGTCCAGGATCGCGTTTCGAAGGATGGAGATTTGCGCGATTGCCTGAAGGGATGACTGGCAGTGAAACGCGGGGCTCCAGGCGGCGCACTCTCAAAGCCGAGTGATGCGCCGCTCGATACCATTGCTTTGACGCACTGGCGGACAGCGAAACGGTGCCTCAGTCGCCCGCAGGCGTTTCAGCCCGCACGCACGGCCATGAGATATTCGCTGAATTCCATGTCGCCATCGCTGTCGAGATCGTGATCCTCCAACCTCACGGTCCGGTTCATGCCGCGGCCCTGCCAGCTGGCCCATTCGCCCTTGCTGATCCGGCCATCATCGTTTTCGTCAATGGCGAGAAAAACGAAAAGCGTGTTCTCGGTGCGGATGTCTGAGTTTTCGGTGCGCGCCGATTCCATGGCGTCGCCCGATTTCATCGGCGCCTCGTCCTTGTCACCATGTTGATCGGCCTGGGCGGCGCCGGCCATGAGCATGGCGGCAAGAATGGCGGTCGATGAGAGGCGCTTGATCATTGCGGGTCTCCTTTCATGAAGTCCTCAATGCGCAAACGCTCCGCCGGCGCGGCGGGTTCCCGGTGCCGCGCCGACGCAATGTGTGGTCCGTTTCCGGACGCGCCTATTCGCGCCCGTCCATCAGGCGGCGGGCGAAATAAGTGTATTCCAGCGCCACGCGTTTCGCCATGGTTTCCGGCTTGGCCGCGCCGGCATGACCGCCATCGATATTCTCGTAATAATAGAAGGGCTTGCCGGCATTCTCGAGTTGCCGGGCCAGCTTGCGCGCATGGCCGGGATGAACCCGGTCATCCTTTGTCGAGGTGTAGAAGAAGGGCGTGGGATAATCCTTGGCCGGATCGAAATTGTGCACCGGGGAGATCGTCTCGAGGAAGGCGCGTTCCTCCGGGACTTCGGGCGAGCCATATTCATCGACCCATGACGCCCCGGCCAGCAGCTTGTGATAGCGCAGCATGTCCAGCAGCGGCACGCCGATATCGACGGCATTCCACAGGTCGGGGCGCTGGTTGAACATCACGCCCATCAGCAATCCGCCATTCGAGCGGCCCATTATGCCGAGTTTCTCCGGCGAGGTCAGGCCCCGGCCGATCAGGTCCTCGGCCACGGCAATGAAATCGTCATAGACGATCTGACGCTTGGTCTTCAGGCCCGCCTGGTGCCATTCGGGCCCGAACTCGCCACCGCCGCGCGTGTTGGCGACAACATAGGCGCCCCCTTGCTCCAGCCAGAGCCGCCCGG
Organism: Alphaproteobacteria bacterium; assembly: GCA_009909065.1. GTDB lineage: Bacteria > Pseudomonadota > Alphaproteobacteria > Caulobacterales > Hyphomonadaceae > UBA5336. The sequence continues at coordinate 6,192 of JAAANZ010000014.1, read as the reverse complement.
TCGTGGCGGAATAGCTGGGATTGAGCGAGATCTGGAAGCCACCATAGCCATAAAGGATGGTCGGGGTCGAACCGTCCAGGGCGGTGTCCTCGCGACGCACGACGAAGTAGGGAATTTCCGTCCCGTCGCTGGATGTGGCAAAGTGTTGCTCGACCATCAGCCCTTCAGTGTCGAATTTTGCCGGCAGGAATTTGAGGCCCTGCGCTTCACCTGTCACGGCGGTGAATTCGAGAAGCGTGTCGGGCGTGAGAAAGCCCTCATAATTCAGGAAGATTTCCTCCTCGTCCGGATCCGAGAATGTGATCCGCGCTGCCCCCTTGCCGGGCAGGTCGACGGGCGTGAGCTGCCAGCCCCCGGCAATCGGCTTCAGCTGCAACAGCTTGCTGACAACATTGTCGCTTATCGCCACCAGCGCAGAGTTCTTCGCAATGGCGACACTTTCCAGCGCCTGGCTGTCGCGCGGGCGGAAAGCCATTTTCACCGGCGGCAATTTGCCGGTGCGCAGGAAGGCCTTCAGGTCGAAGGAAAGCAGGTCGCCGGACCTGAACTGGAGGCCCATCCGGTCGGGCACCCAGTCCTCTTCGATCGAGAACAGCAATTCTCCGGCAAAAAGGCCGCGCAGCGTGGATTTCGCCGGAATCGGCAGCTTGACCGGATCGCCGCCGGCCTCCGGGAAAATCCAGTAGCTGGATGTGAAGAAGGTATCGGACTCGACAGCGCCCTCAACGATACGTCCGTCGCGCATTTTCAGCGTCATCGGCCAGACACCGACATCGCTCCGGTCGCCGGAGAACACGGTCTCGGCGCTTTCCAGCGGTGTTCCGCGTGTCCAGCGCTTGACCACGGAGGGATACCCGCTCTCTGTCAGCGTGGTTCCGTCAGCGCCCCAGTCCGTGGCAATCAGGAGCGTATCGCCGCTGACCCATTCGGCGCCCTGCTTGGCCTCGCCGGTCACGAAACCGCCTTCGACAAACTGTTTCGTGGCAAGGTCGAATTCGCGCTGGATCACGGCATCCTTGCCGCCATCGGACAGCGAGACCAGGCAGACCGTTCCGGCGCCGTCTTGCGGCGCGTGGCAGTTCGCGCCCTTGAACACCCAGTTGGCGTCCTCGGCTTTCGACAGGGCATCGATATCGAGCACCGTCTCCCATTCGGGCGTTTCGCTGCGATAACTCTCCAGCGGCGTGCGCCGCCAGAGGCCGCGCGGATTTTCGTCATCCTGCCAGAAATTATAGACGTGGCCGCCGCGCACCGAGCCGTAAGGAATGCGCTCGTCGGAGGTCATCACTTCCAGCGCATCCTCGAAAAAGGGCGCATAATGGGGATCATTCTCGAGCATGGAGAGGGATCGCTCATTCTGGGCGCGCACCCAGCTGAGCGCACGCTCGCCCTCGACCTCTTCGAGCCAGATTAGATCCTCCCTGTCCGACCCGGAGCTCATTTCCGCGCGTTCCGGCTCGCCGGAACCGGGCGCCGAAGCGCGATCGACCATGCCGCTTTCATCCGTCTTTTCGCTCATTGCGATCGTGTCCTGTGTGGCGCAGGCCGCGGCGAGGACAAATGCGCCGAGCGCTGCGATGTGAATGCGTTTCGCCATTCGGGAAATCCCCTTTGCTCCTGGTCCCTTTGACCCTTTCTCCCCGATCTTGACGCGGCGCGCGCGCAAGGCAAGCGTCTCATTGCGCGCTGCGGCGCAAGGCCAGCAGTGCCTGGTCCATGACGGCCTCGCTTGCGGCGCAGACAATCTGCCCGCCATGGCCGGCCGGGCGGCCCTGCCAGTTCATCGCCAGTCCGCCGGCCCCGCGCACGACAGGAATCAACGCTGCCGTGTCCCAGGGCTTCAGCCCGGTTTCGGCCACGAGATCGATCGTTCCAGCCGCCAGGCGCGCATAGGCATAAGCGTCCAGCCCGTAACGCGCCAGCCGGGCGGTGTGGCGCAGATGAGTCCAGGCGCCTTCCTCGGCGGGCGCCAGCAGGAAGGGATCGGTTGTGGAAATCACCGCCCGGCGCAGGTCGGCGCAGCCCGACACACGGATCGGTGTGCGTGTCCGGTCCCCGGCCCGGAAAAGCTCGGCCCCGCCGGGCCAGCCGGTATAGCGCTCGCCGAGCACGGGCTGGTCGATGCAGCCAAAGACCGGCGTGCCATCGGGCGCGGCCAGGCCGATCAGGGTTGTCCATGTCGGAAGTCCGGCGAGAAAAGCGCGCGTGCCATCGATGGGGTCGAGATACCAGGTCCAGCCACTGGTGCCTGTTCTTGCGGGGTATTCTTCGCCGATGACAGTATCATCGGGCGCGGCGTCGGCCAGGATTTCGCGCATCGCGCGTTCGCCGGCCCTGTCACCCTCGGTCACGGGGTCGAAGGCGTGTTCACCCTTGTCTTGGGCAATCGTATTGCGGAAATGCGGCTCTGTCGCCGCGGCGGCCGCATCCGCCAGTCGGTGCATCAGGCGGCACGTCGCCTCTGGGTCGCGGGAGGTATCAGCCATCGCCCAAGGGGTGTGCGCGCCCCGGGCCCGTGCGTCAAGCCGCGCCGCCGGCCTGGTCGTTGGAATCCTCCTCCAGCGCCTTGGCCAGTTCCAGGAGCCGCTTGCGCGGGCGTTCTCCCAGGCGGTAATAGGCGCGCACCAGTTCCAGGGTTTCCTTCTGCGAAAGAATGTCGCCTTCGAGCTTCTCGGCGTCGTTGGCGGCATTGGCCGGCGCATCCATCGGCACGATGCCGTCGAAAAAATACTGCACCGAAACGTTCAGCGCCCGCGAGAGGTCATACAGCCTCGAGGCGGTGATGCGATTGGCGCCGCATTCATATTTCTGGATCTGCTGGAAGCGCACGCCGACCTGGCCGGCCAGATCCTGCTGTGTCATGCCCAGCAGCCGGCGTCGACGGCGAAGGCGCTTGCCCACATGCAGATCGATATCATCGGCCATTTTCGTCTCCTCACACGGGTTCGAGAAACGGAACGTCCCGTTTCTGGAAATATGAACAGCGGGTAAGCAAATGGCGTGCCGGGTTTGAAGCAACGGTCTTTCGTGGCACTCGGGACCCTCGCCTTGCATCCTCGTTCTGGCGCGAGTCTGCGTTCGAGAATGATCGCGTTGGCTTCGAATTTGCTCTGATGTGCACCGCACCTGTGAGGGCAACACTTCAGGGCGCTGATTCTTCGCCCGGGCCGGAAACGTCCTGAAGTTACCGCCAATCAGGCCGGCACTGCGAGCGGCTCCTCGCGCCAGGCGCGTCGGGAGCCATGTTTTCTTCGCGTCTGCGGCAGAAAGGGGCTTGAACTTTTTGCGCCGCACAATATTCTTGGAGGTGCACTACGGTGCAACGCCTCTTGGCGTTTCCTCCCTTACCTTGTTCGCCGTGCCTTCGGGCACGGCGTTTTTTTTGGGGTCGCGGCCGCTCAATCCCCCATGGAGGCGTGGCGGCGAATGAAATCGCCAAGCCCCATGATCACCTGGTCGAGATCCGTGCGCAGGGCGTCGAACCGCTCATGACGCGCCACGCGCCGTTCATCCATGTAGAGGTCGCGGCGGATCTCGATCTGCAGCGCGTGAACACCCATGCCGGGCCGCCCGTATTTCGTGGTGGTATAGCCGCCGGCATAGGGGCTGTTGCGCACGACGCTGTAGCCGAGGCGGCGGAACTCGCGTTCGACCTGGCTGGTCAGCCGGCTGGTGCAGCTGGCGCCATAGCGATCGCCCAGAACGATATCGGCCAGCTGGCGCCGGCCCGGTTGCGCCGATGGCATGGAATGGCAATCAATCAGGAAGGCCTGGCCGAATTGCGAAACCAGGGCGGCAATCTCCGCGGTCAGCGCGCCGTGATACGCGTCATGCACCTCGGCAAGGCGGCGCTCGCCCTCGTCCTTGCGCATGCGCTGTCGGTAGATCGCACGTCCGCGGGCGGCCACGCGCGGCAGACAGCCAAGGCCCGCCTGCACCCGGGCGCCCGGCGCGCCACATCTGCGCGGCGGGCCGTCAATGAACATGTCGGGGTCGAGTTCGAGCGGGTCGCGATTGAGATCGACGAAGCCGCGCGCATAATTGGCTTCGATCAGGCTGGCGCCGTGACCGGCCGCGCCGGCAAAGAGCTCGTCGACGAAGGCGTCCTCGGTGCGTCTGAGCTCGATCAGCGGCACGGCCAGGCTGGCGCGCATGCTGTCGGGATAGGTCCGTCCCGAATGCGGCGAGGCGAGCAGGAGGGGCAGGGCCGGGCCCTCCGGCCGGGTCAGGCGGAAAGGCGCCGCATAACCGCGCTGCGGGTCGGGCTCGGGAGATTGAAGCGGGGCTGCGGCTGTCATGAGAGATATGGTTTTCGGAACGGCGAAAAGGTCAAGACACCGCACGCGTGTTTATCGCCGATTTACTCCACGCGGGCTACTTGTCATACTACGTTTGGCCGGACACGGAACCCGAAATGACCAAGATCCTCCTCGCCGAAGACGATGATTCGATGCGCGGTTTCCTCGCGGCGGCCCTGAAGCGCGCGGGCCATGAGGTGCAGGATTTTTCTGACGGGGAAGGCGCCCTGCATGCACTTGAACGCGAGGTGTTCGACCTGTTGCTCACCGATATTGTCATGCCGGGGCTCGACGGGATCGAGCTTGCCCGTCGCGGCGCTGAACTCGACCCGGCCATGAAGATCGTCTTCATCACCGGTTTTGCCGCCGTGGCGCTCGCCTCGGGCGCCCCGACACCGGCCGGTGCCAAGGTGCTCTCCAAGCCCTTCCATCTGCGCGAAATCGTCGAGGAGGTCGATCGCGTCATGGCGGCCTGAGGCCTTCAGGCGCGCACGGCGCCGCGGCGAATCCACACGGCCAGGCCAAGCGCCAGCATCAGGTCCACGCCAAGGCAGAACGGCCCCCACCAGTCGGGCGCGGGATTGGCGCCATGGCCGTGGACCGCGATGTCATAGACGCCGTGCAAGGCGAGCCCGGCCACCACCCACCAGAGCGAACGGCGATAGCCGAGAAGCGCAAGCGCGGTGAAGGCAAGGGCCAAGAGGCTCTGGAAGGCGATTTCACCGGCCTCGCCATGCTCGACCGCGAAGACGACATAGAACACGGCAATCGCGATCAGGACCACGCTGTGAACGCCGCGATCGGCATGCAGGCCGACAAGCCGCATGCCCGAAAGGGCCGCAAGGGCAAGGCCGATGCCGGCCAAAAGAGCGACCAGGATGGCTTGCATGGCTGAAAATTCTCCTTCGCAGCGGAAACCGTCCGTAGCCAGGATAGCGCGCCTATGCCGCCGGCGCACCCGCAGACTTGACGCTGGCGCGATGACAGGCGATAGACGCGCTTCTCGATTTGCGGGCACTGCGTGCCTGTGTCCCGGGCGGTTAGCTCAGCGGTAGAGCACTACGTTGACATCGTAGGGGTCACTGGTTCGATCCCAGTACCGCCCACCATTTAATACCTTGAGAATATTGAGTTAATTTGAGGCGGCGGGATGCACAACGGGTTTGGTTACACGCAATTTACACGCACCGGCCTGCGGTGCGCCAGACCAAGCGCTCTCTTATAGACAACAGGAACTTTGTGGCACGACCGATCACGTTCCGAGTGCGTAGCTTCCAAAGTGACAACCTGACCAATTCGATTGCCTGGCAGACTATTTGTCAGAAGGTGATGCGGGGTAGGCAACTTAGAATGACTACGGCGACAGGTTCAGTGACGGCAATCAATCAATACGGAGACAAGTTGCCGTCGGACGTGGGGCGCCGGGGTGCGGATGTCTCCGGTTGTGGCGCGGCGGAATGACAGGTTTGGCGCCGGCCTCGTAGATCGCGTCGAGGAAGTGTTCAGCGTCATAGGCCCGCTCGGCGATGACATAGTCCGGCCGGAAACCCTCGATCAGGTCTGCCGCATAGAGAACGTCGCCGCGAGGGCCGGGCGAGGAGATGAATTTCAGTGGCGTCCCAAGGGCATCGCAGGCGGCATGCAGCTTGGTCGTCAGGCCGCCTTTTGAACGCCCGAGGCCCTAGGCTTCAGCGCCCCCCTTTTTGAGCGGCGCGCCCGCGGCGTGCTGGTGCGCGCGGATCACCGTACTGTCGATCGACAGCCATTCAAAGTCCGGGTCATCGTTCAATGCGTTGAAAATATCGAGAAAAATACCGCGCTTGATCCAGTCATAATAGCGCTGCTTGACGGTGCCGGGTCGCCCGTAGCGCACGGGGCAGATAATCCCATTTCG